>CAZQRW010000032.1:0-22022 GCA_964596115.1 uncultured bacterium
AAAGACCGTGATTTGTGAATTGTGAATCGTGAGAGAAAACGAAAGACGAGGTTTTCACGCCGCTGTGTTCCTCAGGATGACAACTTATAAACGCCATAAGAAGAAAAATGAACCTATATAAAATATGACATTTTATATAATAAAAACATATGACATCTTGCGTAGAAATAACAACAAAAGTATTACCATGAATATATATCTTTCAGTGGGGTTGACAAAATTTCTTTTCTATATATATTGTTATTTATGACCGACCAGTCAGTCAGTAAATCAGAAAAAAAAGAATTAATATTAGAAAAAGCAGTGAGACTTTTTAGTAAAAAGGGTTTCTTCAAGGTGAAAATTGATGATGTAGCAAAGGCCGCAAATGTTGCAAAGGGAACAGTTTATCTTTACTTCAAAAATAAGGATGAACTATTTATCACCGTTGTTGTTGAAATGGTGAAATCGTTTGAGAAAAGTCTGACCCAGATCATTGATAAAACAAATACACCAGAGGATTTCCTCGATCAACTTTTGAAATTCTATACGTCTTTTGTTTCCTCTATAGGGATGGATAGAAGAATGCTCGACGAGAGGAGAAGGGATCTTCCTCTGAAGACAAAACGATTGATAAGAAAGGTTGTGCCTGAAAAACTGGAAGAGATAAGGCTGGCAATCGGGGAAAAACTGAAAAGCTTCTTCCCAGATTCGGAATATAACGAAAGGGACCTTGGTCAAATTGTGATTTCCACAGGTATAGTCTCAGGCTTTTTTGAAAGTAAAACATACATTGAAACGTTAAAAAGGTTTATTATAAATGCCTTAAAAAAGGAGGAGAAATGAAAAGATTTTTGATTTTGTTACTCTTGCCAATAGTAATATTCCCATTAAGTTTTGATGAGGCAAAACATATACTGAAATCGAAAAATATAAATATTCAATCCTCTGTAAAGGATCTTGAGATCGCAAAAGAAAAATTGTATCAGTCAAGGGCTTCCTTCTTTCCATCAATTAGGTTTCAATCTACGTATACACGTCTTTCAACAATTCCAAAAATAACAATGCCTACACCTCAAGGAAATATGGAAGTCTCAATGGGTCAACCTGATAACTATCAGAATTCCCTCTCCATCACACTGCCACTTTTTTTGTCAGGGCAGAGAAGAATAATAGAACTCCTTGGGGAAATGGGTGTGAGATCTTCAGAATTAAATATCCTAAAGGTTCAGAGAGAACAGGAAAATCAGTTAATAAATCTCTATTTCAACCTTCTTCTTGCAAAACAGGGAGAGAAAATCTCTAAAGAGGCACTCCTGAGGGCTAAGGATCATCTAAAGGTGACAGAGATGCAATTCAGTGAAGGCAGGGCAACAGACCTTGACAAGCTCAGAGCAGAAAAAGATGTACTTGATAGAGAGGCATCCTTGATAAAAGCAAGAAACGGAGTGCGATCCCTATATCGGGCATTGAATCTGATACTGGGTTTTCCTGTGGATTCAATATATCCTGTAGAGGAAAATATAAATGCAACAATTTTTGAATCTAATCCCGATTCACTTGTTAAGAGTGCAATAAAGAATAGAGAAGAAATTAAACTTATGGATATTGCACTTCGATCTTCAAGGATGAACAAAAAACTCGTTGCCCTTTCTTCTATGCCGTCACTTGTTTTCGCTGGTAATTTCACGTATAACAAACCTTTTAACTTTGAAAATACGTGGGGCAAAAGTATGAATGCGACGATTGCACTTTCTTTCCCCATCTTTCAAGGATTTTCAAATATACACAAATTGAAGGAGGCAGAAAAAAATGTTGAGAAAATACAACTTAATAGACATCTCATTTCTTTTGCCATTGAGACAGAAATAAAAAACCTATATGGAAACTTGAAGGAGTCTGAACAGGAAATAACTGTTCAAAAAAAGAATCTTGAATCATCAAAGCGGGCGATGAAAATGGCTGAAGAACAGTACAGACAAGGATATATATCATATACCGATTACAGGGATGTGGAGTTTGGTTATGAAGGGGCTCAATTTGGATATCTCAGTGCACTCTTTAAATTCAGAGTTGCTTTAGAACTGCTGAAAAATGCAACAAAAGAGGAGGAAAGATGAAAAAGATATGGTGGATAATTATTATAGTTATTATTCTTATTCTTTTAGTTCCCGTGCTGCTCAGAAAAGGAAAGAAAAAGACGGTAAAAGAAGGAATGCCTGAGATTCCTGTAGTGGTTACTACCGTTCAAAAAAGAAATATCGAAGAATGGATAAATTATTCAGTCATTGTAGAGGGATTAGACCAGACAATGGTCTTTTCAGATCTCCCTGGAAGGTTCAGTAGGTTTGTTGTCAGGGAGGGCAGTTATGTCCATAAAGATAATGTCATTGCATATATTGAAAGGGAGGTTCCCGGGCTTGAGATAAAACCTATTCCTGTAAAGGCACCTCTCACAGGTTACGTAAGCCTTTTCCCTATAGATAGAGGTACCCCTGTGATGCAGAATAAACCCATTGCACAGATTGCCAGTATAAAGATGGTCAAGGTAAAATTCTCTGTACCTGAGAATACTAAATTGAATCCTGGCGATCCATTGAAACTTAAAATAAATGATCTTTCAGAGACCTTTATTGGGAAGATAAAATTTGTCTCAAGATTCCCCGATCCTGTAAAAAAAACTACAGAAGTCATTGGAACTTTTAAGAATAAGAATATGGAAATAAAACCCGGGATGTTTGGGGAGGTGTTTGTACGAATTGCACAGAAAAAAGGTTGTCTATCCGTCCCTGAAATTGCTATTATAGGTATTGAAAACAAATATGTATTTAAGGTTAAAGATGGAAGGGCTGAGGAAACTCCTATAAGTGTGGGTATTTCTAATGGTTATTCTGCAGAAATATTGGGAGATATTCATATAGGTGATACCATCATTGTAAAGGGTCAACATATTGTCAAGGATGGCTCTAAGGTAAGGGTAGAGGAGGATAAATGATAAAGGGTTCTGTTAAAAGGCCTATCTTAACCACGGTAATTTTTGTAATATTGATCATTATTGGTGCAGTCAGCCTTAAAAGCCTTCCCATTGACCTATATCCCAATATAGAGATGCCAATGATAAGTATACTGACAACATATCCAGGTGCCAGTGCAGAAGATGTAGAAAAACAGATTTCGAAGCCGCTTGAGGACTTTCTCGGTTCTATATCAAATATGAAGAAAATAACATCGACCTCCCAGGAAAATCTTTCTGTCGTTACACTCGAATTTGACTACGGTACAGATCTTACAGAGGCAACCAATGATGTTAGGGACGCCCTTGATTTTGCAAAGATGACATTGCCTGCCGATGCAGATCAACCAAGACTACTCAAGTTTTCTTCCTCAATGATGCCCATCATACTTGGTAGTATAAAGGCAGAAAATCCAGGTGTTGATTTGAGGAAGGTTATGGACGAAAAGATTTCAAAGATGATCGGAAGGGTGGATGGAGTTGGGGCAGTTTCCCTGTGGGGTGGTATAAGAGAAATGCAGGTGAAGATAAAGATAGATAAGACAAAAATAGAAAATCTTGATGTCTCCCTCCAACAGATTATGGGTATTGTTAGAGCGAATAACTTTGATATCCCTGCAGGCAATGTAAGAAAAGGGGAAAAGGAATTTTCTGTCAGGGTCCCCGGTGAATTTAACTCTATCGATCAGATAGAAAATCTCATTGTTGGCTTTTCAGGAAAATCCCCTATTTACCTGAAGGATATTGCAGATGTAACCTTTGAACCTGCAGAGAGAATCAATTATGTAAGGCTCAATGGAAAACCCTCGCCAATTTTTATGGTTACGAAACAGTCTGGTGCTAATTCGATTAAGGTAGCAAATGGTGTTGTTGAGGAGATAAAAAAAATAAACAAAGAAATTCCAGGGGTTCAACTTAATGTTTTGGTGAACAATGCAGAATCAATTGTATCTTCCATAAGAAATCTCTCTATGACGATCTTATTTGCAATAATACTGGTTATCATCGTTACCCTTTTTCTTTTGAATAATCTCAGGGCAAGTTTAATAGTTGCCAGTGTAATACCCGTTTCTCTAATCGTTGCATTTATCTTTCTTTTTTTCTCGGGTGGAAGTTTAAATATAATCTCGCTTTCTGCTATAGCAATCACTATTGGAATGGTAGTGGATAATGCCATCGTTGTACTTGAAAATACATTTCACCACAGAGAAAAGGGAGAATCACGAGAGGAAGCCTCTATTTTTGGGACGCAGGAGGTTATCCAGGCAATTACAGCATCAACAATAACAACAATCGTGATTTTTCTCCCATTATTCTTAGTAAGAGGCCTTGTAGGGATACTATTTAAACAGCTTGCAGCAACAGTACCAATTATCCTTGCAACATCTCTTTTTACATCAATGACATTAGCCCCTATGCTTTCCTCAAAATTTCTGAAGATTAAAAGAGAAAAAAATTGGAATAAGAGAATGTTTGCTGCTATTGAGAGGTGGTATAAAAACGTCTTAAGTGGCGCGATTCTACACAAGACCTGGACATTAACCGTTGCATTAATATTTTTTATTATAGGACTTGGATTATTCAAATTTGTGGGAACAGAATTTATACCCACAGGGGACATAGGATTTATTGAGGGTGATATATCTATGCCGCTTGGGACACCACTTGAGGAAACAAATAGAGTTATGAAAAGAATAGAGGAAATAGTGAAAGAGAAAGTTCCAGAGGCAGAAAGTTACAGCAGTAGGGTTGGTAGGTCAAGCTCTGGTATGGGCGCCATCTTTGGAAACGCAGAATCCCCCTCCTCGGGAAGAATAACGATCCGACTCGTACCTAAAAAAAGAAGAAAAAGGACCTCTCAAGATATAGCCTTCCTGCTGCAAAAAGAGGTAGAAAAGATACCGGGCATTCAGAATCTGAGATTTGCCGCAAGTGGTGGAATGAATCCTATGGGGATGGGAAGTCCTATTCAAATATCTATATTTGGGGATAATCTTGATGAAACAGATCAGGTGGCAAAGGAGTTAAAAGATAGTCTTAGAAACATTCGTGGGATTTCAACTGTAGATATATCCTTTCAAAAAGGTAGTCCAGAAATGTGGGTCCAACTCGATAGGGACAAACTAAATTACTATGGACTCTCAGTTGCCCAAATAGGGGGGGTTTTAAGAACTGGGTTGCAAGGATCTAAAATAGGAAATTTTAGAAGGGGCTCAGATGAATATGATATCTATATTTCCCTGAATGAACCCTATAAAGAGGACTTTCGAACCCTGCATAATTTGTTAATACAAACATCCTCAGGGAAAAAGATCCCACTTGGAGCAGTGGCGACAATAAAACAAGAGTATGGTCCGTTTACAATCGAAAGAGAAGAAAATGAAAGGGTTATATATGTAAATGCAGACATATATGGAAGAAGTCTGGGGCAGATAACACGGGACATAAAAAACCTCTTAAAGCATATTACCCTTCCAGATGGGGTCCATATAAAACTTGGTGGTCAGGTGGAGAACCAGGCTGAGACCTTCTCAACCCTATTTCTTGCAATTATTCTTGGCATCATACTGGTATATCTTGTTATGGCTGCCCAATTTGAGTCATTTCTTGACCCCTTCATAATAATGTTTTCTGTGCCATTTGCGATCATTGGTGTTTCGCTTGCATTCTATATTACCGGTGTTACGATGAGCCTGATGGGAATGATTGGAATCCTTATGCTCATAGGAATTGTAGTTAATAATGCTATTGTATTAATTGATTACGTGAACATTTTGAGAATGAGAGGGATTGGATTCCATAAAGCTGTGATTGAGGGTTCGGCAAGAAGACTAAGGCCAGTGTTAATGACAGCCCTTACCACTATCTTTGGACTTTTACCCCTTGCAATTTCTCGAGGGGAAGGATCGGAGATGTGGTCACCTCTGGGTATATCCGTAATTGGAGGTCTCATTGTCTCCACCTTTGTTACCCTTATAATTATACCTGTGATATACAGTATTTTTGAGTCGGGAAAGAAGAAAAGGAGGGAGGTATGAAATTGTTAGAGATATGCGTAAACGTTGGGATTCAAAAAGAATTGAAAGATATACTTATCAGGAATGGTGTTGATCAATTTATTGTTATTCCAAAGGCAGTAGGCAAGTTGAAGAATTCAGAACCTATGGAGGATGACCATATTTGGCCAGGGTATTTTGTTATTTATGATGTTCCTGTAGATGAAAAAATGCTTGAATCTTTAAAAGGGTCTTTAAATGCCTTCAAGAAGAGGTATAAAAATGAAGGCGTTTGTGTTATAATCCAGGAAATAGAAGAGATGATATAGGAGGAAACAATGATTAATCTTTTAATTGGTATTGGGATTTTTTTATCTGCGGGTGGAAATTATAATAAGTTAATGGGTAAAGATGTAAAAAGTTCTTCTTATAAACCGGGTTATGCCTTCGAAATAGGTGTGCGACCAGTTGAAAATATTTACACAACCATATCCTTTATGGGAGGTACCCTTAATATGGGTGACTCGACTTTTAAATACTACGGTCCCGGTATAAAATACTCATACATCTTTAATCTAACAGGTCCGTTTTCTATTATTGCAAATGGCAATGTTGGTCTTTACAGATGGCAAATTGAATATAATGACAGGGTTGTAAAGGCAACAGTCCCATCACCTAATCCGCCTTACTACTCAGTAAATGATATGGAAGGCATAAATTTAGGTACAGGAGGTGGGCTTGGATTTCAATACTCTCTTGGTAAAATTTTAATAAGGGTAACATACAATGGTATTTTTCTTTTCAATGAATATAGAAAAAAATTTGGAGAAAATGACCACAGTGAGTGGATTCAATCAGCAAATATCTTCTTCGGATATTCAGGATAGTTTAATTATCTTATAGAAGAAAGGGGGCTAAAAGCCCCCTTTCAGAGAACGGATGAATATGGGCTATTTCTTTTCTATATCTTCAAACATATTCTGCAACGTTCTGAAGACAAGCACATTCATATCTTCCGTAAAAAGGGTTTCCCATCTTCCCAGATAGTGAAAAATAGTAGCGTGCTCTTGTTGAGAAGAATAGTCTTTTTCCAGTATAACCGTTCCTTTTTTAGAGATGATGCAATGGTAAACCAGATGCAGTGATACATTATAGTAATAGGCATATCCTTCACCCTTTATAGGCACTTCTTCAACTCGCATCTTAAATCCAAATTCCTTTACATTTCCTCCTATCGTGTAATCAGCCTCGTCTGGGTTATTGACAGAAATAAGGACGTCAGCCCTTTCACCCTCTCTTTTTATACCATCAGCTATATATTCGCTTATGTCTTTCTCGAGGAATTTTGAAGGGTCAATACTAAATCCGAGAATGTCAACCTCTGAATTCGCAAGCACCTTTGGGGAAGAAATCTTACTGACGTATACCTTTCTTGATGCAGTATGGGCGAGATAACCTTGAGGGGAATAGGTGGGAACAATACCCCATCTTGCACAGCCAGAAAAAAAGAAAAATAAGGCAAAAAAACTTAAAAATACTTTTGAATGGACCATTTTACACCTCCATTTTGGAGTTACCGCTTTAACCGTAACTGTATTAAATGCCATTAGGCTTTTCCATTCTGAACAATATTAAGTGTAGCTTTTTTAACATTTGGTTTACTCCCTTTTTGAATGATCTTAATAAGCATCCCAATAGCCCAGACGGTTGTTTCATAGGTGTTAAAGGCAATGGAAGGAAGCGGAGGTGAGATGTGAACAAGAAAAGGAGAATTGTTTGCACCTATAATTTCAATGTCTTTGGGAATAGAGAGACCCTTCTCCTTGATTTTTTTCAAAGCAGTAATTGCAAAAAAATCGCAAGAAGCTACGATCCCATCCACTCCCTTCTCAATAAGTCTATTTGTAATATTTTCTATCTCACCTATGTTGAATTTTGTATATTCTACTAGCTTTTCGTCAAAGTCCGTATTATGATCCGAAAGACACTTCTTATATCCCTCAAGTCTCAATTTTGAAGCGTTCAGTCTTCTGGGAAAATTAATTATTCCGATATGTTTTTTACCTCTTTCTATAAGATAATTTGTTGCAATGTATGCTACATCGCTGTTCCTTGAGTCTACATAGGTGACTCTTTTTCTGTAAGCAGGGGGCTCACCAAGGAGAACGAAAGGAAATTTTTCTTCAATTAGAAATTCTATAACCCTTTTATCTCTCGGTGGGTCAACAATGAGAAGACCATCGGCTATATGGGAAGAAATTAGATGCCTATAAAGTGAAATTTCGTTCTGAACTTTTAGTCTATTCAATAAAAATATTGGGTTTCCACTGCTGGATATTTTATTCATTATTGCCCTTGCCACTTCAACGGTGTAAAAATCGTAAACAAACATTTCTCTTTCGTAAGGAAAGTCAATACCGATGACTCCAGTCTTAGCACCTTTAAGACTTCTTGCTGCGATGCTTGGATTATAATCGAGCTTCTTTATTGTTTGAAGGACCCTTTTTTTAGTATCTGGCTTTACATTTTGACTATTATGTAACACCCTCGTCACAGTAGCTGTGGATACACCAGCCAACTTCGCAACATTTTTAATAGTAACCCTTTCTTTTCTGTTCATGTTATCGTTAACATTATAACTATGTATCTCTATTTGTCAAGGGATAGAATATATTTTTTTTGGAAATTGAGGGGTTGACAAATTAAATTTTTCTACTATTATGTTATCGTTAACATTTAGTTCTGTTCAGTTGTGTTTTTTTTGTATATTTATGTTATCGTTAACATTAACAAAAAGGAGGTGCATTATGTTCAGCTGGGTCGCTCTTTTCGTTTGTGTTTTTCCTGTTGTTATAGGTACGTCTACAAACAGTGATTTTTATGGGAGATGTGCTGGGACAGCTTATGCAAACAAAAGGTCTGTTGCAGTTGATTCTCAAGGGCGGATTCATGTTGTATGGGATGGAGGCTCTGATATTCTTTATTCCTTTTCTGATGATAGTGGAAATATCTGGTCAACGCCTTTAAATATCAGTAATACGCCAGGTGAGGATGAGAATCCATCTATTTCTATCTCCCCCGGGGATACACTTAATGTCGTCTGGTCTGGAGATGTGGGAAATGGTATGGACATTCTTATGAGGAGGTATTATAGTCAATGGCTGAGGATCGATACAATATCCAGTAGTTCTGCAGAAGAAGAATTTGTATCTCAGACAATTGGAAAAAATGGGGATATAAATGTAGTATGGACAAAATATTCGGGAAGTCAGAATAGTATTGTTTATTCAAAAAGAGAAGGAGTTGCCTGGACGAGCCCATTTGTTGTAGATGAGGGGCAATATGCAAACTTTCCTGCTATCTCTGTAGATACACTTGGAAATATATATGTTTTCTGGAGTAAATATCTGGTTTTTTCAAGTGATGTTTTTGTTAGGAAGTACACAGCTTCCACTCATATTTGGGGAAATATAACAAATATATCCCGCAGTAATAATGCCCAATGCAGATGTCCATCCTCCATAATTTGTAGCGATAATTATCCAGCCGTCGTTTACGATAGCGATGAGGGTAGTGGTGATATAAGCTATAATATATATTTGGCTAAGTATAATGGTTCTAACTGGGTAAAAGAAAACGTGAGTGAGCAGGCAAATTGTAAAGCAATCTGGGGACACATTGTCAAAAATATGAGTGGGAATCTTTTTGTTTTCTGGATGTCAAACCTTACTGGCAATTATGACGTCTATTTAAGGAAAAAGTCCTTTGCCCAGTGGGATAGTATAATAAATATATCCAATTCACCTGAGAATTCTGGCTATCCAAATACACAATCCCTGGTCAACCAACAAATTCCATTAATCTGGACTGAAGGTGATAGCATTCCATACGATATAATGCATGATAAATTGGAAACAGGGTCAGGCGTTAAAGAGGGCCATAGTGAAGGGATTATTAAGGTATCTCCGGGCATTCTTTTCTCGGGCACAAAATTAACAATAAATCTCTCTGAAGGGAATCAAAAAGTTACAATATATGATATTGAAGGACGAATTGTTAGTGTAATTAAATGTGAGGGAAAAGTAGAAAGAAAAAGTCTTAAAGAGTTGTTTGGAAAGGAGAAAATTAGGAACGGGATCTTCTTTTTGAAGAATGAAAAAGGTTTTTCAGATAAGATTGTAGCCATTGAATGAAAGCTAAGCAAGGAACAGTTTACTGTTCCTTGCTTAGATTAATATAATAAAAAAATTGAGAGAAATTTCACAGAAGAATAGTGTTGACAAGTATATGATTGTTGTTTATAAATAAATTGGTTATGTTTTTATTACTAATTAGTTTAAATGTTAATTTTCAAGTCTATAGGGATTCTTCTCTTATTCCTACTGTAAGGGTCGTTTATTCTTTCCCAACGAGTGAATTATCTTATTTCAAGAGAGATTCTCTTTATGTAGGTAAGTACAGAACCGCCCTTGTTATATATAAGGACAAACATCAAGTTGGAGGGAAGAGTAAGATTCGTCCAATAAAGTTTAGGTCTTATGATTCTACTATTTTGTCAAGTCCTATAAGAGATTCGATAACATATTCTTTCAAAAGCACTGGAAAATTCAAGGTTCAATTGGAAATTTGGGACATGAATTCTCAAAAATACTGGGTTAGTGAAAAGAACGTTGAGTTTAAAGAATTAAAGCATGCCCACATAGGGGAGATAATCTGGAAATCAAACCCAAATTTTCATATTGGTATGGAGGATACGCTACGATTTAGTTTCAACGTTCTCAACCCATTAATGGAGAGTGCTTTTGTGAATGTAAGAATAAAAAACACGAGGGGTGACAAATTTTTTTCTGATGATAAGATCATTGTAAAGAAATATACTAATGTTTCATATGCGATTAGCGCAAAGATTTTTTCTGAGGATGAGTATTTTATCTATGTTGAAATGAAAAATAAAAAAAGAAAGGAAAAGGAATCTTTAAAGTTCGTAGTTGAAAAACCATTTTTCCAATCAAAACGGTTTATTAAAAAAGTTAAAGAAATGGAATATATAGCTGGCAGATCGATTTTAGAGAAGATGATTTCATCCACCCCAGAGAAAAGGAAAAAATTATGGGACAAGTTCTGGAAGAGCAAGGACCCTACTCCAGCAACAGAAAAAAATGAATATCGCGATGAATATTTTAGAAGGGTGGATTATGCAAATGAACACTTCCATTCCCCATTTTCACCAGGTTGGAGAACAGATATGGGAAAGGCATATATTCTATTCGGTCCACCGGATTCTATCGAGAATCATCCTTTTGAACTAGAGTCTAAGGCATATATAGTTTGGTACTACTACGATAGGGGTTGGAAGCTTATATTCGTTGATGAATATAATCTTGGTGATTATATATTGATGAACCCTCCCCAGGGATTCAGATGATTATTATATTACTTTCCCTTTTGCTTGATTTTGCGAAATTCAAAATTTCTAACGATACGACTTTTTGTGAAGTATACTGGTCTGAACCTTATTCTTTTTTTCAATACGTAAAGAAAGAAAGTCGGTATGAAGCGCATTTCGATGTTGATATTTTTATTACAAATTTGAACAATAGAAAACAATATCCATATTCTTTCCCGAAGGTTACCTATATATCATCGCCCGGAGAGGCAAAGAATAGAGAGATGAAAGCGGTAGATTTAATTCCACTTTTTCTTACCTCTGGCTCTGATTATAAAATTACTATTGCAATTGTGGATAGTATTTCAAAAAAAATAGATTCATCCAGTGTTCTCATTCGATCACCATTCTGGAATGGGTTTACTGCCAGTGACTTGCAGATTTCACATACCTTAAGGACAACAGAGATAAAAAATAAATTCACAAAAAATTCTTATATGCTGGTGCCTTTTCCAGAAAGAAAATTTGACCAAAAGAGGTATCTGTTAGCCTATTACCTTGAATTTTACAATGCAATGTCTGATACAATTATTGTATCAGTGGATATAGCAGGTAAAGATAAATTAATACAGCATGTTTCCAGAGATAAATATCCAAATGTAGGAGAGGGTCTTGTTGTTGCTGGAGGTGTCAACCTTCTTGGTATTCCGGAGGGGCAATACAAGATAGTTGTTTCTATAATAGATGGTAAGAATAAATTAATTAGGAGTAAAGATTTTAATATGGGTGGCTATGCGATTACACAGAGGCAAAGAATTTCCCCTGAGTTAAGTGGTTATGCTTCCTTCATTGATTATATAGCTACTCCCCAGGAAATCTCCTATTTTAATGCATTGTCAGATTCAGGCAAGACGGTATTTCTTGAGAAATTCTGGGCAAAAAGAGATCCCAATCCTGCAACTTATAATAATGAAGCCTTAGAGGAATTTGTGAAAAGGATAAAATATGCCGATGAGAATTTTTCTGAAATAAGTAAGAAAGGTAGATACACTGACAGGGGAAGGATTTACATTAAGTATGGTCCTCCTGATGAGGTGATAGAAAGATCCCTTGAGCTCTCGACCCACCCTTATTTTATTTGGTATTATACCTCAAGTAGACAGGCTGAATTTATATTTGTTGATATTAATGAAAATGGAACCTATGAACAGGTTTATTCCTCTATCAAAAATGAACCATACGACCCTATGTGGCAACAATATCTTCTTCCCGAAGATACAAGAAGAACAATAAAAAGATAGGTTCTTTCACTTAGGCGACTTTTTTAAATAGTAGTCACAAAGTGATAAGTTGTTATTGACAATGAAACCCTTTTTATTTATCATTTTATTATGAAAGTTATGCTTGCTTCCGGTTCACCAAGAAGAATAAATATATTAAAGAAGCTTGGTGTTGATTTTGTTGTCAGGAAGGTTAACATTGACGAGAAAATATTTGAGTCTCCTGATTATACAGTTATATACAATGCCCAAAAAAAGGTTGAAGAGGCTTCGAAAGAAATGATGCCTGAGGATATTGTAATTGGTTTTGACACAATTGTTTATCTAAACAGAAAAATAATAGGAAAACCAAGGGATAGGGAAGAGGCATTCAAAATATTAAGCAAACTCTCTGGTAAAACCCATAAGGTATTTACGGGAATAGCAATAAAGTATAATATGGACCTAATTTCGGATTTTGATGTTTCGAGTGTAACATTCAAAAAATTGATGGATACAGAAATATTGGAATACATTAATTCTGGTGAACCATTCGATAAGGCTGGTGCCTACGGAGTGCAAGGCAAGGCTGTTTCTTTTATTGAAAAGATTGAGGGAAGCTATACGAATGTAGTTGGTCTTCCAGTAGAAAAATTGCAAAATTTATTGGGAAAACTCGGAGTGCATATAGAAGGTAAGGGAGTGTTAGAGTGAAGTTTAAAACAATAGAATGGCTTGGAGATAGGGTAAGAATAATAGACCAAAGGGGGCTTCCATTAAAGGAAAATTATCTTGATCTGAGGACTCCGGAGGAAGTATATGATGCAATAAAGAATATGGCAATAAGGGGGGCACCAGCTATAGGTGTAATTGCTGGATATGGAGTAGCGTTAGCAGCCCTGAGAGATGGAAGTAAGGAGCAGATCTTGAATAAGATAGAGCTACTGTCAAAATCGAGACCAACAGCCTACAATCTCTTCTACGCCCTTGAGAGAATGAAAAAAATTGTTGAGTCTGGAGCAGAAACTGATAAGATTATTAGAGAGGCAATCAAAATTCATAATGAAGATATAGAAATTTGTAATAAAATGGGTGAATACGGGAGTAAATTGCTACCAGAGAAAGCGATATGTATGACAATATGTAATGCAGGTGCACTCGCTACAGGTGGTATTGGAACCGCCCTTGGCGTTTTCTATAAGGCAAAAGAAATGGGAAAAGTGATAAAGGTTTTCGTTCCTGAAACAAGACCATTTTTACAAGGTGCAAGACTCACTGCCTGGGAGTTAATGAAAAACGGAATTGAGGCAGTACTAATTGCAGATGGTGCTAAGGCCTTCATTCTTCAAAGAGAAAAGGTTGATGCAATCTTTGTGGGTGCAGATAGAATAGCCCTTAATGGCGATACTGCAAACAAGATTGGTACATTTGGACTTGCAATTAATGCCGAAAAGATAGGGGTTCCTTTCTATGTTGTTGCCCCATCGACCACTTTTGATAGAACGATTAAGACAGGAGAGGATATTCCTATCGAAGAGAGAAATCCAGACGAAATAACCCATCTAAACGAGATAAGGATTGCACCCGAGGGAATAAAGGTGAAAAATCCAGTTTTTGATGTTACACCACACTCTCTCATTAATGGGATAATAACCGAGAAAGGCATCCTTTTATCACCATTTATTGAGTCGATAAAAAAAGTTCTATGATACTAATTATTTTACTTTTCTCTGTGGAAGAGGATAGTTTTATTCCTCCATTATCACACCCTGAATGGGTAGCAAATCCCGAGATGATTTTTTTGCTTACCAATAATTATTTCGGTTGCGAGATCGGAAAGGATCTTACTACGGTAATCGATTGTCATAGTGATGGCTTACGTCTCTCTGGTGAATACATAACGGATTATTATTCACTTGTAAAGTTACTCTATTTTTCTCCTTCCTTCTCCGTAAATATTAATTATATGAAAAACAACCTTATTGAAGAGGGCAATTTCAATATAGAAACTTTTTTGGGTCCTGACTTTCTTCCCTTTGAAATTAACCTGGAGGGATTGTATAGTAATAACACTATTCAACCAGGAGGAAGTATTGCTATCTACTCCTTTGAAAGAAAAAGAATATATGGCATTAAATTTGGCAGGAAGAGAAACTATTTTCTTGGATTTCTCTTTCAGACAGGGCCTTTCAGGACAATAGTAGGGAAGGATATTGTCAACCTTGGTATATATGCAAGGAGATGGTATTTTAAAGTAAAGTATAGTGAGGAGCTTTTCCCTCCAATAATTAATCCATTTGAAGGGCACGCCATTCGATACTGCAATGTTACTTCTTTGTCCTTATTTATTATACCTGTTTTATTTGAAGGGGGTGTTTCTAAAGATAATCCATTTTTCAGGATTAAGTCTGGTGATGTAGATATTTTTTATAATTTTAAAGAGAAGTGTCTATCAGGTACAATTAATCTTACCAAAAATTTATACTATCTTGGGTTCAGGAGTAATATTTATGGATGGATTAATAGCGATAAAAAATATAGAGGGTCATTTAATTTTTCTGTTTATTTCTCTCGTTTAAAAATCAAACCATATATAGGTATAGAAAGGGTAATGAAAGAGAGGACTATAATTATAGGAGGACTAAGATATGAATAATATCTTTACATCTGATGAAAGAAAGGTTATTATATTTATTATATCTCTTTTAATCGTTGGCTGTATATTGAATACAGTAGTAGGAAAACCGAAGGATTCTGAAGAAAAGAAACTTGGGGTGAGTATTTTCCCCATTGATATTAACAGTGCCAACGAAAATATGTTAAAGGAAATACCTGGTGTGGGTAGCAAAATGGCTCAGAAAATTGTAGAGTATAGAAAGAAAAAGGGAAAATTTAACACCTTTAATGATTTATTGAGAGTTCGAGGTATTGGCAAAAAGAAACTTGAGAAAATGAGGAAATTTATAACATTAGGAGGGGATTATGAAAATAAGTGATGCAAAGACATTCAGGGATTTAGTGGACAAATTGAAGGAAAGGGGCGATAAACCTGTTTTGATGGAGAGAAGGGGTGGGAATTTTCAGAAGGTTACCTATGCTGAACTACACAGGAATGCAAAGGCCATATCAGAATATCTTCACAGGTTAGTCATAAATAAAGGAGATAGGGTTGCAATACTTTCTCATAGCAGGCTCGAATGGGGGCAGGTTTATCTTGGCGCTGTATATGGCGGCAGGACTGTCATACCTCTCGATCCTCAATTAAATGAGGAGGAAATAGGAAATCTAATGAGAGTTTCAGAGGCGAAGGTATTGTTTACAACTGAAAAATTTATACCAAGCATAAAAAAACATTTTCCAAATATGCCGATTTTTACCCTTGATGATTCTGGTGAGACAAAATTCAGCGAGATCCTAATGAGGGGAATGGATTTTTTAGAGGAGGGCGAAACTCAAGTAGATGTCAGCCCGGACGATATTGCCTCTATAATATTTACTTCAGGGACGACGGGCATCTCAAAAGGGGTCGTACTCTCTCACTACAATTTTTTGTCTGATGCTATCCTTGCGGAGGAACTCTTAAATCTCCAGGAGGAAGATATCTTTCTTTCTGTTCTTCCTATTCACCATACATTTGAATTTACAGCGGATTTCCTCGATCCAATTGTTAGAGGAAACACAATTGTATATGCAAGAAGCCTTAAGTCGAAGGAACTTCTTGAAGATTTAAAGGATTCAAAGGCCACGATGCTTCTTGGTGTTCCCCTTCTTTTTGAAAAACTGTATACAGGTATTATGAAAAAATTAAAGATGGAAAGTGCATTGAAAAGATTTCTCATAAACTATGGAATGAAAAAGGGGAAGAGGGATGCACACAGAAACAATAATGTTCCAGTGAGAAATTTTGTTACTAATATGCTGCTTGAAAAGGCAGGTCTTTCTTCCCTGAGGGTTATGATTGCAGGTGGGGCAGCACTGAGGCCCGATGTAGAGGAAGGAATCAGGACAATGGGTATAGGCATCGTCCAGGGATATGGACTATCAGAGGCATCGCCTATTGTTACAATTAATCCCCCCGATAGGCCAAAGGTTGGTTCTATAGGGCTTCCTATTCCTGGGATAGAAGTGAAAATATTTGAGCCAGACAGAGAGGGAATTGGAGAGATAATAGTGAGGGGCCCCATTGTTATGAAGGGCTATTACAGGAATATAGAGGAGACAAGAAAAACCATAGTTGATGGATGGCTTCATACAGGTGATATGGGATATAAGGATAATGATGGTTATTTTTATATTACAGGTAGGAAAAAAAGTCTTATTGTGACCCCTGGTGGTAAGAATGTATTTCCAGAAGAGATTGAGTATAAACTTGTATCTCAGGACCTTATTAGTGAGGCTCTTGTGTATGGTGTTTATAATGAGGAGAAGCAAGGAGAAGAAATAAAAGCCGTTATTTACCCTGAATATGAAAATATTGATTGTCCAGAGGAAAACACAGAATGTTATGAAAATATGATAAAGGAAGTGGTTAGAGAGATAAATGATGGAAGCCCAAATTATAAGAGAATTACACATGTGGAGATAAGGAGGGACGAGTTTATAAAAACTACGACGAGAAAAATAAAGAGATATATGTATGAAAAAAAGGAATGAAGAATTTTAAATCCTTTACTCTGGAGGGTCTAAAGAACTTTTTCGCTGGTATAGGTGAAGAGGGTTTCAGAGGTGAACAGGTCTTTGAATGGATTTGGAAGAAGGGTATAAACAATATAAATAATATGACGAATCTCTCAAAAATATTGAGAGAGAAATTAAATAATGATTTTTTTATTTCACAATTAAAGACATTAGACAGAAAAATCTCTATGGATGGTTCGCAAAAGTTTCTGTTTGGACTTGAGGATGGTGAAAGCATAGAAAGTATGTTTATACCTATAGATGATAGGAAAACTATTTGTATATCGACACAGGTTGGATGCGGAATGGGATGTAAATTCTGTGCCACTGGAATGATGGGATTTATAAGGAACCTTAAATTTTATGAGATAGTAGATCAGGTACTTCAAATCCAAAAATTAACAGGTGAAAGAATAACGAACGTTGTTCTTATGGGAATGGGTGAACCGATGTTAAATCTGGATGAGGTTTTAAGGGCATTGGAAATTATAAATAAGTACATAGGAATTGGGGCAAGGAAAATTACAGTTTCTACGGTTGGTGTTGTACCTGGAATAAAAAAAATCGCCAGCATCCCCTGTCAATATAAACTCGCCATTTCCTTAAATTTTCCCACAGATGAGGAGAGAACCAGAATGATGCCTGTGAACAGTAAATATCCTATTAATGCTCTTATAGATGCGGCGAACCAATATTATAAAATGAAAGGCTTGAGGGTAACATTTGAGTACATTCTATTTAGGGGATTAAATGATTCTGAAGAACACGCAATAAAACTGGCAAAGATTGCCCGCAGTGTTCCCAGCAAGATAAATATCATTCCCTTTAATCCAGTGAAAGGTATTGATTTTAAAGCCCCTTCAGAGGGAGATGTTGATAGATTTTTAAAAATTCTCTATCCCCTTGCACCTGTAGTAACAGTTCGTTGGTCTAAGGGAAGTGATATTTCAGGGGCGTGTGGTCAGCTGAGGAGTAGATCAGCGTGACATTTTTACTATCTTTCTTTGAGAAGAAAAATTCCCAACTCAATATCCCTGCTTCAAAGCAAATAACACACTGTAGTTAAAGGTGAAAGAATATTTATTAGGAGGTGAAAATGGAGATTAAGCTTGTCGAAATTGAAAAGACAGAAGACTTGAACCTTATTCTTGGCCAGTCCCATTTTATAAAGACAATTGAGGACATCTCCGAAACGCTTGTTACTGCAGTTCCAGGTATAAAGTTTGGTCTTGCCTTCTGTGAGTCCTCAGGTCCCAGATTGATAAGACATTATGGAACGGATAGAGAACTGGAAAGACTCGCAGTAAGAAATGCAGAAAAAATAGGGGCAGGCCATTCATTCATTGTGCTATTAAAAGATACATATCCTATCAATGTTCTCCAGAGAATTAAGAATGTGGAGGAGGTGGTGAATATCTTTGCGGCTACTGCAAATCCAGCAAAGGTGATTGTACTTGAGGATGGCGAACAGAAGGGTATTATCGGCATTCTTGATGGCCTTACACCTATAGGTATTGAGGAAGAGAAAGACATCGATGAGAGAAAAAAATTCTTGAGGGATATTGGTTACAAGTTTTGATGGAAAAATTACTGCTCATTGATGGTTCAAGCCTTGCGTATAGATCATTCTATGCATTTATAAATAACCCTCTTAGAAATTCGAAGGGGATGAATACATCTGGTGTATTTGGATTTGTGAGGTCTTTGAATAAGGTCTTAAAAGAAATCAAGCCAGAGTATGTGGCTGTTTCTTTTGATCTTCCAGGGCCCACCTTTAGACACAGAGAGTATGCACCCTACAAGGCAACAAGGAAAAAGATGCCAGATGAACTTGCCCGCCAACTTCCGATTATAAGAGATGTAGTTAAAGGGTATGGGATAAGGATTGTTGAAAAGGAGGGCTTTGAGGCGGACGATATTATTCTTACAATCGCTAAAAAAGCAAGTGAAAAAGGGAAAGATGTCATCATCTTCACCTTTGATAAGGATATTATGCAGACAGTAGACAGTAAAATAAAAATATTAAATATGCTCACTAAGGGAGAAGAGTGGTATGGGCCAGAAGAGGTTGAAGATAAATTTGGCGTCAAGCCTCGTCAGATACCAGATCTTTTAAGCCTGATCGGCGATAGTTCAGATAATATTCCTGGTGTTCCATCAATAGGGCCTAAAACGGCTGCAAAACTCATAAAAAAATATGGTTCTATTGAAGAAATATATAGACATATAATAGAGATAAAAAGTAATAAAATAAGAGAAACACTTTTGAAATTTAAAGAACAGGTAATGATGGCAAAGGAATTGACGAACATCTCACCAATTAATATGAATATTAGTATTGAGGATTTGAAATGGGATGGTATAAAAAATGATGTGATTATAAATATCTTCAAAAAACTGGAATTCTTTTCATTAATAAGGGAATTAGGGATAGAGAATAAAGAATCATTTGAGGTAAGGACGGCAACAATTGAAGAACTGGGCCCAGATATATCTATAATTCGTAGGGCTACGGAAGAGGGGCCTGTGTTTTATTTTTCTGATGGAAGGAAGGTTGCTCTGATAAAGGAAGATAGTAAACTTAGAGAGATAATAAATTCTAAAGATAACGTTGTTTTTGAAGATGCAAAGTCTTTTTTTCATAGCACAGGCATATTGTTAGAAAGAAAATTTGATGACATTTGTTTAATGGATTACCTTATAAACCCGAATATAAGGACCCATAATATTGAGAGGATATTATTACAGGAAGAGGGGATTGTACTTGATGAAAAAGACCAAGAGTATTTTGAAAAGAAAGCATACTACACAAAGAAGATAAGGGATAGGCTTATGGACCTGATGAGAACAGAGGAACTTCTACCCGTATATAGAGAGATAGAAGTCCCTTTAATTCCTGTTCTTTTTGATATGGAAAAAACAGGTATAAAGTTCGATATTGGATTTTTGAAGGTGTTCTCTAAAAAGCTCGGTGAAGAGCTTGAACAGATCGAGGAGCAGATTTTTGACATTGCAGGTGAAAGGTTTAATCTACGCTCTCCAAAACAATTAAGCCAAATTCTCTTTGAGAAACTTGGTCTTCCTGCCGTTAAGAAGACAAAAACAGGTTATTCTACAGATGCAGAAACATTAGCAGTCCTTTCCCAGGAATACGAGATTGCAAAGCTCCTGTTGAGTTATAGAGAACAGGATAAATTGAAATCATCATATGCAGATGCGCTCCCAAAATTAATTGATGAAGAGACAGGCAGAATTCATTGTACATTTAATCAGACTATTGCAGCAACAGGCAGGATCACAGTGAGTGAACCGAATCTACAAACCCTTCCTATAAGGGGAGAGATTGGAAGAAAGATTAGAAAGGCATTAATTGCAGAAAGTGGCTTCCGGATACTCTCCTGTGATTATTCACAGATTGAACTCAGAATACTGGCACATATAACAGGGGACAGGTATCTCATTGATGGATTTAGAAAGGGTAAGGATATTCATACCCATACCGCCTCTGTAGTATTCCAGGTAGCGGAAAAGGATGTGACACCCGTTATGAGAAGGCAGGCGAAGGTAGTGAATTTTGGTCTCGTATATGGAATGAGTGCCTTTGGCCTTGCAAAGGAATTAGGTATAAGCCAGACAGAGGCATCCGTATTTATCGAGAATTATTTCAGGGATTTTGGAGGGGTGAAACAATGGATTGACACAATCATTAATTTTGCAAAGGAAAATGGTTTTGTTCGGACATTATTTGGAAGGAAGAGAAGAATACCCGAACTTTCTTCTAAGAGAACAGAGGATTACGGCAGAAGAATTGCAATAAACACGCCCATACAGGGGACTGCAGCAGATTTGATAAAGCTTGCAATGATAGATGTATGGAGGTACTTGAAGAGAAAGAAGACAAGGATGATTCTCCAGATCCACGATGAACTCCTCTTTGAGATTTCAGAGGATGAGATAGAAGAGGTTATTCCTGAAATCAAAAAAAGAATGGAAAATATTATAAAATTGGATGTCCCGCTCATTGTTGATGCACATATAGGAAATAACTGGGCGGAAGCGCATTGAAAATTTTTAGATTTTCACAAATAGATTCCACAAATGATTTTGCACGAAAAAATATTAATAAAATCGAAATTCCATCAATCATTATTTCTAAGGTGCAGAACAAAGGAAGGGGAAGGTTTGGGAGAATGTGGGCATCCCCTTTAGGGGGTCTCTATTTTTCATTTGTTACAGAATGGAAGGGGCCTCCACTTCCACTTATTGTTCCACTTGCAATCTCCGATGTCCTTGCGGAGCTTGGGGTAGATGTATCCATAAGGTGGCCCAACGATATTTTTTTTCAGGGAAGAAAAGTCGGTGGTGTGCTTATAGAAGAGGTTTCCGGGAAAATGGTTATTGGGATTGGAATAAATGTAAATAATAGAGTAGAAGATTTGCCAGAGACATTAAGAGAAAGAACTATTTCCTTAATTGAGATAAGAGAGCAAAACTATAGGTTAGAAGAGATGGCATTAAAGATCTCCAAAGCGATTTTAAAATTGCGGTATAGTAAACAGGATAACATATTAAGTAAGTATCTTAAAAAACTTGAGGGCATTGGGAAAGAATGTGAAATTCTTCAAGGGAAAAGGATTCTAAAGGGAACAATGGAAGGTGTAGATATAAATGGTAATCTAAATTTAATTGTCAATGGTAAAAAAAATATTATC
>CAZQRW010000033.1:0-21264 GCA_964596115.1 uncultured bacterium
TATCACTTTTCACGTTTAGTAAATATATATCTTTCATTAGCTATTGTCAAGACTTGGTAAAATTTTGTGTAATTTCTATTTAGAATTTCTACCGTTTTGATAAAAATAAGAATATTATAATATAATATGTCACAAATTTTTCATTTGACATTTTTTACAATTCCTTTATTCTTTACTTTATAAAAGGAGGTGTCTATGTATAAAAGTTTTAGAGTTTTTCTGTTATTTACTCTTTTCTTTGTTGTCTCAGCCTCGGCTAAAAATTTCCCCAAAGGACCACACGGACTTGGATGTATACCCGAAGACCCGACGAATAAGCCCTGGATTAAGCCTGCACCTGCAATAAAAGCAACACCAAAGGCTTCTGTCGATCATACCCCCTATATGCCACCAGTTGGTAATCAGGGGCAGCAGGGCTCCTGTACTGCCTGGGCAACTGGATATGCCTATAAGACCTACGAGGAAGGCATTGAACACGGGTGGGATGTAACAGACAACCATTATCAGTTCAGTCCTGCCTTTATTTATAATCTTATAAATGGGGGCAGAGATTGGGGTTCATTTATCTCTGATGGTTTTAAGGTGCTTTCTGATTTTGGCTGTGCTTCCCTTGCCGATGACCCTTATAATGCAAATGATTCAACGAGCTGGCCAAGTGAGGTCGCCTTCAGCAATGCAATAAACTTCAGGGGTAATCAGACCTATTCAATTTATGTCAGGAATGATCCAGGCATCAATCAGTTAAAGAATATTATATCCTCGGGATATAATGCCGTGATCGGTATCGGGGTATACCAATCCTTCTGGTATAATAATTTTGGTGCTGATCATATCTATGACACGGGCGATAAGGATGTATATGTAGGCGGGCACGCGGTATGTATCGTGGGTTATGACGATAATAAGCCTACAAATGATGGAAATGGTGCCTTTAAGATTATCAACTCCTGGGGTACATCGTGGGGGGCAAGCGGGTATTTCTGGATGTCTTATGCCGCTGTTAAGGATAACGATATGTGCCATGGATACGCATATTATCAGGACGAGAAGATCCATTATGCCCCAAAGGCAAAGGTAAGGTTTAAAATATCTCATCCAACGAGAGAGTACATTCATATAACCTTAGGTGTTCCAGGGGCTGCTTGGACCAAGACATTTTTCAACTGGTATACATCCGTTTATGCTACCTGGCCCTACCCATCACACAGTATTGTCCTCGATCTTACAGACGCAATTGATGCACTTTCTCCCTTTGATACAAATGATACAATTTATATTCGGGTATATGACACCCATAGTGATGGGCAGGTTGGCACAGTTAACTATATGAGTATGGATAATATCCTGGGTGAATACGCCGTATCATACAATACACCTGCAAGTATCCCGGATGGCTCAAATGTAAGGGTTAATTTGGTCTACCCCACAAATACCCTTCATTGGTCTTCTTTCCATAGATTGCCTGAAAATAATGGGTTTACACCTCTTGTTGGAAGTGATTCCTCCTATAATGTTCTCTGGTCATTCCACGCTGGTGGTGCTATTGTCTCTTCACCTGCCATAGGTGATATTGATAAGGATGGTAACATTGACGTTGTTTTTACTTCGATGGACAGTCTATGCTATGCCTTAAATGGATCGAATGGTAATCTTAAGTGGGTATCTGATACCTCTGCTGGGCCAATATATTCTTCCCCTGCCATTGGCGATTTTAATGTAGATGATTCTATTGAGGTTGTTTTTGGTTCTTACAACGATAAATACTACTTTATAAAAGGAAAGGACGGCTCAAACATCTGGACAAAAACTACTTCCTCAAATATATATTCTTCGGCAGTAATTGATAATATTGATGGTGACGGTAACTTTGAGGTCGTTGCCTGCTCTGATAACAGACCCATATATGTATTCAGGGGTGAATCTGGTTTCTGGCAATGGATCTTCACTGGGGCTGGTCCTGTTAGATCAAATCCTGCCATAGCAGATGTGAATCTCGATGGTACAATGGATGTTGTCATAACCTCCGTTGACGGTTCAGCCTACGTAGTTTCAAATGCTGTCAAGCTGTGGTCCTATGCTACAGGAGACTCTATATACTCTTCCCCGGCTATTGCAGATATTGATAATGACACTATACCAGAAATAATATTTGGTTCTGACGATGGCTACCTATATGTTTTGAATGGGGATAGCACACTCCAGTGGAGATACAATATTGGTTCAAAAATAAGGTCTTCCCCTGCTATAGGTGATATTGATGGTGATGGGTATAAGGAAATCATTGTAGGCGCTGATAATGATTCTATCTATGGTATTAATTACGATGGTTCTTTCGGTGGAGCATTTGGCACAAATGGACCGATCAGATCCTCTCCTGCACTTGTCGATCTCAACGGAGATGGCCAACTTGATGTTGTTTTTGGCTCTGATGATAGCACACTCTATGCAATCAATGGGGCTACAGGTGCTGAACTCTGGGCATTTAAGACGGGCGGTCCTATCAGATCCTCTCCTGCGGTTGGGGATATTGATGGGGACGGTAAACCTGAGATTGTTTTTGGTTCTGACGATGGCTACATATATGCCTTAAAACCTTCACCCTCTGGTATTGATGATAATGTACTAACAAAGGGTTTGAGCCTAAATATCCAGAAGAACCCTGTGGATAAAGTCCTTCAGGTAGAATATACAATACCAAAAAAGGAAATGGTAAGGCTTTCTCTCTTTGATCTAACGGGGAGAAGAATACTTACACTTGAAAATTGTATAATGGCACCAGGAAGATATGCTAAATCCTACAGGATTTCTTCCTTGAGAAATGGCATCTATTTTCTCTCCTTAAGATCCGATAATAGCATCATAAAAAGGAAGGTTTTGATTCTTAAATAAGAAAGAAAGAGGGGCAGTGTACACTGCCCCTCTTAAATTCTTTATTGACAAAAAATCCTAAATAAATTAAAATTTTAAGAAAGGAGGCTATATGAAAAAAATTCTGGTAACCGCATTTTTAATATCTATTGTCTGTCTTTCACAACCCATTGAAGGGGATAAGTCGTTTTACTCCTCTGGATATTTCAATCTCTTCCCAGAAGATGAACGCAGTGGCTCAGTAGATGTAGGCATAGGTTACTTTTATTCAGATAACCTTGAAGCAACCTTTGGACTCTCATTTGATTACAAAAATGATACATTGGGAACAGGTATCGTACCAGGCATTAATCTATACCTCCCTGTATCAGATCTCTTTTACATTAACACCGGCCTTGAGTTCCTTCTAAAGGTCACCCCTGATTTTCAATATGTTGGGAGATTTAACTCTGGTTTTATTTATTTTATTTCTGAAATGACAGGGTTTCGTATCTATAATCAGCTTGAAAAATTTCAGAATATTGAGACCTGGAAAGATAGAATAAAGGTTGGGATTGTTGTCTTCTTTTAAAACAGATGGAAATCAGATATAGACAGAGATGAATTTTGAAAAACAGATCGAAAAAAGATTTGGTAATAGCTTTCATAAAGCATGGGAAGAGGCAGTTAAACTTGTAAAAGGGTTTGACAAAGGTGTCCTTCTCTCACAAAAATACTTTTATGAGACAGTTTATAAACCCAGGAGAGATAAACTTGCCAAAAAATGGTCAGAAATCTGATATCATTGTTGTTAGTGCCTGTCTTGCTGGATTAAATACAAGATATGACGGGATGAATAAGGGTGTAGACTGGATTATAGATTTAGTTAAAAATGGTAAGGCTATTCCTCTCTGTCCAGAAGTTTTAGGAGGCTTACCTATTCCAAGACCAAGGTCTACTATCATTGGAAAAAAGGTAATCAATGAGATAGGAGAAGATGTTACCGATAATTTCAGAAGGGGGGCATTTATATTTTTAGAAATAGTCAAAATTTTAAGTCCAAAAACGATAATATTAAAAGAAGGGAGTCCCTCCTGTGGTCTTAGATTCACTAATATTATGTGGGAAAGAAAACAAGGTACCGGTATAACTGCCCGCCTTCTCACGAGAAAAAATTACATATTAAAATCAATCGATTAAATAACGACAGGCATAAGTATATATAAAAGATCCTTTATTTGTGGGTCTTTAACCAACACAGGTGTATTTGATTCCTTCATTGTAATTTCAATAACATCACTACTAATCTTTCGCAAAAATTCTAATAAAAATTGAGAACTTAAACCTATTTGAATAGGCTCTCCCTTAAATTCTCCTTTTAAGTTTTCCTCACCCCTTCCAAGTTCAGAGGTAGATTTCACTTTTAATGTTTCACCTAGATCAAATATAACAGATTTTAATCGATCCTGTGAGAATACCGAAACCCTTCTTAATGAGGAAATAAGATCTTTTACCTTTACTTTGAAAATCTTATCATTCTCTTGAGGTATAGCCTTCTCATAATCAGGAAATTTTTCGTTTATAAGTTTTGATATAAATGTATATCTTTCAAATATGAAATATATCTTTTTTTTATCTATCCCTATTAATACCTTCTTATCTGGTAAAGAAATAACCTGTAATAGGATTTTAGGTGGTATTAGTACATCAAAGGAGTCTATATTAAATTTTAAATTTTTTGAATATATCGCCATTCGGAAGCTATCTGTTCCAACCATCTTTGAGATATTTGAATTATATAACCAATAAAGACCGTTCAAATTTCTGCTTGTTGGCTCAGTTGCTACACAAAAAATAGTTTTTTCAATAGAATCTTTTAGATATTCCATATTAACTTCCATAAGGTTTTCTGAAGAATAGATAGGTATTTCTGGGTATTCTTCCCTTTCAATTATTGATAAAGAAAATTCACCACCTGGATATTTAACAACCATCTCATTCTCGATCCTTTCAAAAGTGACATCTCCAGATATTTCTCTTAATACATTTTTGACTAGTTTTCCTGAAATAGCAGCACTACCGAGCGATTGAATCTCTGCAGGTACTTTAGCAATAACAGAAGAATCTAAATCTGTCCCAAATATAATCAGTTCTTTTTCCTTTGCTTCAATAAGAAAATTTGATAGTACAGGAAAGGTAGTGTGCTGTGGCATAACATCTATAACAGGTGTAATGTCATTTAAAAATTCCTTGGCATCAATTTTAAATTTCATTATTATCCTCCTTTTATTCTTTTACTATTTATATATATTTATCATTAATAGTATTAGTTGTCAATGTTAAAATGTGGATATCAAAAAATTTTGTTTATTTATAATATGTTATACCGACAGATTTTCAAGGTTTATTTGTTGATAAAATGTTGAAAAAACTTATCAACAACATATTAACCAGTAAATTCACTTATTATCCTTTGTATGATATCTTTTATTTCTTTATTGCTCTTAATGTCGCTTTCCATTTTTTCAATTGCATGAATGATAGTTGTGTGATCCCTATTACCAAAATAGTGTCCTATCTCATTTAAAGAAAGATTTGTTAATTTTCTAATGATGTATATTGCTATCTGTCTCGGTAATACCATGCTCTTTAACCTTTTTTTACCTGTTAGATCATTTATTGTTAGATTAAAATGATTACATACAACTCGTTGTATCTCTTCCGGTGTATACCTCTTTTTCTTTGGTGTAACAATATCCTTCAAAACTTCTGTTGCAGTTTCAAGGGTGATTTCTGATTTTGTTAAAGATGACCAGTAAAGTAATTTTATCAGTGCTCCCTCAAGGGCTCTAATATTATTTCTTATATTTGTAGCAATGTAGTATATAATATCATCTCCAATTATAAGATTATCCTCTTCAGCCTTTTTCCTTAGAATTGCAACCCTCGTTTCCAGATCAGGTGGTTGTATATCAACGATAAGTCCCCAATGAAATCGAGATTTTATTCTCTCTTCAAGGGCTTCAAGTTCTTTAGGTGGTCTATCAGAGGTAATAACAATCTGTCTCTTTGTTTGAAAGAGTGTATTAAAAGTATGGAAGAACTCTTCCTGTAACCTTTCTTTATGGGAAAGAAACTGGATATCGTCAACGAGGAGAACGTCTATATTCCTATAGAAATTTTTAAACTCAAGCATCTTTTTATTACTAAGAGCAGTTATCATCTCATTCATAAAAACCTCTGAAGGTAAGTATAGAATTTTTAGATTTGAATAAAGCTTGTAAACATAGTTCCCTATGGCGTGCATAAGATGCGTTTTCCCCAATCCAACCCCCCCATATATAAAAAGGGGATTATATGCCCTTCCTGGTCCCTTTGCCACTGCAAGGGCAGCAGCATGGGCAAATTGATTATTTTTTCCTACAACAAATGTATCAAATAAATACCTATCAACGAGGTTTGTTTTAAATTCTGACTTTTCTTCTTCTACAGTAACGTAATTATTTCGTTCAACATTATTATTTTTGGCGAGGAATTTCAAGATAAAATTCTTTCCACTTATACTGTGTATAATCTCCCTTAAAAGATAGAGGTAACGATCTTCTACCCATTGAAGCACAAATTCATTTGGGAATTGGATAAATATTGTATCATCCTGAACCTCAATAAGTTCCATCCTACTAAACCAGGCATTGTATGTAGATTCCTTTACTTCAGATTTTAATCTTTCCTTTATAATACCCCAATCAAACAATAAGATTCCTCCAATTTTCCACAGGTTTTCCACCATAAAATGTTGATATAATATATTGTATATCAAAAAGTAAAAAATTTTAATTCTGGAGTTATTCACCCTGAATTATTTTATTATCCAAGTTTTCTTTGTCAAGAAGAAAATTAAAAAATTTTACAGCTTGTTGTAAATCAAGTAGATCCTGAAGCTCCTTGGAGAGCCAGGATAACCATTGTCCCCTGAGTATCCAAAAAATGTAGTATATTTCAGGTCAAAGAGGTTGTTTAATTTGAAATTAAGTAATAGAGGCCCTATCTTATTTGATATATTCACATTTATAATACTATATGAAGGAAGGCTCTCTATCGTATCCTTTACCTCAGGCGGGAATACAGAAAAATTAGTACTTCGGTACGATTTTACCATCTTCCCTATATGTAAACACTCTATCCCAATGGAAGGTTTTATATTAAGTGTAAGCAATAATCTTAAATTTTTGTCAGGGGTATAGCAGAGATCTCTGTTAAAAAGGGAATAATGAGGGGTAAATGATGAATCGTAAAAACTGAGAGCATATACACTTTCAATCCCTTTTGTATAATCGAAACCTCCATTGATACTCACCAATGGAGAGCTATAATTGAGCGAAAAATTAAATCCATAGATATGGGCTTTATTTATATTCTGAGGGATCCAGTTTTCATCAGGACCAATCATATCCTTTACATTTCTATAAAAACCGTTTATCGAAAGATACCTGTTTGATAGGCCCATATTAAAGGAGACTGCCTTCGCCGGTCTTAGCTCAGGGTTTGACCAGTTTGGCCAGTAAAGTTCATTGAGAGAAGGCTTCCTGTAACCAGAACCAATTGATAGGTATGGAGAAATTTTTCCTTTATATCTGATTCCTATTGTAAAATTAGGTATACCTTTAAACGCCTTGTTGTAATCATATCTGCCCGATGTAAAAATGGAAAGATTAGAGATTTTTCTGGTATATATCAGTGAAATGTTGCTGGTCCAATCCATCTTGCCCCAGGAAATAGTGTGTAAAGATTCACTTTCTATATAGCGGTTTTTCTGGACCATTTCGATAGAATCAAGCCTGATGCCCAGCCTTACCTCAAAATCATTTATAAAATAAGATGAATTTATACCAAGTGAATAAGTGGAGTAGACGTCATTCTCATCTACCTGATTATACGTAGTAAAATCTCTGTATTTTGTATAAGGAAGCATTAAGGAGTATGAAAGAAATGGCTGAAAATTGATATCCTTTATTGAGACAGGTAACGAATAAAGTATGAAGAGGTCTTTCTCCCTGTTGAATTTGCTTGATACATTAGAATCACCAAAATCAGGAATGTAGTCATTTGGAACGGGACCTGGAACCCCTATCTCCTTTAAAGTGAGAAAAAGCCTATTGTTTTTGAATTGAAGATTAGAGTTGAAAAGATACCCATTGGAATTTTCTCTGAAGCCATCGAAACGTTCGTAATAAGTATTAAAACTTTTTCCCTTTACATCACTTCCTAAGTTAAGACTTCCAAAGCCGTAACTTCCACCCGAAATAGAAAGTTCTCTATTTCCTGTAATTATGTTGATAGCACTACTTACGCTGTTTCTTCCCTTAAAAACGGTTCCAGCACCTTCTACGACCTCTATTTTTTTTACAGAGTTTATGGGTATAAGGCTTAAATCAAACATACCTGTCTTTGGATCATTAACTGGTACACCATCTATCATAATCTGGGTGTGGTTTGACCTTGCACCCATTGCCTGGACAGAAGACATAGAACCGTATGTCCCGTAGTCCATTACATTTATTCCAGGTATGCTTTTTAACGCATTACCAATACTACTAAAATTTTTTAATTCATCGGAAGAAAATATACGCACCATAAAAGGAAGATCACTGTACCTTTCGCCGATAACAGTGACTTCAGGTAGTTGATAAATCGATATTGATAAAAAAAGAAGAATCATAAAAACCTCCTTTTTACACGTTTAATGGTTAGAAATACAATTGATCCAAAGATGAGGGTGTTTGAGATTATATGGATAAGACTGAAGGATAACCCGGCGAGGATATATGCAATGAAGGTCTTCTTTGTTGGGAAAAATATAAAACCAGCTGCACTTGTAATAATGTCATAAATGGAAGTAACGAGAAAACCAATAATGGCAAGAAAAAAAGAAGAGATTTTATCGAACCTTTTGCATAGAGCCCCAGTTATACCGATTATAATGCCCCCTATAATTTGTGAAATGAGAAGGGGAAGCGGTGAAGAACCAAGAGGATTAAAATATCCGTATATAAAAAAAGATAGGGCTCCAATAACTCCTCCTGAAAATATGTCTGTTAGATAACCCCCCAGGAAAATTGCGGTTGTTATTAATTCCACATTTGGCACAGGGGAAAGAAGATAACCAAGGCTTACAGCGAGCCCTGTAAATATGGATATGTACGCTAACTTTTTATTTTTCTCCATAACCTAAAAAATCCTGCCCCGCGGGCAGGATTGTAAAGGTAATTTTGAACCTTAACCCCCCCTCGGAGGTATCGGCACTCCTCTGCTTGAGATATCCTGACTTATGGCCTACCTACTCTCCACGCCTTCCCGTCAAAAAACGACAGTGGCCAGTGTGGATTTCGTTGCCAAATACAGTAGCGGGGCTGTGGCGGATTTTCACCGCTCTTCCCTCACAACAGAGGCTATGTCAATATCTATTTTAAAGGCAAAGAAAATTTTGTCAAGTAAAAGATTTGCCTCATTAAAAATCAACACGAAAATAGTAAAATATATCTCCAAAAAAGGAGGTATAAGAAAGCGAAGAAGGGAAGACGAAGCATGAAGAAGGAATAATGGAAGAACACCCTCCCTTAATCCATCCCATCAAGAGAGGGAAACTTCCTCTCCATGTAAGAAAGAAGGGTATAAGAATGGATACAGAAAAGAGACTTGCAAAAAGACTTGATTTCCTAAAAAAATCAACCCTTAATTCCTTCATTCTTACCTCCCATAATGTGATATTTTTTTATAATAATAACAATATAGAGAATAAGGTTGACAAAAATATATTAATATCTAAAATAAATTTATGGGGTTTATTATTTTATTTGTGTTAATTTCTCAGAGCGATATGTTGAGCGGGGATACCGGTAGTATGCTGGTTCAATATAAAGAAGAGGAGAAAGATACATTTAAGGATAGTGTTGAAAGAAGGCTTAAAGCATCCGAAAAACTGGATACAAAAAATGCAAGAAAGACTGCTATTAGCAGGAGAGTAGGGGTTGCGTTTTCAGTTTCTTTAATAATACTCGTTTTTTTAATTGTGGCAGTTGTGTGGATAAGAAGATGGTACTACGTATATTATCGGTGAGCCTGACAAAACAGGTTATAAACAATATCCATCTTTGGTCAAGGGACAATTAAATCAACAATGATATTCCTTTTTCTCTTTAATATAAATCAGATAGAAGACATAAATTCGCTTTATCTTATGGATAAAAGCATAGGTTTTTTTCCTTACAATTGGGTCGAGGAGTATATATCGAGTAGAGACGGAATCCAAACATCCCAGGGGTGTCTTGATATCGAGAGATGGTATCAGGTTTATAATGGAAAAGTGAGGATGGATATTGGCACGCATGCAAATTTCTACTATTATTTTTATAAACTTGATGACTACAATTTTCATATTGAGACCCATAGATTTGATCTGGATATTACACCCCCTCCCTATATTATCACACTCACGATTTCCCCTAACTGTTTGAAGGTATATGATTTTTTGGGTTTAGGATTTGGTCTATGGAAAAATGCGAAGAGAAATTTAAGGTTGTTTTTAAAGGTGAAGGATTTTGATCACAACTACGCAATAAGTAGGGTCCATAAAGATACCATACAGGATCCATACCTAATTTTTCCATTTCAACTTAACATAGTAGGGAACTATTTTTTTCACAGCGGGTTTATCAACTTTAATATAAACAAAGGTTTCCTTTCAAAAAAGAAAATCTCCTTTAGAGACATTTTACTTGGTTTTGAATATAGAAGTGAAGATGAGGCTGAACTTCACTTTTATAACAAATTTAATATATATGTAGATTTCTATTTATTCGCAGAATATAGAGGATATAGTTCTGCATCAGATATATTTAGTCATCCGTCCGCAGAAACATTGAAATCCTTATTTATTCAGCCAACGGGAAGCATAATAATTTTGCATAAAGAATTTTATATTGGCCTACCCCTGTATTATAAATTTTATCATAGTGATTCATCATTATACAGAAAATGGATGTATGGATTTAGTCTTGACTATAAATTTTCAATATATAATTGGGCAAAGATGTCTGTAGGATTCCAGAAAGGTTGGAGGGAGAGGTGGATTGAGGGGATTTATTATGGTGGAGGAAACGGGGATAGGGAGAGTAGATTAATAATCGGTCTTGATTTGTTGTTCTTAAAGAAAACGCGCTTCAGGATAATTGAAGGGATAGAACTTGACGGTTTCCCTCAGAATACAATTCGTCACCCCCATAACCATACATTTGTTTCACTGCAGTATACACCTTGATAAAATAGAAAGGAGGGGAAAATGGACAGAAGAAAAAAAGAAACGAAACGGTTCGGTGTCTCTATGTCTTTAGGGCTATTGAAAGATTTCGATGATTTTATAAATTCGAGAAGGTACAAAAACCGTTCTGAAGCAATAAGAGACCTTATAAGGGAAAAATTAGTGTTAGAAAAGGAATGGAAAGATAAGAATGAAAATGTCATTGGTGTCCTTGTTATAGTTTATGATCATGAGGTAAGGGAGCTTTCATCAGATTTAACAAGGGCACAGCACCTACATTACAAAGAGATTATTTCTACTCTTCATATACATATAGATAAGAAAAATTGTCTTGAAGTCATCGTTATTAAGGGGAAACCTGATAAAGTAAAAAAAATCTCAGACGACATCGGTTCGACAAAGGGAGTAAAGTTTACACAGCTTGCGCCTGCAACAACAGGAGGAAAAATATTTTAAAAGGGAGGATATATGGAAAAAATACTAAAAGGAAGGGTTTTTAAGTACGGAGATGATGTAAATACAGATGTTATTTTTCCTGGTAAATACACGTATAAACAGATGGATGAAGAAGAGATGGCTTCACATGCACTTGAGGATCTTGACTCGGAATTCCATAAGAAGGTTAATAAGGGTGATTTTATTGTGGCAGGGAAGAATTTTGGCATGGGCTCATCGAGGGAACAGGCAGTTAAAGCGGTAAAATATGCTGGCATTACTGCTATAATAGCAAAATCATTTTCAAGGATTTACTTCAGAAATTGTATAAATAATGGTCTTCTTCCAATAGAGTCTACAGAGGCTTCTGATAATATTGTGGATGGTGAAGAAATTACCATTGATCTTGATAGGGGTAAGATTATTTCAAAAAAAGGTGAATTTAGGCTACCACATTTTCCTGACAAGGTGATGGAGATTCTGGAGGCGGGGGGGCTCATACAGTATACAAGAAAAAGGATTTGCCCTGAAGAAGAATGATAGGGCTGGTATATTAAGCAGAGGATTTTTGTTGACAAAGGGTGAGAAATTCTTAGAATAAGCGAAAATAGGAGGTATATATGCCGAAATACAGGATAGCAGTCCTGCCAGGGGATGGGGTTGGTAAGGATGTAATTGATGCAGCAATGATTGTACTAAAAAGAATAAATCTCGATGCAGAATACAAGTATGGTGACGTAGGATGGGAGTTGTGGAAGAAAGAAGGTAATCCACTTCCAGATAGAACAATTCAACTTCTCAAAAGCACAGATTGTGCCCTTTTTGGTGCTATTACATCGAAACCAAGAGATGAGGCACAAAAGGAACTATCCCCTGCGCTTCAGGGTAAGGGATATGAATACTTCAGTCCCATTGTGGCAATGAGACAATTACTTGATCTCTATGTAAATCTCCGACCCGCCAGGGCATTCAAAGGAAACCCCTTAAATTACAGGGATGATATCGATCTTGTAATATTCAGAGAGAATACAGAGGGTCTCTATAGTGGAGTAGAGTTCAACCCTGTTCCGAAGGAAGTAAAAGAGGTTTTATTAAAAAACCACAAAAGAATGCAGAGGTTTAAGGATGTTCCCGATAGTGAATTAGCTATATCTTTGAGGATATTTACGAGGAAGGCATGTGATAGAATAGTCAGGGCTGCCTTTGAATATGCAAAGAAGACTGGAAGAAAAAGGGTGACTATTGTTGAGAAGCCCAATGTCATTAGAGAGACATCCGGTATGATGGTAAGGATAGCGAGAGAAATATCAAGAGAATATTCAGAAATTCGTTACGATGAGGCTAATGTAGATGCTATGGCAATGTGGCTTATAAAGAATCCCCAGGATTACTCCGTTCTTGTCTCTTCAAATATGTTTGGTGATATTATCTCTGACCTTTCTTCCCAGCTCGTAGGAGGTCTTGGTTTTGCCTCAGCTGCAAATATTGGGAATAATTATGCTATTTTTGAGCCGACACATGGATCTGCCCCAAAGTATGCAGGTCAGTACAAAGTAAACCCCATTGCCACAATTCTCGCTGTAAAATTGATGCTTGAATACCTTGGCGAAAATGAGAAAGCAGAAAGGCTGGAAAGAGCGGTGGCTGAAACTATTGAAGAGGGTAAAATAAAAACCTATGACATTGGAGGGGATAACACTACCCTGGAAGTAGCCGAGGAGATTGCCAGAAATTATGGGTAAGACCATTATTGAGAAAATATTCGCAACACATACCAGAGATGTAGTTGAAGCCGGAAATATCATCTGGCTTGATATTGATGTCAGGAGTGCAAGGGATTTTGGGGGACCAAACGTGGTGAAGAATTATGAAGAACACTACAACGACACCCCTGTAGCAGATCCAGAGAGGACATTCTTTACTTTTGACCTTGTTGCACCTGCCAAAACAATAAAATATGCAATAAATCAATCCCTGTGCAGGAATTTCGCAAAAAAGCACGATATCAAGGTCTTCGATGTGGATGCAGGTATTGGCTCTCATATACTTATGGAAGAGGGATACATTATTCCTGGCAGTACTGCAGTGGGAACGGATAGTCATTACAACATTGTAGGTGCAGTTGGTGGGTTTGGACAGGGTATGGGTGACATGGATATTACTTTTGTTTTTAAAACAGGTAAAACCTGGTTTGAAGTTCCTTCCACGGTAAGAATAAATATAGAAGGAGAATATAAATTTCCTGTTACTGCAAAGGATCTAACCCTGTACATTCTAAAGATAATAAAGACAGAATTTGGACTTGGGAAGGCGATTGAATTTTATGGTGATGCAGTTGAATCTTTACCACTATATGGCAGAATAACCCTTCTTTCGATGGTTACAGAAATGGGAGGAATAATAGGGTATATTCCCTTTACAGATAAAACAATTCAAGAGATAAAGAAATTTACAGGTGTTGGTGAGTTTCCTATATATTATACAGACATAGATGCAAAATATGAAAGAGAAATTACTATAGATATATCGGGCATAAAACCCCAGGTGGCAGCACCTCCTTATCCCCATAATGTAATTGATGTGGACGAGTTAAGTGATGTTAAGGTAGACCTTATATATATAGGCTCCTGTACAAATGGAAGGAGAGAAGACATAGAAGAGGCTGCAAAGATTCTAAAGGGAAGAAAGGTAAAGGAGGGAACCGTTTTAAGCATTGCACCTGCAACAAAAAGGGTTTATCGTGAGCTTTTGTTGGAGGGTGTTATTAACGATCTCTTTGAGGCGGGAGCAATTATTATGAATCCAAGTTGTGCAGGTTGTGCAGAAGGTCACATTGGATTGACAGGTGAAGGAGAGGTTTCGCTCAATACATCTAATAGAAATTATCCGGGAAAACAAGGAAAAGGGAAGACATTTCTTGTATCTCCTGTTGTTGCAGCCGCTTCTGCCATTAAAGGCAGGATTACAAATCCGGAGGAGATACTATGAAGATAAAGGGAAGGGTTGTTCTCCTTGTGGATAAAGAGGGGAAATTGATAAGTAATGTCGATACAGACCAGATATTCCATAATGCCCATCTTCATATTACAGATATAGATGAGATGGGGAAGTATGCCCTGGGCAATCTTAAAGGATATGAAAATTACTCTGGGTTAGCGAGGGAGAACGATATTATCATTACAGGGCATAATTTTGGTGCAGGTTCTTCAAGACAGCAGGCAGTTGACTGCTTCAAGGCTTTAAGGGTTGGCATAATAATTGCCCCCTCCTTTGGAGCAATATACAAGAGAAACGCTATAAATTCAGCCTTACCAATATTGGAGTGTCCAGAGATAGAAAAATATGTTGAGAACAGGCTATTGAACAAAGATGATATTGTAACAATTAATTTTGAGGAAGGAAGAGTTGAAAACGATAAAGGAGAAATTATACAATGCAGGAAACCCTCCAGGGTTCAGCTTGATATACTGAAAGCAGGGGGGCTATTTAATTATGGGAAAAGCGGAACTCCCAGGGTGTAATACATTGACTATCAATTGTTTAGCACTTAGCTTCTCTTATAGGTTGTTATTTTCCCTTTTTAAGAACGATGAGATTTCTTCTACCTGTAAATAGTTTTTTTATTATTTCATTAATCTTATTTGCATCCTTGGCACTTACAACGGAATATTTAGATTCTATTATTTCCTCCATTTGAATATTTCCTTTCTCATCTTTTATTTTGTAATTAAGGGATATTCCGCCTACCCTTTTCTTAAAACCTTTTGGAAGGATATAGGGTTTATATCCCTTTGGAATTTTGATTGATAAATCAATAGTTCTTTTACCAGGTGACCCCAAATTTAAGGGAAGTTTTCGCACTTTTTTTCTTGTTAGGTTAAAGAGAGATGTTAAAAAGTCGTCAATCCAGAAACCTGGAAAGGAGGGAGAAATGAACATTAAATTTCCTTGCATTACAGCGCCTGTTGGTATTGAGAAATTAGCGTTAATAATGACGCCATTTGAATCTTCAAATGTCACCTTTTTAATAGTGCCTTCTGAGATAGCACTCCTTAACTCCTTTTGCTGCTCTCTTTTGTCCAATTCCGAGTAGTGCTCTCTCAAAGAAAATGCGGGTAATCCATTTGCTGTGAGTTTGAAGATTGCATTAATATTACCCCTCTCGTCGATATCCATTCTAAGATCTTCAGAAAAAGAATTCTCCTGGGGTAATGCCTCTGGTGTTTTTATAAATTTTATTTTATTTTGAGTAAATTCAATCCCGTCTACCCCCCTTGACCAGTATGGTAACTCTTCTCCGTAGAGTGGTTCAGTAATGTCTATAAAACTTTCACCCTTCTTTACAACTAAATGGTTAAAATAATAAGGAGTGGGAAAGTCCATTTTAATCCCACTAAAGAAAGGAGTAATTTCCCCATATGTCCAGGAGCTTCTTCCTTTCCTTATCAGAAAATGCCTACTTTTTCCACAGAGAAGTACAGGGCTTGCCTCCTTGCTCAGAAGAACCTCGAGCATCAAAGAAAGTTCAAATGGAGCGATGTATCTTGAGTTTACTACATTTTTGAAATTTCGTGGTAAGAAAGATATATCTTCTGGTGAAATGAGTCTTGCAATTTCAAATCTCTTTTTTAATGTTTTGATAGTGTTGTTGGATGAAAAGTATGCGTTTGCACCCTTGTAGCTATCTAAAAGCTTCAAAAAGTAATCCCGAATCTCTTCCCATGTAAAGGTAGAAATTGATATACTGGGGGTAATTTCTGATAAAGGGGGGAGATATCTCTCTTCAGGAATTGTTTTGAAGGAATCTATTTTCCAGACATAGACCTTGTTGCCTTCCTGGATAGATGAGTCAGGAGGGGGAGCATTGTTCAAAAGAAGGAGCTGAGCCCTTTTTCCCTCTGGTAGCTCAATCCTGAGATATGCCCTTCTGTTGACCTTTTCGCTTTTTCCAAGAGGAAGGTTGAAGTATAACTCATTGCCGAAAGGATTTTTTCTTTTTATAATCACCTCTGATTCAAAAGTTACATTCTTCTTTGCACCGGGGAAGGAGATTATAAGTTCCTTAAGAAATGGAAAGGCAGAGGAGATCACCCCTGAAACGCTGCTATTCATAACCCGATTTATAGATTTTTTACCAACAGCAAGGGTCTCTCCTTCTGGTGTGATCGTTCTTGCAAAAACAACCTTGACGGAATCAATTCTATCATCATACGGTATATCTAAATTTGAGTAGCCCCTTATCCCTTCCTCTCCCAATGCTTTGACCCGCCTGTACCTTCTTTCCTGGACAAAACCCCTATTCAAGGATATCCGTATTGAGTCAGTGATAGATGCTGAAATGACCGAAATAAATAGAAGAATCATTATTCCCTCCCTGCTATAAACCATTCTTTTGATTTTTTATTTATAATGTCCACAGTTTTTTTAACTGTACAATATTCTTTTGGAGTTATAATGGGGTCGTTAAATGTAAAGTATAGCTTCTCCACAGGATGATCCCATGAATACGAAAAATCTATTGCTTCGTCAGATACACCCAATTTTTTAGGGTAAATTTCGATACTGTAGCTTTTTGGGAGATGGTACCTCAAATTGATATCCATACCCGATATCCAGATAACCGAATACATTGGTGTTTTTCTTTCCTCCACAGATGTAAATTCTCTAAACCACCAATTATTGTATCTTATTAAAGAAAGGGCAGGGGAAGGGAAGAGGAGTTTCTTCCCTCTTTTAGCTGCGTAATCATTTGCTTTAAAATAGATTGCAAATTGTAGTGGTTTAAAGAGAGATTTTAGGTTCTGGACAGTAAAGGAGTCTATTTCTGCATTTGCACCAAAGGCATTTAGAGAAAACGAGCGAAGAGTCTCCCCCTGTTTGTCCCTATTACCCTCCTCTCTTTTTAATCTACGCCTGAGCATATCTTCATTTCTTCCACTAAGAAAGAAGGAAAGTTTTCCTTTGACGTTTCCAGATTTGTCTAACCAGATATTACCCCTTACCTTTACCATTGAGTTTTTTCCGGGATACGGAGGAGTGATCATTAGTGTCTCTCCCCAGGGAGTAGCTGGTAAGATGGATTGATCTTGTTCAAGGCTCGAGAAAAGTTCTCTTGAACCATCTGACCATGTGGGATCCAGGAATATGTACCCCTTAGATGTCTTTATACAACCAACAGCATGATTGAACTGGTTTGCCGGCAGATTTTCTACTCTGCCCATTGCAGATGTCATACATATATAGGATTCAAACCCCGCTTCTCTTAACATCGCCACCAGAAGTGCAGCCTTATCTTTACATACACCTTCCCTTTCTTTCAATGTCATTATAGCTGGATGGGGTGTATATCCCTCGCCTTTTCCCATTGAGGTTCCAAGATATCTGATGCTGTCAGCGACAAATCTGAACACCCTGTACATCCGATCCTTATCAGACTCTGCTCCTCTGGTTAGCTTTCTTACCTTATTTTTAAGTGTCATATCTCTTTTTAGCACAGGTTCAGTAATGTTATACATCCATTTTGAGATTACCTTCCATGAAGGAATTGTTGTAACGACTAATTTACTTGCAATTTCTCCAAAGGGGACAGATTGTGTTTCAGATGGAGGCTCTTTTATCCTTTTTGCCTCCCATGTATAGGTTATATACTTGCCCTGTCTTTTCTTATAAAAATCAGCTTGACCCCTGTAGATCTTGTACCTGAGGGGTTTTGATGCAGGCCCTTTAATTATGAATATTTTTTCCCAGACAGGAATTCTTTCTTGAAATAACTCGACATAGTAAAATTCCCCTATCATTGGCGGAGTGAACTTCTTGAAATCTTCTTTTGAGAGAAGAGCAACCTGCGTTCCATAAATATCATAGGAGTACTCAATAACATCCCCTGGCTCTGCATCGGTAAAGTTGAAGACCTTTTCACGCCCTCCCCAGAAGATCACCCGCTCATTCACAGGGAAGTCACCAATTTTATCTATAGAGTATTTTATCTTTCTTCCGTCCTTTTTGTGGAGAATAAGTGATCGGAAAAAAACCCTGTTATACATTGGGGTGTATCCAACGCGAATCGATCCGTATCTACGGATACCCTTTTTCGTGCCGAGGTATATAAGTCTACGAGTAGTAAATTTACAAGCGCCCGTTTCTACATATTCCCCATCTTTATCCTCGAGAAGGACAACAGCATCCTTGCCCTGAAGGAAATGGATGTCGACATGAAGTGAATCCAAAAGCCTAAAAGGCGGAGAAGCACAAATTATGAACATTATAAGAAACATCAAATCCTCCTTTTTTAGAAATGATAAATCCATAAAGATTTATTGTCAATAAGAAAAAATATTGACTATCCCCGAATTAGAATTATTATCTTTATATGAAAATCGAGGAGACATTACTTTTTTCTGATCTCGATAAGGAAAGTTTAAATAAGATAAAATCCCTGGGAACAACGAAGTCCTTTACACCCAGCCAGGCTATTATTAGAGAGGGAGAGGTGGAAAATGAATTTTATATTATACTGGAAGGAAAAGTGAAGGTAATGCAGGGTGGCAAAATATTATCTTTCATAAAGGAAGGAGATTTTTTCGGAGAAATGGCACTCCTCGAAGATGCCCCAAGGTCGGCTTCAATATTTGCCATAACACCTGTTATAGTTGTTATATTTTCACGAGATGAATTTAAAAGGATCCTCTCATTTTCTCCCGAGGTCTCACTAAAAATTCTGAAGACCCTTTCAAAAAGATTGAGAGATACCAATATAAAAATGCTTGAGGAAATAAAGCGTGAGACAAGGCTCTCCACACTTGGCCAACTTGCTGGAACAGTTATACATGATCTAAAGGGACCTATATCAGCAATTAAAGGTTATATTGAACTTCTTGGGAGAAAGAACCTTGAAGAGGAAGAGAGACTTGAATATGTGAGCATTGTGAGGGATGAACTTGATAGGCTTCTCAATATGACAAAGGATTTTCTTGAATTTTCTAAAGGAAAGGAAAGCCTTCAACTTATGGAGGTAGATGGAAAGCAACTGATACTGGAAACAGTAAATTTCCTCAAAGAGAAGGCAGGGAATAAAGGGATTAAAATGGAAGTAAATGGAGAGGAAGTCTGTATCAAATGTGATCCAACGAAGATAAAAAGAGTTTTCACAAATATTCTACTGAACAGCATAGAATCAATGGAAGGGGGAAAGATAACTATTGTTACAAGGCGAAACAAGGACGTCACTATAATTTTTACAGATGATGGCCCAGGTATGATACCAGAGGTAAGAGAAAAAATCTTCGACCCCTTTTTTACCATGAAATCAGGTGGGACCGGATTGGGTATGACTATTGTAAAAAAGATAATAAATGACCACAATGGTACTATCATAGTTGAAAGTGAAAAAGGTTATGGGACGACCGTAACGATCATATTACCAGGATGCTCTTCTTAATTGTTTGCAAGTCCGCAAGGCTTTCTATGCTTCTCACAACATTTATCCCCGGGGGGGGCCAGTTCTATACAGAAAATTATGTAAAAGGTGTTATAGTGGGAGGGGTCCAATCTTATTTTGCTTATAAAACATATAAGTCCTATATAGACTGGAGAGAGATAAATAAAGAATTTGATAATACGGGTGATAGTACACTACTCTATCAAAAAGATCAGAAGCTCAGCGAGATCTATGAAGACATATGGTGGGATGCACTGGTTTGGAGCCTTTCAGTAGTCGATGCCTATATAGATGCCCATCTCTATAAATTTAATACAGATATTACCTTTAATAAGGATAAAATTTCTATAGGACTTACATATAGGTTCTAAATGTTTCACGTGAAACATTTTTTAGAAAAAGCAGTGAAATCAATAGGCCTTGAACCTGATAATCAGAAACTCGGAGAGCTCGATTTTTATATTGATGAGCTTTTACGTTGGAATGAAAGGATTAATTTGGTAGGGGGATTTGACAAAGAAAAGCTTGTGAAAACTTTGATCCTTCCCTCTCTTATCCCTGCTATTCACCTGGAGAGGAATGTTAATGTGCTTGATTTTGGCGCTGGTGGGGGGGTAGTCGGTATACCTCTCAAGGTCTTCAGGTCAGATATTCACATCGATTTTCTTGAAAGAAGGGAGAAAAAATGTGTCTTCTTGAGGTATATCACGAACAGTTTGAATATAGATGCAAATATTATATGTGGGAATTATACGGGGAGAGAAGAGCTTAATATGGTGTATGATTATGCTATATTCAGGGGGGTTAAAATTGAAAAGGGTTTTAAAAATATTGCAAAGTATCTTCTGTATTTTGGGCAATCAATAACAGATTTCGAAATCTGTGAAGAATGGAGATATAAAACCTGGGTTATTACAAAGTTGAAAGGTGCCACTGATAATAGCAATAGTTAATAATCGTATTATTAATTATATATAGTATGATGTTATCTCTATACAAAATGCCCCTATGTTTTTATAGGCTCATTTTTTTGTTTTTGATTTTCTACTTTTTTTACCTTGCTTTTCTTACTATTTCTCTCCAACCTTGTCTGTCTGTCCCGATCTCCTGTAAAGAAAAGCCTCACGGTCTTTAAACTTCCGCATTTTGTATACCTTGTCTTATGTGACATCTATTAAAAATAATATCTATTGACATTTTTTAATTATTCTGGTAAATTATAAATTAA
>CAZQRW010000034.1:0-21005 GCA_964596115.1 uncultured bacterium
TGTTACTTGACTAATCAAAGAGAACCTGTATTTTATAAATATATGAAAAGAATAGCTATCGTTACGCCTGGTGGGGATGCACCGGGAATGAATGCCACTATCAGAGCGGTTGTGAGAAAAGCCCTTTTTAATGGTCTTGAAGTTTATGGCATTATGAGGGGTTATGCAGGCCTTATAGAAAATGAGTTTGTTAAACTTGATTGGAAATCTGTAAGTGGAATAATGGATAGGGGCGGAACATTTTTAAAGACTGAAAGATACGAGAATTTTGAAGATATCAAAAACATCTCAATCGGATGCAATAATTTGAAGAAAAATAAAATCAATGGACTTGTCATCATAGGGGGTGATGGTTCACTCCATGGAGGATTTGCCATACATAAATTCTCCGGAATAGGCGTTGTTGGCATACCCGCTTCTATTGATAATGATATTTATGGAACAGATGAAACTGTTGGTTACGATACAGCCTGTAATACTGCTGTCTCTGCAATTGATAAAATAAAGGATACTGAGACTTCCTTTGAAAGAATTTTCGTTGTTGAAGTAATGGGTAAGAAGAGGGGATTTATAGCATTGAAAGTGGGAATAACAATTGGCGCAGAGGCAATTGTTATTCCTGAGGTACCCTTTAACAGGGAAAATTTTGCCAATGAATTAATTAAGGGTAGAAAAAGAGGAATGAGAAGGGCAATCGTTGTCTATGCCGAGGGTGTTGGCAAGAGACACGAATTTGTAAAATACCTCAATAAAAAAACTGGATTCATAGTAAGGGAGAGTATACTTGGGTATATCCAGAGGGGTGGTGCACCATCATTCAGAAGTAGAATGCTCGCCTCCCTTTTTGGTGCCTTTTCAGTAGATACATTATCAAAGAATCCTGAAAAAGCAAAAATGGTGGGTATAAGGGATGATAAGATCGTTACTTGCGAGTTAGAAACCTGTATTTTAAAGAAAAAGGAGATAGATAAAAGTCTCCTCGAACTGCAGCGTTCGATATCTGTATTTAAGTTGTGATCACATTCTATGAAAAAACATAATTTAAAGATTACAGTAATAGAGATACAGGGTAAATGTCCTGTATACAAAGTTGGAAATTCATTTAGAATAGAAGAGGGATATAAACTCATCACTAATTTTCCTATTTGCTTGCACAGTCTTTCCTCAATTATGCCTTACTATGTTGCCCTCTCAAATGGAGTGCCACCTGAAGACCTCGGTCTTGGAAAGGGAAAATTTGCCTATGTTCAATGTCTTGATCCCTGCAAATATACAGATGGAGGAACGGTTATATACAAGATTGGAATTGAATGACTAATGGATATACAATAAAACAATCGCTCCAATAGTCAATAACAGTAAGCCTGTTAGAACTTTTATATATATGACATTCCTTGTGAGAAATGTATTGAATTGTCTCTGTTCTATTCCCAAGAATGCAAGAAGAAAAACTCCAATGCTCGGTGCGATAAAGCCAATGTTATAGATAATAAGCATTGATAGTGCCCTTAACTTTAAATGAGGGTTCTGAGCAATCATTGTAATAACAGGGAAATAAACCTGACCGGTGCATGTAAACTCAAAAATGGTAACCAAAAAACCGATGGAAAAGCCAGCAAGCAGTATTATCATTGAGCTATAATTTTTTCTTACCCTTCCCCTTACTATCTTCCTGAACCTATCAGGTAATTTTAGTATCATTTCCTTGTTTTTTCTGTAAAGAAAGGCATCAAATAAACTCAGTATACCAACAACGATGGCAAAAAAACCACTCAAAATATAAATTATCTTTGAAACACCAATAAATACAGAAAGGAATCTGATTATCTGAAATATTCCCATTCCAATTAAGAGGTACGTGAGATATACTGCCGTGATAAAAGAAATCCCTCCGTACAGAATTTCCTCCCTACCCTTTCCCCTGAACAACAAAAATGTAATGAAAAAAATCAAAACTCCAAAAGCACAGGGGTTGATGCCATCAATAAGACCCGAAAAAAAGATACCGGGAATCTTCAATTTTTCTATTAAATCTTCAACACTTCTCTTCCTATAAAGTTCCCAGAACCTTGTATTTCCACCCATGTTTGCAACGGAAAGGATCTCTCTCATTAGCTTTGCCATATCCTTTTCAAAGAAAATCCTCTTATTTAAAATAACTACAGGGGTCACTAACATCTTTTCTTTTTTTATACCTATTGATTTCTCAATTGAATAAAGGAGATTCCCATTTTTATTTACATCTTTCATCTCAATCTTCAGGCCTCGAAACTTACTCCTTAACAATTTCAATTCATACTCCATTCTACTGCATTTGTGACAACCAGCTGAATAAAAATATATAATATAAACAGGATTTTTAAGAGTTATGCTCTGAATCTGTTTTGCCTCTTCCCTACCGTAAGTGCTCGTGGATTTCAGGGTCTTAAGAAATGGTATCAAACCCTTCATGATCTCAGCCTTGTTGCCAAAAATTGAGTCTGCTACATAAACCACAGGGATTGTATTATTGTAATCATTGTGTTTCTCCTCAATATCCATAAGGAGTTTCATATTTTCTGGTTTTTTGATGGAAAGAAATTCTACACTAACACTCTTCACAACCTTTATCTCTGATAGAATATCTTTTTCAACCTCTATACAATCGGGACAATCAGGCGAATAAAAAAATAGAAGTTTTATTGAAGAGAACAACAAAAGAAAAATCATGCCCCGTATTTATCAAGTCTTAAGGCATTAGCAAGAAGTAACGATGTTATATAAAGAGATGGAATTCTGCCCAGGTTACCTTTGGCGCATTCATTCTCATTAAATCCCTTTACATTGCTTCTCCTCGTCCACATTGAATAGAGTAAAAATGGTACTGGATGCCAGGAATGCCCCTTCAAGGGGACAGGGGTTGAGTGATCACCTGTAACGGCAAGAACATCTGGTTTTAGGGACAAAATTTGGGGAATAACCTTATCAACAGATTCTATTACTTTAACTTTCTTTTCGAAATTACCATCTTCGCCGTATGAGTCAGTCTTTTTCACATGGAAGAAAAAGTAATCATATTTTTCGAAATTTTTCCTCAGCCCATCTACTTCATCATCAATGGTTTCACCATTCAATTTCAAAACATCCATCCCAACAAGTTTTGCAATTCCTCTATACATTGGATATGTCGCAATTGCAGCCGCCTTTAGTTTATAGAGTTTTGGAAACTGTGGTATCATAGGATATGCAGTAATTCCCCTCAGAAGAACTCCATTAGCTGGTTTCTGTTCCTTTAGAATTTTTTCCGCTTCTTTAGTAAATTTATTTATTATATCAGCTATTTTATCTCCCCCTTCTTCAGGAAAAGATTTTAAAATAGAGTTGCCTTCTGTATGAGGATCTGTATCACTGGCAAATCCTTGTAGACCTCTCCCACGCAAAAGAATTACAAATCTATGTTCCTTCCCACTCTTCAAAATTATCTTGACTCCATCAATTTCCTTAATATGAGAGCTTAGAAGGCTTATCAGCTCCTTGTTTTTCTCTGTTGAAATTCGTCCAGCCCTTCTATCTACTACAATACCATCAGTAATCGTACAGAAATTTCCCCTTGCAGTAACATCACCTGGTAAAACTTCCATATCCACTCCCAAGGCCTCAAGTATTCCCCTCCCGATATCATATTTCAAAGGATTATAGCCAAAGAGAGATAGATGGCCAGGACCACTGCCAGGTGTAATACCCGGAAATACAGGGTCTACCAAACCAACTGAATGTTCTGATGCAAGCTTGTCCAGGTTTAATGTTTTGGCTGCCTCAAGAGGAGTTTTACCCTGAAACGGTATATCCCCTACTCCATCCATTACGAGTAGAATAATTTTTGTGTCATTTTCTTTGGAAAGTTTACTTAATACTTCTAAAGGTTGAATGGCAAACATATTTCACTCCTTTTTGTTATAAAGCCACAGAGTTCATTTATATATCCCTGTGGCTTAAAAAATCTACAAAATTAGAATTACTATTATTATTTGCTTTTACTCCTAGTAGTAGTCTATCTTTATTTTTTCCCTTCTATCTTTTTCAATAATCTATATGCTTCTTTCCTGTCTGATAGATAAAATGACCTGGGATCCCTATAAGATTTAAGAGCGAGCATCTTATTAAGGATCTTCCTTGCCTCTCTATATTTTTTCATTCCTATGTATGTATCTGCAAGCCTTGTATATGAAGCGGTATAAAGAGAATCATTCTCAATTGCCTTTTGGAATTCTTCGGCAGCCTTATTCTTGTTTCCACCAGCAAAACCAGGTAATGATTTGTATATTTCACCTAAAATAATATGGGCACCTGCATGCTTCGGATTGAGTTCAAGTACTCTATTCGCCTCTTTTTTCAAATCACCTACCATAAAAAGTGAATGCACAACACCCTGTAACTTACCTATGCTTCCCATATTTGCAGCGTACCAGTAATGTGCCTGGGGATTATTCGGATTTGCTTCAATTGCCTCCTTTCCGTATTCCTTCCCCTTTTCATACCATTCCATTTTTTCATGCTTATCTTTCTTTGTCGAACCGATTTCATAGCAAAAGAAAGAAAGCCGCCAGAGGACCTCATCTTTTTTTATTCCTGTTTCTAATAAGGTATCCATAATTGCCTTTGCTTTGTACAGAAGTGTAGAGTCTTTGTAGCTTATCTCATAGATGGAGTCTGTCTCTGCAATCTTAAGATTAACCTGGGTGGTATCCATCGTAGATAAGAATATTAATATTAGTATCATTTTTTTGCCTTTGTGAGTTCAGGTTTTATATAATGATCTCCCCATATATTGTCTGTTAGTCTGGCCATCTTTTCATCATATTTTATTAGACCATCATGGTATTCTTTATCAGTAAGTGCAAGTTTGGCATCATCGTCTGCTGGTTTTGCTCCATATTTATTTACAACTTTTAAGAATTCTTGATGGTGATCCCTTATGAAGCAAGGCCTCATCCAGTTACCATGCTCTTGAGGAGGTCTTTTATAAGCATATTCATCCTGCCATTCCCTTATATCCTTGAAAAATCCACTGTTTATAATATCATTGAGATTTCTCTTGTTCTTAAATGCATCTATTACATTATCAACTGTATATGGCACAAATACACAGGGCATTACATCACCATTCCAATCAATATAGAAATACCCACCAGATCTTGCGGCTGCGATGCATCCGTCCGATGAAGTTGCAGAATTCCAAAAATCAGCGAGGAATATATCCTTCTTTCTAACAAGATTCCATTCCCACTCAAAGAGTTTTAGTCTTTCTTCTGGTGTTGGCATTAGATTAAGTGTGTAACCTCTACCAATTGGCATATATTGAAATATCCAACCATAGATTACACCTTGTTTATGAAAATAGAAGTCTGAGAATTCTTCACTCATTATAGTATTTATATTTAACCTCGTTGCTGTTATGGACATTCCAAAAGGAACACCTGCCTCTCTCAAATTTGCATATGCCTTTAAGATCTTATCAAAAACACCTTTCCCTCTTCTATAATCTGTTTCTTCCCTTAGGCCCTCCACAGATATAGAAGGGGTTACATTGCCCAATTTTGCCATCCTCTGTGCAACATCCTTATTTATAAGTGTTCCATTTGTATACATTAAGAAGTAAGAGTCAGAATGCTTTTCAAACAAATCCAGAATCCCCTTACCATTGTCCTTGTAGAGGAGCGGTTCACCGCCTGAAATAACAAAGAAATTCATACCCCATAGTTCCTTTGCCTGCATAATTATTTCATCTGTAACAGACCAGGGCAACTTTTCTTTATTTTCACCACCACTTGCAGCGTAACACCCAATACATCTCAAATTACATGCCTTACCAGGGCTAATTGTCATAAATACAGGGGGTCTGTAGCCATATTTCTTCATATATTCCATTCTCTTATAAAACCCACCAAAGAAGACATTACCAAGAAAAACATCAAGAAGCCCTCTGGAGGCTTCTTTCGAAATATGACCTTTACTTATCGCACGATCAATACTCCTTATTAGTGCCCTGCCCATATAATACTTATCCTCCTGGACCCTTACAGGTCTATCATCAGGATTGCTTATGATTAAATCATCGTATATCTTCTTCTCCATATTTTTTAGTACAAATCTCCTCAACGAATCATTTCTTATAGCTGCATTCGTTAAACCCAGCAATCCTTTAACAGCAATCTTCGTAGATAATCCTATACCTTTCATAGCCCTTAACCCTCCTTAAGCAACATTTGATTTTTTAATTTTCAACTTCCAATCCTTTGGTAGATGATACTCTTTCCCCTGTCTATGTGCATCCATAAAATCATAATAGAGCTCTTTGGTATACCAGCATTCAGGGTCAGGTGCCTTAAAATCACCAAAGTACTGGTATGCCCTGGCTCTACAACCACCACAAACTGCCTGATACGGGCAATCATAACAGGCATAGTGTTCTCTATCTCTCAATGTTTTCATTATGGGGTGCTCATTCCATAGATAATCAAAATCCTCTGTCATTATATTCCCAAGATTTGTATAGGGCATATAAACACAAGGTGTTAAGGTCCCATCTGGTTGGAGTGCAGCATAAGCCCTTCCTGCACCACATCCACCAATAACCTCTGCGATAACACCCAATTCTTTCACCTTTAAGTCGGCATAGTGTGCAAGAACAATGGAAGAGGACTGATTCATTTTACAGTATGCCCCAAAAGCAGGAGAGGTTGTTGCAATTATATGATGTCCTGCATCTACCTGGTCATACATCCAATGCCAGAGCTCTTCTCTCTGTTCAGGTGTAGGATCCATGTCAAAATCACCCCTACCAACCGGGATATAATTATATACAATGATCTTATATGCATTCAGTTTCTCCCTCAATTTTAACATATTGGGAAAATCGTCATGGCTTAATTTTGTATGTGTATAGGCTATACAGGTGGTAACTCCGTGTTTTTCAAGCGTTTTTATTCCATTAACTGCCCTCATCCACATACCAGGGACGCCTCTAAATTTATCGTGCATTTTCGGATCAGAATGGTCTATACTTACCTGGACATATCCAAAGCCAATATCAGCAATCTTTTCAGCCATTTCATCATCTATTAACGTTCCATTAGTTGCAATAGACATATAAAACCCCTTTTCCTTTGCATACCTTGAAACATCAAAAAAATCCTTTTCAATTAAAGGCTCTCCACCAGAAAAGAAGAGACTTGGTATATCCCTCTTCGCAAGTATATCAACTGCTTTATACCTTTCTTCTGTTGTTAACTCCTTTGGTCTGTTGTGACCTGTAACACCTGCATCCTGGTAACAATGTTTACATCGGAGATTACAATTGTTTGTATAATTCCATACTATCATTATAGGATCTGCAAAGGTTTGAGGTGTCTGTAACCCAAATTGGTCAATAGAGCGAAGTGAATTCCTGAATATTTTCCGAATAGTTATATTCTTCATTTCCTCTCTAAATACCTCAGGGGTTCTATTAAAACTCCTGCGGATAATATCCAGAAGTTTAAAGATAGGGTAATAACGTATTCTCCAGTAAGCAGGTATTTTATTATCAGAATATGCATCAAGTATCTTCTCAATCTGAAATTTCCCATCCCCTTTTTCACTCAATGCCATCTTTATCAATTTCTTCGAAATGCTGCTCTCAAGTAAACTCTTCATCCTGACAACGTCAATTTTTGTTTTTGACACAACAAAAAGACTCATTTTAATCCCCCTTCTTTATGATTTTATCAACAAATTTACGGATTCCATAGAAAAGTTCGGAATTAAGCCTATAGTAAATCCATTTTTTATACTTCTCCTCTATAATAAGACCGACATCTTTTAAGACTTTAAGATGATGGGAAATGGTTGGCTGAGAAAGCTTAAATTTACCAACAATATCAGTAACCGTCTTCTTACCTGTGATAAGAAAATCTAATATGGCTATTCTTGTATCATTTCCCATTGCCTTGAATACTTTTTCCATCATTTAACCACCTCCATCATATAGATAGTTATCTATATGTTATCAAGATTTCTTTATTTGTCAAGTGGATAAAACAAAATACCATTTAAAGAATTTTCGCTTTTTCAGGGCATATTGGAAAATATATTATTCTGATGTTATCCAAACAATATAAAAAAATATAATATTGCCATACTATCCAGGCATTCTCAATAAATTATATTATCAGAAATGGAAAGCCATTGTTGCCTTCTTGACTTTATTAAATTTTTTTATAGTATTATATGGGTGCGGGCATAACTCAGATGGTAGAGTACGAGCTTCCCAAGCTCGAGGTCACGGGTTCAAGTCCCGTTGCCCGCTTTGATTTTTTTAAACCAAATTTTTCTGGAGGTGCTCAGATCTTTGAAATTTTAAAAAATGACACAAAATCAAAGGCAAGGGTAGGTATAATAAAAACCGCCCATGGTAATATAGAGACGCCAAACTTTATGCCTGTTGCAACGCTTGCAAATGTTAAAACTATGAAAAAATCAGATCTTATTGATGCGGGTGTGGATATAGTTATTTCAAATACTTATCACCTTCATTTAAGACCTGGAGAAAAAACGATAAAAAAACTTGGAGGACTCCATAGCTTTATGAATTGGGATAAACCTATTGCTACTGATTCAGGTGGTTTCCAGGCTTTCTCTCTCGCAAAGATCAGAAAGATTGAGGATGAAGGGATTCTCTTTTCTTCGCATATAGATGGATCAAATCACTTCTTTACTCCAACCAATGTAATAGATATTCAACTTTCACTGGATTCTGATCTCATAATGTCTCTGGATGAATGTCCTCCCTACCCTATTGGTGAGGGCTACGCAGAGGAATCACTTTTAAGGACTATTAAGTGGGCGAAAATTGGAAAGGAATACTTTAGGGAAAAAGAAACAAACTCAAAACTCTTTGGTATCGTACAGGGTAGTACATACCCCCATCTGAGAAAACGCGCTGTCGAAGAAATAGTCCCCCTCGAATTTGACGGCTATGCAATAGGAGGGATTGCAGTTGGGGAGCCAAGTAATCTTATAAGGGAAATGACAGAATTTACTGTTCCCCTTCTTCCTGAGTCCAGGCCCAGATACTTGATGGGTGTTGGGTTACCAGAGGATATTGTTTTTGCCGTCTCTCAAGGCGTTGACTTATTTGACTGTGTTATACCTACAAGAAATGGAAGGACAGGGACATTATACACAAAAAAAGGGAAAATTAACATCAAAAATACCACCTATAAGGAGGATCCAGCACCCATAGAAGAGGGGTGTGGTTGTTATACATGTCAGCACTATTCAAAGGCTTACCTCAGGCATCTTTTTATTTCTAATGAACTACTAGCGCAACACCTCGGAACGATACATAATATATACTACTTTACTCATTTAATGAAGGACATCCGTGAAAAAATAGTAAATGGTACTTTTTGGGAATGGTCACATAAACTTTTAAAAAACTAAGGAGGAAGATATGGCTCCAAAGGGATTTGATCCAATGGGAATTATTTTTATTATTCTTTTTATCGTTATTCTATATGTTATGATGATTCTCCCAGCTCAGCGAAGACAAAAGGCGCACGAAAAGATGCTACAATCTTTAAAAAAAGGAGATAAGGTAGTAACAAGTGGCGGAATTTATGGAACTATAACGCAGATAAAGGATAAGACACTTGTTTTAAAGATTGCTGACAAAACGGAGATAACTATTAGCAAGGGTAATATTGTGGGAACTCTTAAAAGAGAACAATGAACATTGTCTTTTTTGGCTCTTCTGAATTCTCTATTGCCCCATTAAAAAAAATCGTTGAAAAAGGCTTTCTAATTTCCCTTGTAGTTACGAAGAAATCAAAATCTAAGGGACGAGGTAAAAAACCCAGGCCTACAATAGTTAAAGAATTTTGTGATAAAAAAGGTATAGATGTACTAGAAATTGATAAACCTTCTGCATCGTTAGCCGATACAATTAAGAAAAGAAAAATAGATGTCCTGGTACTTGCATCGTATGGGGCAATAATAAGTCAAAACATCTTAGATATTGTTAAATACCCAATAAATATTCACCCTTCTTTACTCCCTAAATACAGGGGTGCAGCTCCTGTGCAGAGGGCTCTTATGAATGGAGAGAAAGAAACTGGAATCTCTTTGTTTTTTATGAATGAAAAAATGGATACCGGAAACATTATATTGCAGAAACCCGTCAAAATTTTACCCTTTGAGGTTGCAACAGAACTTTCTATTAGATTATCTGAATTGGGTGGTGATATGTTAATAGATGTTCTTGACAATATCAAAAAGAGAAAAAATATAGAGGGTGTTCCCCAGAATGAATCAGAGGCCTCTTATGCTCCCAGAATACAAAAAGAAGAATTGATAATAAATTGGGGCAAAAAACCTGATGAGATTGTAAATAAGATAAGGGGGCTTTCCTATAAACCTGGTGCATATACACTATGGCGTGAAAAGAGACTCAAAATACTGCGAGCTGTCCCACTTAAGGGATCCTCACGAAGGCCTGGCAGCATCGTTTCATTAAGAGGTTATATTATCGTATCCGTTAAAGAGGGACTTGTAGGAATAAAAGAGGTTCAATTAGAAGGAAAGAAAATAATGGATTCAGAGTTGTTTATAAATGGTTATAGGCCCCAGATAGGCGAAATACTTGGGATGGCTAGATAAATGTGTGGATTTATTGGTATTTTTGGTGAAAATGCAGTTGCCAGAAGGATCTATACTGGTTTATTAACTATCCAACATAGGGGTCAGGATTCTGCAGGGATGGCAACTTATTCGAAAAAGTTTAATCTTAAGAAAGGAAACGGTCTTGTAAGAGAAGTATTCAAAGAAAAAAATCTCTCATATTTAAAGGGGAATGTAGGTATTGGCCACGTGAGATACCCTACGATCGGAGGGGGCAAGGCAGAGGACGCACAGCCATTTTATGTAACTATACCTTATGGTATAATTCTCGCTCATAACGGAAATGTGACCAATTTCTTTGCCTTAAAAGAAGAGCTCCAGACAAAATGTTTAAGAAATATAAATTCCAGTAGCGATGCAGAGCTTATACTAAATGTGCTTGCAGATGAACTTTTAAGACATTATCCATTCAATATTCATAAATTATTTCAAGCCGTTGGTAACCTTTTCAAAAGGGTAAGGGGGAGCTACTCAGCTGTTGCATATATAAAGGACAGAGGTATGTTAGCCTTCAGGGATCCAAATGGCTTTAAACCTATTATAATGGGGCAAAGAGGAAAGGAATATATGTTTGCTTCTGAGAGTGTAGTTCTGGATACACTTGGCTTTAAAGGTATAAGGGACGTTCTTCCCGGCGAAGCTATTTTCGTAGATGAAAAAAGGAACCTCTACAAAAAGAGAATCATTGCAACAAACAATCCAACACCTTGCATCTTCGAATACGTTTACTTTGCAAGACCTGATTCTGTAATAGATGGAATAAGTGTATATGAAGCAAGACTAAGACTTGGAAGAAAATTAGCAGAAAAAATAAAAAAGCTGAATCTAAAAATAGATGTGGTTATACCGGTCCCCGATACTTCAAGAGCTGCAGCACTTGCCCTGGCAGAAGAATTAAAAATTCCCTATAGAGAAGGTTTTATAAAAAATAGATATATAGGAAGAACCTTCATCATGCCTTCTCAGGGATTGAGGAAAAAATCAATTAGACTAAAGCTCAACCCTATTCAGGAAGAAATAAAGGGTAAGAATGTTTTAATCATAGATGACTCCATTGTTCGTGGTAACACCTCTCAGGAGATTGTTCAACTTGTCAGGGATATGGGCGCTAAAATGGTTTTCTTTGGTGTGTATTCTCCACCAGTGAAATTCCCTTGTTATTATGGTATAGATATGCAAACAAAGGGTGAATTTATTGCCACAAACAAAAGTATTGAAGAGATAAAAAAACATATAGGTGCAGATGAATTGATTTATCAGAGTATTGAAGGGCTTATAGAAGGTGTTTTTCAAAACAAGAATGCAAGTTGCTGTGCTGCCTGTTTTAATAGTATTTATCCTATATCTATTGATGAAAAAGAACAACAATTGATTGAGGAAGATAGAAAATCAAAAGAAGCCATATGACATTAATTACCTGGTATTCTATTCTTTCTGTAAATAACCCCATTGATGTAGCCATATCACCAGAGCACAAAATCTATGTACTTGCATTAAATGGAGTCTTTTTATACGATTCTCTACTATTTGCCTTTCCCATAAAATTAACCCCAACAAAATTCGCAACCGATGGGAAAAGTTTTTGGGTACTTGATTCCCCTCATGAACAAATCTATAGATTTGAGAAAAATGGAAATTTTATTGGTTCCATTAAAATTCCGGGAAATGATATTTCTATTTCTGATGGAAATCTCCTCATTGCAGGGCGAAAAAATTTTCTTGTCAGCCCTGACGAAAAGATTAGAATAGAATTGAACCCTGAAGATGGCAACCTTTGCAGTATTGCAAATGAAAATGTATTTTTAGGGTTTAATGGAAAAATTATTAAATACAATCAGATCGGAGAAAAGAAGGAAGAGTTTATATACAAAGGTTACGATGGTTTTGCCCCAATCCAAAATTACCTTATAATCATCAAAGACAATAAAGTTATACTTCCAGATACTACAGTAACAATAAACAACTTTATAAGTGCGGATGGGGATGGAAATATCGCTGCTATCCTTGAAGGAAAAAGTATACTCGTTATAAAATGATCTTTCTTTTTTTTTCACTCCCTTCTGTTTTACTCAAAATACCACCAAATGCTCCCAGTGATATCAATACAGGTTATCAAAACATAATAACCAACAGTGACAGCTTATTCTACAGGGATTCTCTCATCAAAAGGAACATATTCTATTCCATTGATTATAACTCAGGTGTGCTGAGGTTGTTCAAAAAATTCGACGATACCCTTTATTTAAAATTCAATTTTCTTCCTATTAATATTGTAGGCGTAATTCAACCTATAAAAGTGAAAGAAGGCATCAAAGAATTTAAAGAACATAATTTGAATGAGGAAAAAAATTCTCTAAGGATATCTGGAACAAATGGGCTTTCTTTTGATATCTCGCCTTCAGGCAACTCTCTGGAGCACACCCTTTTTATGAATATTTCCGGATCCGTCCATAATTATACAATTAATGGTATCATCTCTGATGAAAATCTTCCTGAAGGTTATATTGTCTCAAAGGACATCAGGGAATTGGACAAATCAAAAATAGAAATTTCATCCCCTAATATGAAATTTTCTATAGGAAATCTTGAATTATCAAAGGACAGAAGACAAATGAAAATTCTTGGTATAAATGGCTCAATAAATGCATTAAGTTTAACAATAGGATATGCAGGAGGAAAATACTCTTCAAGAAGCTTCACTACAGAAGAAGGAAATCATGGGCCATACAAAATTTCTGTGGAAGAGGAAAACTGCTCAATAGTTCCAAACTCTGATATAGTATACCTTGATGGAAAGAGGCTTAAAAGAGGCGAAAACCTTGATTATACAATTGATTATGACAGAGGTGAGTTATTTTTGGATGCAGGCCTTAATATCAAAGAGAAAAGCATTCTTTTTGTGGAATTCAGGTATAAACCATCTGGGTTCAATACGGTGTATTTTAATGGTGGAATAAATCATAATGGTCTGATATTAAAAGCAAATAGAGAAGAAGATATATCAGAGCCATTTACCATCTTAAATCCTCTTCCTGACTCTGGTTATGGCTATGTTATGAATGCAGATTTTGTAGGAACTGGAAATGGAGATTATAATCTGATTGACTCCATTTTCTACTACAGGGGTTACAAAAAGGGGACATATAATGTCTATTTTGCATATGTTGGCCCGGATAAAGGAGAATATGAATATATCGATTCTCTTCATTATTTTGTCTATAATCCTGGGGGTAGATGGACTCCATATAAAAAACAACCTTTACCCGAAAAAAAAGACAACCTTGAGATCGAAGTAAATAAAAGTTACGGTCCCATTAAAATATACCTGAAATCTATTGGCGGATATAGAAAAATACACTTTACAGATATAACAGAAAACGGTGTTTCTGGAGAGATTAAATCATCTTTAGATATAGGCCATATGGGAAAATTAAATCTTGCATACTATAGAAAAAACGGCAAAAACCTTGGTGATATCTCTAACACCGAGAGAATTGTAATGAGTGAATGGGGAATAAAATCAAGACCTGAAAAGATATTCCTGGGAAATATTATGCTCAATCCATTAGAAAACTTAAATATTGGTGTTTCTGGTGGATATACAACAAACAGAGAGAGATTAAATTTTTCTCTTTCTTACAAAAATTTAGGGGATATCTATGCCGACATAATAACAAAATATTACACCCGTTATGGGTTCAAAATTGGTCCCCAAAATATACAAATCATTGGTAAAAGAGAGGAAAGAGAAAAAGGGAGAATGGATGAGATAGGAATACAATCTCCATTCCTTACCATTACAAAAGGCTGGGAAGGTAGGTTCTTCAACGAGGAATTTATTGATACAGCCCTTACCTATATTGTCAAATCCAGATTAAACAAGGGAATTTTTAGCCTCTCAGGTGGGATATTAAGAAGATATCTCAAGGGGTCTAAAAACTATAATCAGCATTATAATTTTTCTGAAGGAATTCATTATTTACATCTGCCCTTTTCCTTTCAGTTGAACACAGGTATCAAGGAACTAAAAAACTTTAAATTAATCCCTGTATATAGAAGAGTTGAAAATGGTGAAGGAGATTACTCATATGATCCAGAAACAAATCAATACTTTGCAGATACATGCGGTTCCTTTGTAAGGGAATTTATAGAATCTGATACAACAGAAGAAACAAAGGAAATATCATCCAATGGTTCTTTCTCATTCACTGGCAAAAATAGAATTGAAGGTGGATATAGCTTTCAGAAGAATTCCTTCGTAGAAAAACAGAATATCAATCTTTATTCATCATTTCCTATAACAAACACTATCAAATTTTTTCTATCTTTGAGAAGAAATCTTCTATCAGAGCAATCAATCTTTAGCGGTGCTATCTCCACTGATACAAAGAACATCATCGCAGGAATAAGAATGGATGGGGTTATTAATGAATCAGGTATAAATCTTACCTGGAAAAAAGACGAGAGGGGGTATGGAATATACGAGCGGACAAATCTATTAAATATATTCAAGCCAAAATTTGAATTTTCTTATATCGAACGGGAAACAAAAATATTTTCATCCAAAATTTCCCCTGTGTTTGAATTCAGGAAGGGAAAAACATCCATATTAATTTCATCTTCTATTGTGTATAACAAATTTAAAGGAGAAGTATCTGTAAAAACGAAAACACTTTATCCAGAAGGTTTATCATTTTCCTTTTCTCCATATGTAAAAATAGGAATTGGATCTTTCGGCATCTATCTAAATGGAAGCTATAGATACTTTCCCGACAGGCCTGCCATTTACAACCTAAGATTTGGTGCAGATACTGAGATAAAAGAGTAATTTTCCTCTTGAGAAAAGAATAATTTTGTGTATGATAATTATATGTTAGATAAACTTGAAAATATCTACAAAAGATATAAAGAGATAGAAACCCTGTTGATGGATCCTGAGGTTTCAAAAGATAGAAAACTTTTCACATCTATTCAAAGAGAGATTAAGGTAATTAAACCAATTGTTAACAAATATCAAGAATACATTGAGATACGAAACAAAATAAAAGAAGATATAGAACTCCTCGAAATAGAAGAAGATGAGGAGATAAAAAACCTGGCAAAGACAGAGTTAAAAGAACTTGAAGAAAAAAAAGAACTCCTCTTAAACGAACTAAAGTCTTTAATGATTCCGAAAGACAAAAAAGATGAGAAGAATGCAATTGTGGAGATACGTGCTGGAACTGGAGGCGAAGAAGCAGCACTCTTTGCCAAGGACTTATTTAGAATGTACTCAAGATATGCAGAAAGAATGGGCTGGAAGGTTAGGGTTGTGGACAGCCACCCTACAGATTTAGGGGGCTTTAAAGAGATCGTTTCCGTTATAGAGGGCAATGGTGTTTATGGAATGTTAAAATTCGAAAGTGGTGTTCATAGGGTACAGAGGGTTCCTACAACTGAATCTGGTGGAAGAATTCATACCTCAACTGCAACTGTTGCAGTTCTTCCTGAAGTGGATGAGGTAGACATTACAATTGACAATAACGAAATCAAAATGGAATTTTACAATGCCTCAGGGCCAGGTGGACAAAATGTTAACAAGGTAGCAACAGCAGTAAGATTAATACATATTCCGACTGGTATAGTTGTCACCTGTCAGGAGGAAAGGTCTCAGTATCAAAATAGACTCAGGGCTATGGAAATATTAAGGGCAAAAATATATAGTATTGAGAAGGAAAAAAGAGATAAAGAATTAAAACAAACCAGAAGGTCACAGATTGGAACAGGCGAAAGGAGTGAAAAAATAAGAACATATAACTTCCCCCAGAACAGAGTCACAGATCATAGAATAAATCTGACTTCGTACAATCTGGACCAGGTAATGGATGGATATTTAGACACCTTTATTGACAAACTGCACATAAAGCAAAGAGAGAAAGCTCTGAATGAAAACTCTTGAGGCAATAAAGATAGGCAGATCATTATTGCAGGACTATGACGGCTCTCAAGCATCAATAGTAGCAGAAATCCTTCTTGAATATGTAACAGGACTACCAAGTCATAAATTCTATTCAACAAATATTGAAATGGGCGAGAGTGAAAAGACTAAATATTTTGAACTTCTGGATAGAAGGCTCAGAGGTGAACCTGTTCAGTATATTATTGGAGAGACAATTTTTATGGGTCTAAAACTCAAAGTGTCACCAGGGATTTTTATTCCAAGACCTGAAACAGAAAAAATAGTTGAAATTGCTCTTGATCTGATCTCGCCTCTTGAAAAACCTGTTGTTTATGATGTAGGAACAGGTTCAGGTGCAATCGCAATCAGCGTTGCAAAATTCAAAAGAGATATAAATGTATTTGCATCAGACATTTCAGAAACTGCACTGGAGACTGCTAGTACAAACATCCATATTTATAATCTTAAAAAAAAGATAACATTACTTAAAGGAAATCTGTTATCTCCATTCAAGGGATACCCTGCAGCAGACCTGATTATCTCTAACCCTCCATATATTCCGTCTGATGTAATTGCTGAACTTCCTCTTGATGTTCAGAGGGAACCAAAAACTGCCCTTAACGGAGGCGAGGGCGGTACAGCAATTATAAACAGATTACTAAGAAATGGCTGGCAGCATCTTGAAAAGACAGGGGTTTTGTTAGTAGAAATAGATGAGGCAAATATTGATAGTATAATGATACCAGATTTTGCTGATTATAGACTTGAAAAGGATTATTATAATAAGATAAGGTTCCTTAAATGCTGGAGAAAAAAATGAAAGTTTCAATTTTCTACCTATCGAATAGAAAGATTAGTAGGGATGTGGTATCCGTTGTAAAAGAATGGGCTGAAAAAGAGGGAATTGATATTGTCGAAATGAAACCTGTAGGGGATTTTGCAATTGCTATTGGCGGCGACGGCACATTACTTAGAGCAGCTAGAGAGATTAATAAGAAGGGAATCCCTATTCTTGGGATAAACACAGGTGGATTGGGTTTCTTGACTGAAGTTCCTCGGGATGAAATAAAAGAGGCACTAAAAACCCTCCTCAGTAAAAAATATAAAATAGAACAGAGAATAGTCTTATCCACAAAATTAAAAGAGAAATGTATATATGCCCTTAACGACATTGCCATTACTATGAAGGATTTAAGAATGATATACCTATCTATCTATGTAAATGGGGAATTCGTTACGAGTGTTGGTGCAGATGGTTTAATTGTCTCTACTCCAACTGGTTCCACCGCATACTCTCTTTCCTGTGGAGGTCCTATACTTACCCCAGATCTTTCTGGATTCGTAATTACCCCTATTTCCCCCCATACACTTAGTTTTAGACCTATTGTAGTCCCAATGGATAAGAAAATTGAGATTATACTTGAAAAAAATGAGGCAATAGTCATAGCTGATGGTCAACAAGGATTTAATCTAAATGTAGGAATGAAAATCAGCATAGAAAAAGCAGACTTCTATATTAATCTTATCCGTACTGGCAGAAGAACATACTTTGATATATTAAGAAATAAACTGCATTGGGGAGGGTAATGCTCAGGGAAATTTTTGTAAGAAATTACGCCCTCTTAAATGATGTCAGGGTTGTTTTTGACTCAGGCCTTAACGTGCTTACCGGGGAAACTGGTGCAGGTAAAACGATTCTTATAAAAGCCCTCACTTTTTTACTTGGCGAAAAGGGGAATGTTGATGATATAAGAGAGGGTGAAGATGAGGCTATTGTTGTAGGAACATTTTCAATGCCCAAAGAGGTAAAACTCATAATAAATAGCCTTGGTATTGAAGCAGAGGATGACATAATTATAAGAAGAACCCTTAAGAGAGACGGCAGAGGAAATATCTATATAAACGACATCCGGAGTACTGTAAAAACACTACAGGAAATAGGAAAATATCTTATAGATATTCATGGTCAACATAAACACCAGCTTTTACTGAATGAAAACACACATATCGACTTTATTGATTCATTTGGAGAACTACTTGAGCAAAGGAAAAATTTTAAGACTAATTATTATTACTATCTTGACAATAAGAACAATTTGGAAACGCTTATTTCTGAGGCAGAGGATCTGAAGAAAAAAAGAGAATTGCTCCAATATCAGATTGAAGAATTGGAAAAGGCTGAATTAAAAGAAGGAGAAGAACAAGAATTGTTAAAAGATAAAGAAATCCTCACAAATTTTGAAAAAATAGCTGAAGGAATAAAAACCGCAATGGGAAACCTTGAAACAGAAGAAATGGGTATACTGAAATCACTCGGAGAGGTAGTAAGGGCATTAAAAAAAATTGCTTCCTATGACAAAAAGATCAAGGAATTCGCAAAAACTTCTGAGGATGCACTTTCCATCTTGCAAGATTTGAACTATTCCCTTATGGATTATTCAAATTCATTAAATTACGACCCCGAAAGGCTGAACTCCATTATGGAAAGATTATCCCTCATTCAGGACTTACAAAAAAAATACAATATGGATATAAAAAATCTTATTGACTATAAGGAAAAAATAAAGAATGAAATTAACAGGGTAGAAAATATAGATAATATTGTTGAAAAGAAGAGAAGTGAAGTTGAAGAAATGAAGGCCAAATTATATAAAAGTGCCGAGAAATTATCTAAAGAGAGAAAAAATATATCACATAAATTTCGTGAGAGTGTAAAACAGGAACTTAGCAAATTGGGGTTTAAGAATGCTGATTTTGTTGTTGATATAAAGAAAAAAGACATTGATGATACTGGAATAGACAATATACAATTCTTAATAGCACCTAATCCAGGCGAGGGTGTAAAACCGCTAAAGAATATTGCTTCTGGTGGAGAGCTCTCAAGAATTATGCTTGCCCTTAAAACGATCCTTTCTAACGTAGATAGAGTTGGCGGTATTGTCTTTGATGAAATAGATGTGGGTATAGGAGGAAGGACCGCAGAGGTAATAGGTAGGAAAATGAAAGAGATTGGTAAAAAACGTCAGGTAATTTGCATTACTCATCTCCCTGCTATAGCTGCCTTTGGTGACTCGCATCTTGTAGTGGAGAAAAAGATAATTGGTAAGAGAACCATAACTACGATAAATAAAGCTGAGGGCGAAAAAAGGGTAAAAGAAATCGCAAGGATGTTAGGCGGACAAAGAATCACCAATGCAGTCCTCTCCCATGCGAGGGAACTGCTCAAAATAAAAAACACAGGTTAAAGTCTTTTATGGTTTGTCTTTTACCTTTTCTATATCCTATATCTTGCCCTTCTTTCCTTTGTCAATCTATGGCTTGTATATATCCAGGATAATTTTTATTCCCTCTGATGCGGAGGTTAACATTGTCTCATCAATATGGTGGGAGAGAACCGTCTCCTGTGTATTTACTTCTATTACATATGCACCATTTTCCCTTGCATACAAAGGAAAAGAAGCAGCAGGATATACAATTCCAGATGTCCCCATAAGAAGAAAAACATCTGCCCTTTTTGACCACTTATATGACTTTTCGAGCATTTCAGCAGATATTGTCTCTCCAAACCACACAACGTCAGGCCTTATATATCCCCCACATAAATCACATAAAGGAATTTCTTCAGACGTTATATCACCAAAGGATCTCCCGCATTTATAGCATTTGTTCCTGAATATGTTACCATGAAGTTCTATAAGGTTCTTGATGCCTGTCTTCTTATGAAAACCATCAACATTCTGAGTAATGACATATAATTTACTGACATATTTCTCTAATTTTTTTATTCCAAGATGTGCATTATTAGGATTTGCCTTTCTTATGATATTTCTTCTCCAGGTATACCACTCCCAGACAAGTTGAGGATTTTTCTCAAACCCAGAGGCAGAGGCAAGATCTTCAGGCGAATAATTCTTCCAGAGACCCCCTTCTCCTCTAAATGTAGGTATACCACTCTCTGCAGATATCCCTGCACCTGTTAGTATCGTTATTACCTTTGCTTTCTTTACTCTCTCTTTTCCAATTTCACTCAGCATTTTTTATCCTTTCTAAGAATTCTTTCTCTGTAATAGAAAATCGTATTCTCTTATTTCTTGCCTTTTCACCAGAGACAATATCGATTTTACCATCCACTATCTTTCTTAAAAATTTTATAAGCAATTTGTTCGCCTTACCCTTTTCAGGTGGTGCATTTATATAAACTTTAACGATGTCATTCTCAATCTTTACTTTATTTTTTGACGCATTGGGAATAACCCTTATTTCTGCCTCACCCATAAAATTATCATAATAGCAAATCCAACTATGTCAATACTTCGATTTGCCTCATTAAGAATCAACATGAAAATAGTAAAATATATCTCCAGAAAAG
>CAZQRW010000035.1:0-10125 GCA_964596115.1 uncultured bacterium
TTCTGAGGAGCGCAGCGACCTGTCTGCATGCAACGTACAGGCAGGTGTGAGAATTCCTGGGCTAATGTCTTTTGCCGTTTGTAGTTGTTATTTCCTGTTTTCCTTATACCTTGCTTCTCTTTCTACTTCTCTCCTACCTTGCTCTTCGTTCTACATCGACCCCTACCTTGCTATTCTTTCCATTCCAGCATCTACCTTGCCTGTCTGTCCCGGTCTCCTGTAAAGAAAAGCTCACCGTCTTTAAACTTCCGTATTCCCACCTCTCACTTCCGCATTTTCTATACCTTAGCCTTATGTAACATTTTTTTATAATAACAATACAAACTCAAAAAAGGTGTTGACAAAATATTATTTTATTGTAAAGTACCAAAGGTACTAAATATTTGATTATCCCATTTAATATAAAGGAACTTTTTTGGTTTTTGGTATATCTATATAATAAAAAGTTTTTTTGCCCTATATGTGGATGAAAAAAAACTTGACATATATGAGAATTGTGTAAATATTATTATTAATAAGACAGATAAAGGAGGTAGAAATGAAAGATAAAAAGGTTATCTTTTTAAGTGCAGGATTTGTTGCTCTTGTTGCTATTTTTGCTTTTGTTATGGGGCTTATTACTGCTGCAAGCTTTAATCTGCCTGCAAAATTAAGTGCAGATCAACCCACAGCACAGGTATCAAAATATGAAAAAAGTCCATTTATAAATGTTGTCAAATCCGCAAAACCAGCCGTAGTTTCAATTCGTGGTGAAAGGGTTATAACTATTAAAAATCCTCTGGATGATTTCTTTAGTGATCCCTTCTTGAGGAAATTTTTTGGATTACCAGAACAAACACAACCAAAAAAGGTAAAACAATCCTGGCTGGGGTCTGGCTTTATTGTAAAGATAGACGGAAAAGAATATATACTCACAAATAATCATGTTGCAGGTGGTGCACAGAATTTAATTGTTACCCTTGATGATAATAGAGCATTCTCTGGCAAGCAGGTGAGATTGGTCGGAACAGACCCGAGGACAGATGTAGCCGTAATACAGATTAAGTCAAAGGAACGACTCCCCTATATCCCTATAGGCAACTCAGACTCACTTGAAGTTGGTGAATGGGTTATTGCTATTGGTAGTCCCTTTGGACTTAATGGCACAGTTACTACTGGTGTAGTTAGTGCCCTCGGTAGGCCAGGAGAAAATCTCAGCCCAACCCCTGTATTTACTGATTATATTCAAACAGATGCTGCAATAAACCCTGGTAATTCTGGTGGACCTCTGATAAATATAGATGGCAAAGTAATAGGCATCAATACGGCAATTAGAAGTGTAATACCTGGAAATATAGGAATTGGATTTGCAGTTCCAATAAACAGGGCAATTAGTATTGCAAAGATGCTCATAGAAGGAAAAGAGATAAAAAGGGGTTATCTTGGAATTATACCACAGACTCTGACAGATGATATTAAGGAAAGCTTAAGACTTAAAAAAGAAACGAGGGGAGTAATAGTTGCCAGTGTAGAAAAAGGTTCACCCGCTGAAAAGGGTGGAATAAAAAGTGGAGATGTTATAGTATCTTTCAATGGAAAAAAGATAGAAGACCTCGACCACTTTAGAATAATGGTGGCTAACACAAAGCCTGGGAAAAAGGTCAAGATCATTGTTATAAGAAATGGCAAGAAAAAAGACCTATTTGTAAAACTTGGTGTTAGGCCTGAACTTGCAACTCTGCAGAAAAAAAATATCCAGGAATCATCTCCTGTTACAGAATGGTTTGGTATGAATGTTTCCTCAATTACACCCCAACTCTCCAGTATGTTCGGTATACAGGACAAGGAGGGGGTAGTTGTGACTAAAGTAAAATCCGGGAGCTCTGCCGATTTTGCAGGTATCGAACCTGGTGATATTATAAAAAAGATTGGTAATGTTGAGGTAAAAAATACTGCTGATTATGCAAATGCTATGAAAAAATACAAGAACTATAAAAGACCTGTCCTGTTCACCATCAAAAAAAGAAATGGCTATATAGTTCTCATAGCGTTGAAGGAAGGTTAATGGCAAGATTTGAAGATGAAACTTTATCTCTCTATTTAAAAGAGATTCAAAAATATTCTCTGCTATCAGAAGAGGAGGAGAAAATACTTGCAAAGAAAGCCCGCCTTGGCGATAAGGAAGCCAGGGATAAGTTAATACAATCTAATCTTAGATTTGTAGTGAGTGTAGCCAAGACATACCAGAATCTTGGAACCCCTCTTTCTGATTTGATAAATGAAGGTAACCTTGGACTCGTAAAGGCAGCAGAGAGATATGATGAAAGAAAAGGGGTGCGTTTTCTTTCATATGCCGTCTGGTGGATAAAACAATCGATAATGAAAGCAGTTACAGAGCATATAAAATCGTACAGACTTCCTATGAGCAGGGCAGGGAAAATAATAAAGGTAGCAAAAGCTGAAAGTAAAGTAAGCCAGGAGGTTGGCAGAGAACCAACGGTTGGTGAGATTGCCAGAGAACTTGGTGTAAAAAGTGAAGAAATACTTGAGGCAATGAATGTCGCAAGACAGGATATTTCCCTTGACGATGAAATTCAGCATACAGACAACTTAACATATAGGGATGTTGTAAAAAACGAAAATATAGAGTCTCCTGAAGAAATATTCTTCAGGAAAAAATTTCTTGATAAAATCAGAGAAGGTATGGACAATCTAAACGATAGAGAAAAAGATATAGTGAGACTCTATTTTGGTATAGACGGTGAGAATCCTCATACATTAGAGGATATAGGAAAAATGATGGGCCTTTCCCGTGAAAGGGTAAGACAACTTAGAAATAGAGCCCTTGAGAAACTGAGATCCTACTTCTACAATGATGAAAAAAATTAAATTTCATATTGTCCCCCACAAAGGATCTGAAAATCAAAGGATCATTAGTGTTCCTTTATTTCTTTTATTTGTATTATTATTAGTCATTTTTGCATTCCTTATTTTCTTTGTTTCTAAATTTTCTTATTATGTTGATGTGAGCTCAATTGAGGAAACGGAGAGAGATAACAGAATTTTAAAAAAGCAAATTTCTGAACTCGCAATTGAAAAAGCAGCCGTCAAGCAAAAAATCGATTCTCTTCGGACTGCTCAAAAAGAAATATTGAAGGAACATAAACTTTCCTTAAACAGTTCACCCTTCATTCTAAAATTTGAATCCCTTGACTCACTTGTAAGCAGTGTAAAAAAAATCGATAAAATCTTTGGGTATGCAATAGCAAAGATAAAGAAAAAGGGTGATTATATTCCTTCTATTATGCCTGTTAATGGTAAGATCGTAAAGAAATTTGGGAAAGCCTGGGATCCTTATACAGAAAGGTGGAAACCCCACAACGGTATTGACATATCTGCGCCTTATGGAGGCATTGTCCTTGCAACTGCCAATGGGGTTGTAGAGAAGGTTGGTGTCAACAGAGAATTAGGTAAATATATTGTCATTAATCATAACAATACATATAAAACTATATATGCGCATCTCTCAAATATCAAAATCTTAAAAGATAATAAGGTATCAAGGGGTGAACATATTGGGAAGGTAGGGAAAACTGGCAAAACTCCATTTCCAATGTTATATTATGAAGTAGATATGAATGGGAAGGCAGTAGATCCAGAAAACTTTATTTTTAAGGAGGAATGAGATGACGCTTATTGAGGCTTCAAAAAATGGTAAAATAACCGACGAAATAAAAAGGGTTGCAGAAGAAGAAGGCCTTTCACCTGAATATATAAGGGAAGGGATTGCTCAGGGAAGAATAATAATCCCTAAGAATAAAAATAGAGATATAAAAAAACTATGTGGGATTGGGGAAGGATTGAAAACAAAAGTAAACGCAAATATTGGTTCCTCAAGTGATCTTGCAGATGTAAATGTAGAGGTAGAAAAGGCGAAGGTTGCTGAAGAGGCTGGCACTGACGCCATTATGGATTTATCAACAGGTGGAGACATAAATTACATCAGAAAAGAAATAATAAAACATACTGATATTCCATTAGGAACCGTCCCCCTATACCAGGCTGCCATTGAAGTAACAGAAAAAAAGAATGGAATAATATTTATGACAAAGGATGATATTTTCGAGGTAATCGAGCGACAGGCAAAAGACGGAGTTGATTTTATGACTGTTCATGTGGGTGTAACGCTTTCAACCTTTGATAGGCTAAGAAAAGAGGGAAGGGTGATGGATATTGTCTCTAGGGGTGGAACATTCACAGTTGTATGGATGCTCTATAACAAAAAAGAGAATCCTCTATATGAGTATTTCGACGAATTACTCGATATTGCACACGAATATGATATCACTTTAAGTCTTGGAGACGGGTTCAGACCTGGTGCAGTTGTGGATTCCTCTGATAGATCCCAGTTTCAGGAGTTAATCCTTCTTGGTGAGCTCCAGCAAAGGGCATTAAAGGCTGGGGTACAAACAATGATTGAGGGCCCTGGTCATATCCCTATTCCAGAGATTAAAATGAATGTTGAGATGGAAAAAAAATTATGTCACAATGCTCCATTCTACGTCCTTGGTCCTATTGTTACTGATATAGCACCAGGTTATGACCATATTGTCTCTGCAATAGGTGGGGCAATTGCCGCCGCTGAGGGTGCAGATTTTCTCTGTTATGTTACACCTTCTGAACATTTATCCCTTCCTACCGCTGATGAGGTTAAGGATGGTGTAATTGCCACAAGAATCGCTGCCCATGCAGCTGATATCTCAAAAGGTGTAAAGGGTGCAATTGATTGGGATATGGAAATGGCAAAGGCAAGAAAAAATTTAGATTGGGAAAAACAACTTGAGATTTCAATGGACCCTCAGCATGCAAGAGAAATAAGGCAAAAAGTAAACCCTCATATATCGGATGTATGTTCTATGTGTGGAAAGTACTGCGCAATAAAACTCCTGAATGAGGCATTGAAAAGGGAATAAAAATCTATTTATCTAGGTAACAAAAAGGCGGGAATTCCCGCCTTTTTTACAAACTACTAGCAATACCAAGAGAATAGACAGCCAGAGCCCACACTGCATATAACAAACAACCTTTTGTAGCTGCTGACGTCTGTATGGATTTTGCTTTTGCCTTATAACAATCCGAATACATTACTACGTAATCAGGCGGCATCCCAATCAATCTTGTAGCAGGCGGAGATGGCTCAATTACATAGGCGGCGGCAACGCCAATTATTCCAAATAAACATCCTGCCCCCAACCAGAGGGTGGAATTGATATCTGCCTGGGCATCCAGCTGCGCCTGTGTGCAGGCATCTGTAGAAGCAGGCATCTGTGCCATTGCGGCAATAGGTGAAAATACAAGCACAAACCCAAATACCAACAAGAATTTCTTCATCTACACCTCCTTTCATTGTTTTCCTTTTTGATATTGTGTTTTAACATATAGCAGAAAATAAATTGTGTGTCAAGCAAAAAACCCTGTCCGTTATTACTATTATAGATGTCACATTATAGGGGGTAGGAATGAAGGAATTAGGAGTCGATTTTCGTAGAAAATCAATACTTACCTTACCCATCAATACCCTACCACAATGTGATATTTTTTTGATAAAACTTTGGACATTATTTTATAATAATTACATTCTTAAAAAAAACTTGACAATAAAACAAAAAATGCTTATTCTTCTAATGTTATTAAAACTGCCCAAAGGACTGAATTCTTATTGTATTTTGTTGCCTATATTCTTACAGAATATTGATAGTAGATAAAACAAATGTGGGAGTATCGGGGACAATGGAATGTGAGTGTAACTATCAGATATTTGTAGATGAAAATAGAAAAATTAACAGCAGCGAGTGTGTCGTTCGCTTGGAGGAAGAAACTCTTTCCATTCTACCAAAATTTGGTGAACCACTTTCTATTACCTTTCGTGATGTCTTAAGTTTTAAAGCATCAGATTATAAAGTCTATTTTGACCTGACCTCAAAAGAAAAAGTTATACTTTCTAATCTTGGATATGCCTATGATGATTTTATAAGGATATTTTCTAAGTTGCGAAACGAAGTTCTTCTCAAAGATTTGCTGATGAATGAATCGCTTAGGAAATCAGGTGTTGAAGCAACATTTGCCTTTTATAATGAAGCAGGAGAGAAAGAGCAGGAAGGTCAATGTGACCCAAGATTATACGAAACAGGCATTGTTATCATTCCCAATAAGGGAGAAATTCTCAGAATTCCTTATTCTGAAATATCTCAAATCTCTGATGAGGATTATACACTTTCCATAACTACTGATTATGGTGAAAAGATAGAATTTTCGATGATGGGGATGAAATTTGATTCTTTCAGGGATACCCTCTCAGAGGTTTACACTGAACGCCAATTAGAGGTTCAGTCTTACCTTAAAGAACTTCTTCCTGATGCAAATCCTTTGATTATAAGAAAAGCAGCAAGACTTATGAAAGAGGGAAAGGCGGCAAAAAGAAGCGATATCGAATCAATTTCATCTGAATTATGGAGAGAACTGGAGAACAAACTTAGGATTTTTGGTATAAAAAAGGAATATGATTTCTTAAAAAAGATGTCGCGGGAACAAAAAATATGTATTGGTATGAAAAGAGGTTTATTAGGAGACCTAACGGGGGAATATATTTGGTTTTTGATTCCTCTTTACGGAGATGGTGCAAAAGAGGTTGGTAATGCGATAGCAATGGAGGCAACATCGGAAGAAGGCACAGGAAAGGCAACATACTTTTTCAGAATTGTAGGAAGGGACGAATACCAAAAATTATCTCTGGAAGAAATGGATAAGAAGACCGATGATTTTATAAAAAAGATGAACAAATGTATGCTTGCCATAAATTTCAGAAGAGAACCCATATATCTTCCTGATGAGAGATTAGAGGAACCGCGATACCTCAAATACAGATTTGCCATTCAGAAGATACCTTCCCTCAGAATCTTACGCAGTTTATTCATTGGTAGGGTTATCCATCGTTCTCCCGAACAGTGGCAGGAGGATGTAATGGATTTATTAAAATTCAATGTATGTTCAAAGGAGGATAGTGTGAAATGGAAAAGACCCTCTTAAAGAATGGAGTGTGAGTATAGTGCCTAAAAATAAGTTATTGAAAGAACTTTTGCCTGGTCAATGGCATGGTGAGATTGCCGTAGATTATATCGGGGAGGAATGCAGAACATTTCCTTTTTTCGTTGGGAAAGTAAAATTTCTCCACCCATTTTTTCGGATTAAGATAATAAAGATGATAATCGAACAGGACCTTAATTTCAGTGGGATTGCCGAATTGAGATTTACAAAACTTGAAGGAAATTTCCTTAGAGGAGATCCAACCCCTTATAAAGGGATGATACTCTACGCAAATCCGAGGGCGCGAAAGAGTAAGTCAACTGTATTGCCAGTCATCGCAAAATTTTCGGGGTGTATTAGTGAAAATTATATGTTTGAACAATTCACCATTGATGGCAAGGTGAAAACAAAATTTGTGACCTATGTCGCTGGGAAGCCTCCGCTTACGGGAATCGACGAAAGACCGCTATTCCAGTTACCATTTTTCTTGAATCCAGATCTCACATTGCCTTGGAAATTCCAGTTAAAAGTTGATGAGAAGAACGAAAAAACACTCATTATTGATAGAAAGTTTAAGGAGATAAAATTAACTGGGTGGTTAAATTATGGCCCGGTTTGTAAGAAACATGATATCGTGGAGATGGGAAAATCTCTTCCCCAGATGGTAGTGTCTTCCGGATTAAAAAGTAAAACCAAGGTTTTGCCAAATGGCACATTGATTAAAACAACCCGTGATATACTTTTTGTTAAAACCCCAGAAGATGGCTGTGTTGAGATTTATGTAACTGAATATCTTAAGATTACCAGTGCTCATAAGACTGAAGTTGAGATTACATCCCAAGCTGTGCTTGATGGGAAAGTCGATGCTTTGTTAAAACGGGGATACATCCATGTTGAGATTCGGAGAGAGGGGAAGGTTCATAGTTTTACTACAAAGAACGTCATAGTGAAGGTGGATTCCACCAAGGCTAATTTTATTCTTGAATACCTTGAGGATAATTCTACAATCCTTTCTGTGCTTGAAGGCAAATTGCATTTTTCCAAGAAAAAAGGTAAAGAGGGTATTATGGTTAACAAAAATCAGAGAGCGATTATTGGTTTAGATGGTAATCCATTAGTTATTGGCGATATAACCCAAGACCTTAAATCCTGTTTTACTGAGGAGATAGAATAATGCCTGGATATATGCATCCCTGTAGATACTGCGGGAATTTGGTGCCACCTGATGCAAATGTTTGTCCCTACTGCGGCAAGGTAAATCCTGTAGGTCCATTGAGATGTCCACAGTGCAGGTCTCCTATCCAGAAGAATTATGTGGTTTGTCCCAACTGTGGATTAAATCTTAAAATAAAATGCCCTCATTGTGGGGAGGAAACATTTTTTGGAGATTATTGTGACAAATGTGGGGAGAGGCTTATTGTAGTCTGTCCCCATTGTAAGACAGAACAACCCCCAATAGGGGATAAATGTATAAAATGTGGTAAACCTTTATACGAAAGGAGGTAATGATGGGAGAAGGTAAACTTATAAGTTTTACAGACAACTATGCAGATAACAGCTCCGAAGCAGGATTCCAGTTCACATTTTTCTGCGACCACTGCAAAGAAGGCTATAAAACAAGGTTTGTTGAATCAAAAAGTTATAAGAGGGGGCGACTTTTAAGAGGTCTTGGCAGAATTGCAGGTGCAGCAGCACAGATGACTGGGAAATACAATGTAGGCTATGGCATTGATAGAAGCGCAGATGTTATTAGCGAGAGATTTCAGGGTATGTCTCCTGCATGGCATAAGGAACATGAGAAGGCATTTGAAGAGGCGCAGAATGAGGCGAAAGGTCATTTTCACAGGTGTCCAAAATGCACAAAATGGGTATGTGAAAACTGCTGGAACGAACAAGAGGGGCTATGCATAGAATGTGCGCCACGCGTTAATGTTGAAGTTGCCGCAGCAAAGGCAGCGATGACAAAAGAGCAAATATGGAAAAAGGCAGCAGAGACAACAACATTTACAGGAAAGGTGGAAAGCAAGGTAACAATCTGCCCAGTGTGTGGGAAACCTGCTGGCAATGGAAAGTTCTGTGTAAATTGTGGTGCTCCCTTAGAGATGATAAAATGCCCCAAATGTGGTGCAGAAAATCCTCCTGGAACAAACTTCTGCGGAAACTGTGGAGCAAAATTAATATAGGGAAAGTCAGTGTCAGCGTTTAATCAGTAACTAGGTAGTCAGCCATTATCAATTACCAATTAATGCTCTCTCTATCATTAATCAGTTTTCCCTGTCTGGGCAGAAATCCCCATTGCTATGGTAGTTGGATATTTTGTATATAAAAAGAATGGTTGTGTTAATGTTCTCTCAATCATTGTAATTTTACTTATGTATGGAACAATTATCATCGGGACATACTGACCTCTAAAAATTCCTGGCTTTACACATTTTTCCTCAATAGAAATATGGTTACTCATCCTGCTTAAATTCTCCTTCTTTGCCTCAACCTTACCAGTATGATCACTCCTTCAACCCAGAGATTATATTAACAGTCACGAATTGATCATAGCTATGACCTTTTGTTTCTTGGCACAATATTTGCTCATCCAAGAATAGTTGTACCTGTTATTAATTATAATCCGCTTGGTGTACCAGCTATTTTCCCAATGATTTTTGTAATCATAGCCTGTGGAACTATTTCAGGTCCTCTGGCCACTTATTGGTATAGTAAACCAGTTATTAGCAGGGCTTGCTCTTCTTGTAGCTACTGTATACCTGGCAAAAAAAAAGAACGGCTATCTATTATACACTTCTCCACATGATATTTATGATTATTACGAGGGGTTGGGCAATGATAAGAAATATCGTTGACTTCACTGTAAAACATAATCACCTCCTTCTCGGCATAGGATTAGTCGTATTCCTGCTCGAAATATGGATGATTATAGAAGGCGTTGTAACAATTGTGAATAATATAAAGACTACCAATGAACTTCCCCAACATTAGGAATTAAAATAGAATATTGAGAAAATTGATATCAAAAAACAGAAGGATAAAAAATTTATTCTTGACATATTA
>CAZQRW010000035.1:10225-20388 GCA_964596115.1 uncultured bacterium
TATAGTCGAAAAAAGGAGGCTCTTATGAAAAAGTTATTTATACCATCTGTTGTTATATTTTTTCTCTGGGTTTTAGGATGTAGTAATGTTACAGGTTTTTATTTTGTTCATCCAATTCTTGAAATTGAGGCAGATACTACTATGATTACGGCAATTATCCCTGAAGGAGGTCAAAACGGATGGCAAACCTGGGATACTGGTGTGGATACAGTAAGTTTTTCACTTACCGTTCATGAAACGAAAGGTTACATTGCCTATGTGACTGGTATTGAAGTAAAGGCATATGATGCGAATGGTGATTATTCAGCTTCTGCAGCAAATATAGATTATATTCCACCAAAGGAAGTAGAAGGTAACGGAGAGTTATCTATAGGAAACATTGATCTCTATATTACAGAAAGGATAGCTGGCGATATTGAAAATGCAGACCCAAATAATCGCATAGGTTATCTAAAATTTGTGGTTAAATTTTATGACGAAAATGTAGATAATTATGAGAGCCTACCATTCTATGTAAAATTAAAAGTTATGTATCCTACACCATAAAGAGAGGAGATTTCTCTACTTACAGAGTTATTACCTTACCTGCCCCACCTTCCACATACTTTTCAGGGTAGAGTGATTTTATCTCTGTTTTGTGCTGGGTGCAGTGGGTAGCACAAATTACATTCATCTCCTTAAATAGTTCATATTCATTAAACCCATGTAATCCACCTATAATAGCATAAACCTTGCCAAATTGTGCCGCTGTCCCAAGGATATGTGTCATCCTTGGGTGGGAACATCCGACAAGTAAGACAATCCCCTTCTCTGTCTTAACTGCCATACTTTGTTCAATACCATCAAGTTCACCAGTCGAAAAAACATTATCGTGGATTTTAGTGGGTCCCTGAATAGTAATTACTTCTCTCCCGCTGGGGCCTGAAAATGAAGGGGGCACATAAATTTTTGCTGTTTTATTTACCTTAAGCAAATCAGAAAGTCCTCCGGTATGGTCAAAGTGGGCATGGGATATAAAAATTTCCTCAATAGATGAAGGATCTATATGGAGTTTTTCCATATTCGAAAGAAGTATAGTGCCGTTTGTCCCTGTATCAAAGAGAATTTTTGGTGTATTCTCTACTTCTACAAGACAGGAAAAACCCCAATCAGGTTCAAGCTCTTTGAGATAAGCGGTGTTATCATAAACTATTGTAGCTTTCATACTTCCTCCTATTTTTTATCTATTGCTCCTGAATAAGTAAAGGAATTTTGCCTCATTTTAATCCATTTACCTTGATCTATACCAATTAAATTTCCACACTGGCAAAAAATTTTATTTCCCTTTTTGATACTGTAATCCTCTACAATCCTGTCTTTCCAACAATGCCACAACTTCCCTTTACCAATTTTATGGTATTTGAACATTTTCCTTTTGCACCGTGCGCATTTTATTGTAATCATTTATGTCATATCAAACAAAAAAATTCAAAGGAATTTAATTCAAAACCTCTTATTTTTGTTTTCTTATCTGTTTACTTAATAAATTAAACCTTTATCTTTTCGGCATATCTGCCAAGCCAGGGCATACTCCAGTACTTTCCACTTAGGGATTGAATCATTCCCATTATAGCCATAATTGCACAAAAGATAAAACCGATAGGCCTAATAATGAACCACCCAATAATAGGGATAAACCCCAGTATCCAGACTATTGCTTCTAATATGAATAGCACAAGTCCCTGTTTACCATGGAATACTGCAAAATGATTATCCTTCTTTGCAAGGATTGGGACTAAAAAAAGAATACCCCAATAACCAAGAAATGCATAAATCTTTCCATCTTCAATTTCTTCCTCAGAAGAAATAGGCTCAGGCTTTTTTTTCTCTTCCATTTTACCCCCTTTTTTTTAAACGAAAGATGTAGTTATGAATCTTCCAATTGATAATTTTTAGCCTTATCCAAAATATCTTTTTTTCTTATATTAATTTTATATCACTATTACCGATAATGTCAATGACTTTTCTATTTTTATAGTTATTATTTATAAATTTCCGAAATTTTACTATTATAAATGTCATATGTAGAAGGCAACATAGAAGTTTCTTAGAAGTTTATATATTTTGCAATATTTAAAATTTAATGACTGACACTCAGGGGATGAATTATACCTTTGGGGGAACCCCAAGCACAGCATCCAACTCTTCTATGAGTTTCTTCGCCTTGGACGAAATCCTTCGAGGTGTCCAGAGAACAACCTCAACTATTATATCGCCTTTACCATGACTGTGAAGGTGGGTTATCCCCTCCCCCCTCAACCTAAACTTTGTACCTGAAGCAGTTCCTGCTGGAATTGAGAGATTTCTTTTACTATTCAATGTAGGGACCTCTACTTCACCTCCCAGAATAAGGGTTTTATAACTAACCGGGATCTTAACAATAAGGTCATCTCCAACCCTCTGAAATCTACTGTCTTTTTTCTCCTGTATAATAACAATAATATCCCCAGCAGGACCTCCCCTTGGGCCTGCATGTCCCTGACCCCTGAGTGTAATATAATTACCTTCAGCAACACCTGGGGGTATCCTGATTTTTACCTTTTGTTCTTTTTTAACCCTACCTTCACCATGACAATAACTACAGGGCTCCTTTATGACTACACCCGTACCCCTACAGGTGGGACAGGTTGTAACTGATACAAATTGGCCTAATATTGACCTCTGAACCTTTCTGACCTGACCTGTTCCTCCACAGGTTGGACACGTTGCTGTTTTTCCACCTGTTCCTCCACATTTAGGACACCTTATAAACCTTTTTAGCCTTATCTCTTTTTCAACACCTTCAGTCATTTCCTTAAGTGATAATGGAAGCTTAACAGTGATATTCCCCCCTGCCTCACCAGTCGCCCTCCGCCTCTGTGATGTGCCAGTCCTTCCACCAAACCCTTCACCAAAAAAGAAGTCAAATAAACCCCCACCCCTTCCACCAAAGAGATCTCCAAATAGGTCCTCTATATCTGAAAAATGAGTAAAATCTTGCCAGGTAAAATTACCCTGTTTAAAGGCTCCAGAAACGCCCTCATGACCATACTGGTCATAGAGGGCTCTTTTATTTGGATCCATTAAGACTTCGTATGCCTCTGAAATCTCTTTGAATTTCTCAGTGGCTTCTTCTTTATTACCAGGACTTACATCGGGATGATACTTCTTGGCAAGGTTTCTATACGCCCTCTTTATTTCCTCAGGGCTTGCATCCCTGGAAACACCCAATGTCTCATAATAGTCTTTTTTCATACTCAGTCTTTTTTCTCTTCCTCGTCTATCACCTCATAGTCTGCCTTAACCTCTTCCTCGCCAGCCTTTTTTTCTTCTTCTCCTTCTTTTTTGGCACCCTGTTCAGGTGATGGACCTTGAGTTTGGGGACCAGCTTGCTGAGAAGCTGTCTTATATGCTTCTTCAGCAACCTTATAGGATGCCTTCTGAAGGGCTTCCATTTTAGCCCTGATTTCTAATACATCCTCTCCACCCATAGCCTTTTTAAGATCTTTCACTGCATCCTCTATTTTTTGCTTCTCATCAGCAGCCACCTTATCACCCAGATCCCTGAGGGATTTTTCAACGGAGTAAATTAATGTATCTGCCTGATTTCTCGTCTGAATAAGCTCAAGTTTTCTCTTATCCTCCTCTTCGTGTGCTTTTGCCTGCTCTTCCATTTTCTTGATTTCTTCCTCTGATAATCCACTTGATGCCTTAATCTGTATTTTCTGCTCCTTATTCGTTGCAAGATCTTTGGCAGACACATGGAGTATACCGTCAGCATCAATTTCAAAAGAAACCTCTATCTGAGGAACACCCCGTGGTGCAGGCGGGATACCCACAAGGTCAAACTTGGCAAGCGTTCTATTATCACTTGCCATTGGCCTTTCTCCCTGAAGTACATGGATAGTAACCGCTGGCTGGTTATCCTCCGCAGTTGTAAAGATCTGGCTTTTCTTTGTAGGTATCGTTGTATTCCGTTCTATTATCTTGGTCATCACTCCACCCAACGTTTCAATTCCCAGGGAAAGAGGAGTGACATCAAGCAAAAGGACATCCTTAACTTCTCCACCAAGCACAGCACCCTGAATCGCAGCACCTACTGCAACAACCTCATCAGGGTTAATACCCTTGTGTGGTTCTTTGCCAAAGAATTCTTTTACCTTCTCTTGAATCTTTGGGACCCTTGTCATACCACCAACAAGTATAATTTCATTAATATCGCTGGGCTTTAGCTTTGCATCTTCAAGTGCTTGTTTTACAGGACCTTCTACCCTTGCAATTAAATCTTCAACAAGGGATTCAAACTTCGCTCTTGTAAGTTTCCTCTCAAGATGTTTTGGACCCGCTTGATCTGCCGATATAAAGGGCAGACTAATCGTAGTTTCAAGCATTGTGGATAATTCGACCTTTGCCTTTTCTGCTGCATCCCTTAATCTCTGGAGTGCTGACCTGTCTTGTGAAAGATCGATTCCTGTTTCAGTCCTGAATTCCTCTACAAGCCAATTAACTACTTTTTGATCAAAATCATCCCCACCAAGATGAGTATCTCCATTTGTTGACAAAACCTCAAAGACACCTTCACCAATTTCGAGAATTGAAATATCAAAAGTTCCACCACCAAGATCAAAAACTGCGATCTTCTCATTCTTCTTCTTATCCAATCCATAAGCAAGAGAGGCTGCTGTAGGTTCATTAATAATCCTTACAACTTCGAGTCCTGCGATTTGTCCAGCATCTTTTGTGGCCTGACGCTGAGCATCATTAAAATATGCAGGAACAGTAATAACAGCCTTCTTAACCTCTCTACCAAGATGAGCTTCTGCAGCTTTTTTCAAATATTGAAGAACCATAGCAGATATTTCAGGTGGAGAATAAAGTTTATCTCCTATTTTTACCCTTGCATCACCATGAGGCCCTTTCTCAACCTTGTATGTAACATACTTGATTTCCTGACTTACTTCTGAATATCTCCTTCCCATAAACCTTTTTATAGAATAAACAGTACTTTCAGGATTAACCACCATTTGCCTCTTTGCCTGAATGCCTACGATCCGTTCTCCTTCTCTGAAAGAAACAACGGATGGTGTCGTCCTACCACCTTCTGGGTTGGTAATTACAAGAGGTTCACCCTTTTCAACTACCGCAACAACAGAATTAGTCGTTCCCAGATCTATTCCTATTATCGGTTCTTTCATCTTCAACCACCTCCTTTTTTTCAGATTTTTCTTTAGAAACAGCAACTTTGGCTGGTCTTAAAATCTTATTTTTATAAATATAACCTTTTTCAAATTCATCCACCACAGTTTCAGGTGGTGAATCATCTGTTTCAACGACAGTAAAGGCTTCATGTCTATTAGGGTCAAACTTAGCTCCTTTGGATGAAAAAGCAACCACACCCTCTTTTTTAAGAAAATCAACAAAACTTTTATGGATCATTTCAATTCCTTCTTTTATCGCATTGATATCATCACTGTCTTCAAATGATTTAATTGCTCTTTCGTAATTATCCACTACCTTGAGTAGTTCAAGGAGAAACTTCTCATTTGCATATCTTATGCCATCTTCCAGTTCTTTTCTTGTCCTCTTTCGAAGGTTGTCATAATCCGCAAGATTATAGAGATACTTATTCTTCCATTCCTGTGCTTCCTTCTCCAGAGAAGAGTATTTCTTCTTAAAGAGCTCAAGCTCCCTTTTCAGCTCATCATTTAACTTCTTAAGTCTCTGATATTCAACCTCTTTCTCAGCTAATGCCTCCTCTAATTCCTGTTTAGTCAGTCGTTTACTCATATTTACAACCTCCTTTTTTCCTCAAAGATAGTATAAATTAATTATCATATAGAAGATTGTCAAGTCTAACGACCAAATTCAATAATGGGAAAGGTTTCTGTATCCTCTACCCCTTTTAACGAGGCTATCTCATCAAGAACTATTTTCCCAAGACTGTGAAAGTCGGAAGCACGCACGAGGGCAATAATATCATACGTTCCAGTTACAGCATCAACAGAAACGGTAAACGCTCTCTTTTTGAGAGTTTTTAAGATATTTTCAGCCTCTTTTGCAGAAATTTTCATTGCTACATATGCATTTATTGCCATTTTTTACCTCCTCTTAAATTTATAAGAAGGAAATATCTCTTTAGATGGAGAGCCCGTAAAATGTTACTATTTTGTTTTCTTCCCATTTCTTTCCCTCCATCTAATTATTTTACCAATTCTACCCCACCGAATTTTTTTCAGTATATTTGATAACGGAACATTGGCATTCATAGACCAATAAACAAAGATGGGCACACCGGAAATGTAATTCAGTGGGATCGGACCCCAGAATCTTGAATCCCAGGAGTTATCCCTATTATCACCCATCCCAAAAACATATCCCTTTGGAACCACAACAGGGCCAAAATTGTCTCTCAATCTATAAGCCACATCTCTATATGTCGGTGTCGCAAATTTTCTATTTTCCCATAAATTCTGATAGATATCAGAAGGAATATCCAGAGGTGGATATGTAGTCCACGAGCTGTGCTCAACATAGGGCTCATTTTGAGCTATCCCGTTGACATACAGGGTCTTATCTCGCACCTCTATCGTATCACCAGACAAACCAACACATCTCTTTACATAATTTTCCCTTCCCAGAGGATATGTAAATACAATTATATCACCTCTCTTGGGGTAACTGAATCTGATGAAATATTTTTCAGTAAATGGGATTTTCATCCCATACACGAAACGGTTCACCATCAAAAAATCGCCTATTAGTACGGTCTTTTCCATAGAACCACTTGGCACATGAAATGTCTGAATAAAAAAAGCCCTTAAAAAGAGCACAAAAATAATAGCCATAAGATATGACCTGAATTCTCTCCAGAATTTTTGCTTTTTCATCCACACTCCTTTTTTACAAATTTAAACCTTTCTTGCAGTATGTCAAGAAATTAATTAGTAAAGGGGTTACCCTATTTCTCACTATCTTTATGCGGGCTGTAGGGAACGAGTTCCTCCATACCTGTAAAGACCCTTGCGAATATATCTCTTTTAAATTTTAATTTGCCGCTATATTTGAATGCCTGCATAACTATCCTGTTGGACCGCATCAAATCCCAGGCATCAGGGGAGATCATTCTCAACTCAACATCACTGATTTTTGCACTTGTGCTTGCCATAAATCCACTCCCAATAAAAGAATGGGCATCCCTGGAAAATAAAAAAAGTATTATTGTACCATTTCCATCAAAGAGGTTAGATGTCTTTAAAGGATAGTATATGTTTTTACTCAGAAATTTATAAAGTACAGGTCTTATATGGGTTGTATCTTTCTTTAATGCTACATAATCAAATACAAAATAACATATTCTTCGTTCAATATAATCCTTTACCAAACCTTCTATGCTGGTGTCTAATTTTATATCAGAAAAACCTATCTTGCAAAAATAATTCCTTACCCATTCGTTAAAATGTGAAGGATCCGTAACCTTTAAAACGGTAATATCGTGTGCACCAATCTTTTTATGAAGTTCAAGTTTAATCGGCTCTAATTCTCCTGCAAAGGGACCTTTGTATTGAACTACATATTTCAATTTATACCTCTCAACTAATTTCTGGAGGTTATCAAAACAGTGTTCCGGAGCCAACTTAACGATGGGTTCTGAAGGCAATGGTATAAATCTTAAAATACTGGTTGACTCAGGGGAATCAAGATCAATACCAAGAATAAGGATTTCTTCTTTTCCATTGTGCGCGATGATCGCCCTTTGAGCAGGTTCCTTAAGCTTTACATCCTGAACAGGCACGATCGCACCCATATCTCCAAAAAGAGGATTCATCGCCATCACTAAAATTAAAATTAAATATCTCATATTTTCCTCCATTTAAAGCGAATGTTGAGGAATTTTACTTTTCTCTTCCAAATACTTAAAGTTCTTTTCCTCCGTTCTTACCCTTGAAATATAAAATATATGAAAGATGGTTTCATATTTCGCCTTAAGCTCCTTATTGTAAAACCTATTACTTCGTGATACTGGTAAAAATTTCCATTCATCAGTCATGCTGGATAATGTATCAATTAGCTGCCACTTATGGACAAAAAGCTTCCCGTGTAGTTTCTTAATGGCATCAATCTGTAACCGGTTAAACCAATTAGTCCCAAGACGTTCCTTAGCAATGATAGAATCTATCAGGATGCTGTCAACCTCTGCAAAGTAGGATACTTTTTTTATTGCATCGGGATTAAGATTTGTATTTTTCTTCAGTACGCTCGAAAATTTTCTTGAATTATAGAATGTAACCCCTTCAAATTTTTTTAGTTGGTTCGTCGTGATATTAATTTTCTCTAATTTCCTAACTACCTGTTCAGAAATATTATATGGTATACGTTTATAGACTCGCTGCTGAAAAACATTTTGCATAAAGAAAAGGGCAAAAAATGTTATTACGCCGGCAGAAATAGGTGTAAGAAACCAACCCCAGATAACCTTCGAAAATACCCTGTAATTAATGGCACGACCCCCTCCCCTGGCGAGGCCTATTCCTATAATAGACCCAACAACCGCTTGAGAGCTTGAAACTGGAACAAGTGGTATCGTTGGCAAACCGACTTTTAACAATAATTTCTCTAATCCACTGGATGCAAATATAAAAAGAACCAGTGATTCAGCCAGAACAACAACGAGTGCAGCAAGTGGCGATAACTTATACAATTCACTTCCCACTGTCCGCATAACCCTTCGAGAGTATGTATATATTCCTAGTGCTATTGCCAATCCCCCAATGAGAAATAAAACCTGCGTATCATTCAATTTAAGCAATCCAAATATATTAATACCTGGGAATGGATTTGAAGTTACAAATACCCCCATTACATTTGCTATATTGTTTGCACCAAGACTATATGCTCCAAATGCTCCTATAATAATAAGGGCAACTCTGGTGTAGTTATCAATCTGAAGTAAATGTATCTTTGTCTTTTTTAAAAACATCCTCAATAATTTAAAAATAAAGAAGGCAAAGATACCAGCCAATATAGGTGACACAACCCAGGTAGACACAATTTTTGTTAGGGCTAAAGTATCCACCATTGCGCCAGAAAAAAAGTCCCACCCAACGATTGCACCAATTATAGCCTGTGTGGTTGAGACTGGAAGTCCGGATTTGGTCATCCAGGCAACGGTAATGGCAGCCCCAAGTGCAACGGTAAAAGCGCCACCCAGTGCATTTATGGATCCCAGTTCCCCCAGTGTATGCGCTGCACCTGCCCCACTAAATACTGCACCAAGTATTACAAAAATAGATGCTATTAGCGCTGCAACCTTGAATCTAACCATTCTGGTACCAACGGCAGTACCAAATATATTGGCAGTATCATTTGAACCGAGTGACCAGCCTAAAAACAAGCCACTGGTAAGAAAAAACCAGATCATTCTATTCAAGCCTCTTTATCGTGTAAATAGATACCCTGTCGCCCGTATCCTCAGCCTCATCGGCTATATTCTGAAGATATGTAATAAATGTGCGCAGATGTATTTTATGACTTAACAATAAATCTTTTTTGCCAAACAAATATCTCTTGATTTTTTCCCCGATTTTATCAGACTCCTTCTCAAAAAACATAATCTTTGTAATATGATCTCTCACAGCAGTTAACTCTTCAAAGTAAGCCCTTACAGCACGAACCATTTCTTCTGTTGCTTTAATACTAACATCTGTAAGATTTTCAAATTGTTCTTTTATTTCAGGGAGCATCTCCGGTCGCTCAATGGAAAATTCCACAATTGTGTCTGCTATTACATTCAAAACATTATCTGAGTTTTCAAGTAATGCAAGCACATCACCCCTTGACTCTGGCAGCAACATTTCTACATAAATTCTACTTTCGATTTCTCTTCTATGTGAATCAGCAATGCCTTCAAGCTGATCTATATGCCTTTCTCTTTTTTCAAATTCCTCTATGTCACCCTCAAGATAGTATTTAATTGCTTGTCTGAATTCGAGTGCAGCAGCAAGAATCGTATCAAGAAATTCATTTATTTTGACTTCCATTTCTTTTGTTTTTTTAAACATTTTAAACATTTTCCCCCCTTGATTATTTTCTATTTTTTATATTGGTCAGCATTAATTTTACCATAAGAATGATTTTAAGTGAATTAC
>CAZQRW010000036.1:0-19645 GCA_964596115.1 uncultured bacterium
TTATTATTGACAACATCAATATTTAGGATAAATTTTTTATGTGAGGATTATTTCTTTTAATGTGAATGGCATAAGGGCAATATTGAAAAAAGGCTTTCTGGAATGGATAAAGAAAGAAAGCCCTGATGTCCTTTGTCTTCAGGAAACAAAGGCATCCCTCGATCAGCTTGATGAAAGTATTGTGCATCCCGAGGGATATTTTTCATACTGGAATTCTGGAATTAAACCGGGTTATAGTGGGGTTGCCACATTCACAAAGATCAAACCAATAAATGTGGAATTTGGTATGGGGATTAGGAAATTCGATCAGGAGGGAAGAATTATTGAGACAAGGTATGATAATTTTACCCTCTTCAATGTATATTTTCCCAATGGACAGATGGGAGAGGATAGGCTTAAGTATAAGCTCGAATTTTACGATGCCTTTCTTGAATACTGTGAAAACCTGAGAAAGAATGGAGAAGAACTCATCATTACAGGTGACTTTAACACAGCCCATAAAGAAATAGACCTTGCAAATCCAAAGGCAAATTCAAAAAGGTCTGGATTTTTGCCAATTGAGAGGGAGTGGCTGGATAAGATTGTTTCTATGGGCTATATAGATATATTCAGATATTTCCATCCAGAACCAGGGCAGTATACCTGGTGGACATATAGATACAAGGCAAGAGAGAAAAACATTGGATGGCGCATAGATTACTTTTTTGTTACAAAAGGGCTGATTAAACGGATAAAAGATTCTACTATCTTGAAGGATGTTAAAGGTTCAGACCATGCGCCTATTCTGCTTGAGATAGACTAAGTCTTTATTCTTCTTTGATACTCCGGAAGAGAGATTACCCTCTGCTGGAGTTTTTCATCCTCTAAATGTCCATATTCGCTAATAACAGAATCAAGTAAATTCTTTACTTCAGGAGGCAAATCAATATTAACTTTCTTTGTAAGTCTAAAAAATCCCTTTACAGGATGCCCCTGTTCATCCGTTATCTCTATCTTTTCTATACCATCGATCTCTTCCAGGAAGGGAGGAAATTTGTCGATATAAAATCCATACGGAGTTACAACATATCCAAAGGAAGTGCATCGTTTTCCATTTTTCTTCTCACACGCTGCATCAAGAAGGAATAATAATCTACTCAGCCTGAAAGGATGTTGATCGGGTATTTTTTTCAGGAGATATAATACGATTTCCTTATCCATTCGCTTCATAAATTTATTATAATACTTTTATACATTTTTTCAATCCCTTTTTTAAGTTAAGAGGGTAAGATAAATCTCATTTTTCTGGTTTCTACGTTTTTTCTTTTGGGTCTCCTATACGGTAAGACAAGGTAAAAGATGAAATGGAAAGAATAGCGAGGTAGAAGAGGTATAAGAGAAAAGCGAGGAAAAGGACAACAGGATATAGTAAAGGCGAAAAAAAAGAGAAGCAAGGTAAGAGAAGTGGGAAGTAAAAAGACCACAACTGCAAGATTCCTATCTGGAACTGTACCTATAGATGCTTAAATCAAAATGGCAGAAGAGTGTTGGGTATTCTAAAGTATATGGAGCATTACCTCCATTACAATGGCTCCTCCAATCCCCACGGTGAAATTATCATCTATTTTAATGGGCAACGCCTCAATAATTGTTTCTGCAAGCCCTCCTATTAAGGCGACTAAAAATGTAACATGGAGAGGTTTCATAAGAAGTAGTGATATTATTATTGTTGTTATGAAGAAAGCAAGGCTCCCCTCAAGGCTCTTCCCCCAGCGGAATCGCAGTTTCCCATACCTTACACCAATTATAGTAGAGGCAGTGTCACCAAATAAGAGAAACAGTATAGCCAGGATTGCAACACCCTTTGTGAATATGGCAATGATAAAGAAGGCAGCAAGTAAATATGCCGTTGTCCCCATAAAGAATCCCGTTGTTTCCTTTAATATCCCTTTGGAATGTGCCGCAAGGGTGGAATAAAATCCTGGAGCGACCTTTCTTATTATCTCTATAGTAGTCATTATGCCTAATAGATAGGCAATGAACATTTCCACTGGTATCTTTGAAGGGGTGAAAAAATAAATTATAGGGAATATGATCCCTACCACAATCCTATATGTTTTTCTTGCCCATATTTTCATGTCTCATCTCCCTTATTGCCTCCCTATTCGCAATCATTCCCACGATGAGGAATATTACAAGAAACGGGAGTACCCATTTTATCTGACTTCTATATAAATAGAGTATCAATCCAAAATCAACTCCGAATCCAGTAATGACTACCCAGGCTTTTCTCGGTGCCCGTTGAACGAGGAAGTAAGTGGCAACTGCAATCAAAAAAATCTTTGGGAATATATAGAGGAAAATACCTCCTGAGGTCGCTACCCCCTTACCTCCTTTAAATCGTAAAAATATAGACCAGCAATGACCTACAACAGCAGCAATACCTGTAAGCCCCACATAGAATGGATGAACATGAAAGACATATTGCGCAATAAGCATACCAAAAATCCCTTTTAACATATCCAGAAGCCATACAGATATTCCATACCATTTTCCGACCTCTCTTAGAACATTTGCAGCCCCTGGATTTTTTGTCCCCACCTCAAAGATATTTATGCCTTTTAATCGGGATACAATGACTGCAAATGATATCGAACCAATTAAGTATCCTATGATTATGCTTATTATTATTTTCACCATACCCTCCTTACCTTTGTAGTATCAATCCAACCACCCCTTCCTCCTCCCAGGGATACAAGGTAATATCCATCTGATTCCCTTAAAATATGCCCCGTAGCAGCCTCTTGAATTTCAATAAGCCTGCTATAGTTTTTTCCTGGCCCACTCATACCTGTGGCATCTTCAATAAAAACAACTTCTTTTGAATTAATCCTCTTCATCCATAAACCCGAAATTGAGGAGAAGACAAGGAACAGAAAAATAAAAACAGAAAGAAACACAATCTGAGATATCCTTCTCTGAAGGATGAAAATAGTAAGAATAACCATTGAGATTCCGAAGAACAAAAGTGTTAGGTAGAGAGACAGGCGAAGAGAAAAATAATTAACAATGGAATTGAGAAATCTTACTACAGGGTTTGAATTGTTTGAAACGCCAGATATGAATGCAATATTATTTCTTATATCGGTGTCTGAAGGTAAAAGATAGTAGGCTCTTTTATAGTAAAGTAACGCCATGCCACGTTTTCCGAGTCTATAATAAGCATTTCCAAGATTATAAAAAAGATAAGGATTTTTTATGCCCTCATCCACAAGCGACTTATAGGATTTAACGGCATTTTCAAAATCCCCTTTTCTGTAATACTCATTTCCTTGATTGTAAAGATTTACATTAACTGCCAGCAGAATCTCAAAGAAGATCATCAACAACCCTCCTGGTTCTCTCGTATGTTTCCCTCAAATCAGCGCCTTCCAATCCCCCAGGTTGAAACCTTACAGTTTCACAGAAGTGCAGCAAATTACTAAAGTTCTTTATGTTGTCTTCAGGAACCCCTCTTTTAATCATCGATTCCTCTATATCCTCTAATTTCATTCCAAAGGACTCAATATTAAATCGGTGTTTAACAAGTTCCAACAAAAGTCTATGGAGTGTCTCAAAAAATCCTTCCCTATCTCCGGTTTCCAAACATCTTTTCATCTGTTTAAATCTTCTCTTTGTAATGCCAGGAAGAACCTTTAGCCTTGCATATCCCCTATCCTTCTCTATTTTTCTTCTCTCCCTTGAGAGGAACAAGGCAACAACAGGTGGAAATATGAAGATAATAAAGATAAAAAGTATGCCTTTTGGTAGAATACTGAAGGACTTTAGATCTTTCAAATCCGTTTTTATATACGCAATGTCAGACCCAATTTTTTCTTTACTAACCTCTTTTCCCTTCACAATCCCGGGTGTAATGATAATCTTACCCGGGGATGATTTTAACCTGACATACCTCTGTTTAATTGGATCAAAATATGAATATGTAATCCTGGGGAGTTCTCTTATTCCAGTCATTATAGGAACAACAAGGAATTTAAATTTTTTTATACCAACCTCCAATTCTCCAGAAGGTTTTACAGATGTCTCCTCTTCAGGTTTATAGATTTTTATCCCTGGTATATTTTTTATCTCGGGTGGTAAAAGAAATTTAATGTTCCCTGAACCTTTTATTTCTACAACGAGATTGGCGCCTTCACCTTCCATCACCGTATCTTTCTCCATATATGTTTTCATTGTGAATTTCCCAACACCGCCATAAAAATCTTGCGGTTGTGGAGAAGGTAATGGGAGCACAGTTATCTCCCTATCAGGGGATGCAAGATTGTATACCCTTCCGCCAAAAAGGTCAAATATATCTTCAGAGGGGACCTGGATAGATACTGCAATTCCCGGGATTTTTATCTTACCTGTCGTGTTAGGGAAAAGAAGTTTTTTAAATAGTATCTCTGTATAATATACCCTTCCATTGTATACCTCTTTTCTCAAATCAAGTTTTTTTGCAGTAAATAAATCCTCTTTCCAGAAACTGGAGAAGTCGGGAATAGAAAGTATTTTCATATCTGCAATATCTGTTAATGTATAGAGTTTATATGTTACAATAACACCTTCACCCTGGTATAATCGATTCTTAGAAATAATTGTCCTTAAAAACAATGTCTTCTCTTCTTTCCCCTTTTTTTCTGTTTCTACCCCTGTTCTTTTTTGTGGGATATTCACGGATGTTTTTGGTTTAACAACCGTTATTTCAAATGGCTCTGTCCTGTACTCCTTGCCCTTAAATCTTATCGTAAAAGGATCAATACGAAAGGTGCCAATCTTCTTCGGGATGAGCGTATAAGCGTACTCAAGGGTCACCTTGCTGCTCATTCTCCCATTGGTGAAAATAATCTGGCTACTCTGGGAGGTTTGGGTCCCTGTAATTTCAAAGTTTTTCATAGGGGGTGGAGTAGGTTCTGGTGCCTTTCTTACATCTGTGCCCTCTACAGTAACCCTTATACGAAAGGGTTCATATAACTGGACAGTAGTATAATCTACAGATGCGGTTATTTTTAGAGAGCTTAAGAGTATAAATATGATGCTACCAATCCCTGGCATTTTTTCCTCCCCTCCCCTTTTTCATCTGGTTCTGGAGGAGTTTTTTCTGGTCTTCCTTTAGTGCCTGCAGTTTTTGCTCAAGACTTTTATTTTCCAAATTTTGATTTTTGTTTTTATTATTTTTGTTTTTATTATTTTTATTCTGTTTTTTGTTTTTATCCTTGTTGTTTTTTTGATTTTTTTTCTGCTTTGGCATCTTTAATGCAAGCTCAAGGTTGTGCTTTGCCCTGTAATCCTTCGAGTTCAATCTAAGTGCATTTATGTACGCATCTATTGCCCCCTTAATATTGCCCTTCTTAAAAAGAGTATTTCCCAGATTATAGTATGCCCTTTCCCTTAAATTCTTATTTTTTACATGGGTAAGGTTTCTAAAGAATTGTTCCACAGAATCCAATTTACCAGATTTATATAAGGCATTTCCCTTATTAAACTTAATCACAGGGTTATTTGGAGAGATAAGTTCCGCCTCATTATAATTTTTCAGAGCATTTCTGAAATCTCCCTTCTTATAAAATTTATTACCTTTATTTACTATAGAAGGAAGGTTTATACCTAGTATTATAAATATATATATCATCTTTCCCTCACTATCATTCCAATTAACATAAATAGTATACCTGTTAATAAAAAATACTGATATTTCTCTGCCAAGTCAAGGTATCTTTCTCCACCAAATTCTCCCTTCTTCAATCTCTGTAGAACGCTTATTAATGGTGAGAGGTTTAAACTCCTGAGCCTTATATATCCACCTTTCCCTCCAAGCGCTATACTTCTCAGTAGCATATCGTTTGGTTTTGAAATTATAGGTTTACCTTTTTTATCTTTTTTGTAACCTTTAATTTTCCCATATTCGTCTATCTCAGGAACTGGTGCCCCTTCATTACTCCCAATGCCAACCGTGAATATTCTTATGCCCTTTTTGACTGCATCTGATAGTCCCGCATCCACGCCTCCTGTAAGGTCCTCACCATCTGTGAACAAAACGATAACCTTCGCCCCCTTTGAGTTTTTGTCAAATAGAGATGAGGATACTTCGAGTGCCCTCCCAATATTTGTTCCCTGTACAGGGAAATTCTGGGGTTGTAGCATATCAAGATATAATCTGAATATGGAAAGATCCGTCGTTAATGGAACCATAGCATATGCATCTCCAGCAAACGCAACAAGTCCAACCCTGTTCCCTCCTATTCCCTCAAGCAGCATCATTACCCCTAATTTTGCCATTTCAAGTCTGTTTGGTTTGACATCTTCGCAGTACATACTCTTTGATACATCAAGGGCTATAACAATATCGATACCCTTTCCCTTGTGAACGTAAGGCTTCTCCCCCCATCTTGGTCTTCCTGCCGCGATTACAAAGAGAGAGAAAGCAATAAGAAAAAGGATGAAGCGCGTATTATCTCTTATCTTTTTAATCTTGATTATATCCTTTGCAGTATTATTAAACAGATTTTTTTCTATATGCCTTAATCGTATCTTTCTCAGGATATGGAAAAGTATAACAACAGGCACCAAAAGTAACGCATACAGGATTTTTGGATTTGCCCAATTCATGGGAGCCTCCCTGTAATAATAGGTTCAATAAAAAATAGTGCCAATATAAGAATAGCTGGCACCAAGAATATATTCATTTTCTCTGCAAAATTTCTATATCTAATTACCTTAAATGTAGTTGGCTCCAATCTGTTGATTTCATCCATTACATTTTTTAGCATTTCAGGAGAAGATGCAAGAAAATACTTCCCACCTGTTTTATCTGCAATTTTTGTTAATCCAACATCATCAATGTCAAACTTTGCCATTACATACCGTTTTATACCACCCTGAGATATGGGGTATGGGACTTCCCCCTTTTTCCCAATCCCGATAGTATATATCTTTACACCCATTTCCTTTGCCATATCAGCAGCAGCAGATGGAGATATTTTTCCAGCGTTGTTTCTTCCATCTGTCAAAAGAATCATAATTTTGCTTTTCACCTTTGAATTTTCAAAAAGCAAGAGGCCCGTAGAAATGCCCATACCTATTGCAGTTCCATCTGGTAGCATACCAGTATTGACTCTATCTATCAATTTTTTTATTACATTATGGTCAAGTGTCAAAGGGCTTTGTAATAGTGCCTCTTTCGAAAAAACTACTAATCCAATCCTATCCCCTCTCCTCTTATCTATAAACTCATTGGCAACCTTTTTTGCAATAGAAATTCTATTTTGTGGCTGGAAATCCTCTGCAAGCATACTGCTGGATATATCAAGGGCAATAACAATATCAATCCCTTTTTTGTCTATTTCCTCTTTTATAATACCCTTCTGTGGTCTTGAAAGACCAAGCACAGCAAAGGCATAGGAGAGCAATAAGAGATATATGGGCATCTCTCTCAGCAATCTTCGCTTTTTTCTATAAAAAGGTGAATGGTCAGAAAAGACAAAGGACTTTATGCCTCTCTTTATAGAAAGGTAGTATAAAAGAGGAATGAGAAGCAAAAGTAAGAGGTAGATAGGATTATGCAGTACCATTTATATACTCCTTTACCTCTTTAAGGCTTTTCATTGCCCTCTCTCTCTTCGGAACAACTTCTGTAAACTTATATATATCCCATTCTTTTAAAAGGGGAATGAATGGTTCAATGGATTTTATTCTTCTCTTTTTTATTTGCCTTGAGATTTCGCTTGTCGTTGCCTCCACTGCAAGAATATTGTATTTTCTCTCTATGTATCTTCTAAATACTTCAGAAATTTTTGTAAAGAACAATTTGATATCCTCATTAATTAAATTCTCAATTTCGCCAAGTGCCTTCAATGCCTCTTCCTCTGGTGGAATTTGTGGGACTTCTTTAACCACAGGCATTTTTTTGGTTTTTCTTCTTCTGTAAAGGGCATACCCTGCATAGCCAAATGCTGGTATCAACAGATAAAGCAATAGTAAAGGATTGAACATATTTATTGGGCCAGTAATATCCAGAATATCCTTTTCTTTTCCGGTTAGAACTCCTTTTACAGTAAATTTTACAATGTAAGGTTTCAAGGTATCATTGGCAATAAAGAATTTTATTGATTTTTCACCTGGTTTATATGCCGTGACAATAAAATGATATATTGATTTTGTCTTTCCCTTTTTCTTATATGCCTTTCTTATTTCAATCATAGATGAGTCGGGATAATTAGGTGTTACAATGGTATCAGGCGAAACAGAAACCGTGATATGGGTAAGTTCGCCGATTGTAATCTCGGGTCTTGAGATATTTAAGTCGCAGGTAAGCGAAAGAATAATAATAATCATAAGACAAGCCTTCTTGCCCTTTCCCTGAAGAATCTGTGCAGGGTAACAGAATAGTCTTCGCCAGTCCTTAAAAATACACTATCAATCCCATACTTCTTAAAAAAGTTATTTAATGCATCATCCTTCTTTTTTTGGTCTTTCCTCAGGAATCTATCTATCTCCTTTCCAAAAATTGCTCCCTTTTCACCCTTCTCAAAGTCTTCAATATTGATAAGTCCCCTGATTGGAAATTTTTCTTCCATAGGATCCCTTACCACAATTGATATAAGGTCATGTTTTTTTGAAAGAACCGAAAGAGGTCTTTTTATGTGTTCAATTGTGAAGTTATCGCCCAAGAAGTCAGAGAGGATAAAAACTATTGCCCTCCTCTTCAGGATGTGCAGGAGATATTCGAGGGCAGGGACTGGGTCTGTTTCACTGCCTTTTTGTTCAAAATACAGTGTATCCCGCAGAATTCTCAGACCATGCCTTCTTCCCTTCTGGGGAGGAATATAATTCTCTACTCTATCGGTAAAAAGAAGTAATCCAACTCTATCGTTGTTTTCTATTGCAGAAAATGTTAACAATGCTCCAATTTCTGCAAGAACATCTCTCTTTTTACCAGTTGAGCCGAATAGTGTTGAACGGGAGAGATCAAGTAGAAGTATAATATTCAATTCTCTTTCCTCAACGAATCTTTTTACATAGGGGTGGTTCATCCTTGCAGTAACATTCCAGTCAATTGTTCTCACATCATCACCAACAACATAGTTCCTCACCTCATGGAATTCTATTCCCCTTCCCTTAAATGATGATTTGTAATCTCCTCCGAGAAGGGATTCTACAGCTCCCTTTGTCTTTATTTCGATTTTTCTTACCTTTTTCAGGATTTCAGCAGGTGTCATGGAACCTCTATTGTATCAAGGATTTTTTGAATAATATCTTCTGTTGACAATTCTTCTGCCTCTGCCTCGTAGGTGAGTATGATTCTGTGTCTCAATACGTCCATTGCCATATCCTTCACATCCTCAGGTATGACAAATCCCCTTCTCTCTAAAAACGCATGTGCCCGTGCTGTTTCTAAAAGATAGATAGATGCCCTTGGAGAAGCACCAAATCTGATGTATGGTTTGATATCGCCAATGTTGAAATTTTCAGGTTCCCTTGTGGCAAAGACGATATCAAGTATGTATTTCTTTATCTTTTCGTCGACATAAACCTGGTGAAGAAATCCCTTTACTCGCTTTAAATCATTTAATGTTACAACAGGCTTTATTTCTGGAAGTGTCTGTGATGTTTGCTGTTCCATTATTTGTCTTTCTTCTTCGTAGGATGGGTAGGTAATCTTCGCCTTCAATTTAAATCTATCCACCTGTGCCTCTGGCAGAGGATACGTGCCCTCTTGCTCAATAGGATTCTGGGTTGCAAGTACCAGAAAAGGATCGGGTAGCTTGAAGGTTTTTTCTCCAATTGTGACTTCCCTCTCTTGCATTGCCTCGAGGAGGGCAGATTGAACCTTTGGAGGGGCTCTGTTAATCTCATCTGCAAGCACAAGATTTGCAAATATTGGTCCCGTTTTTGGCACAAAGGTTCCTTTTCTCTGGTCGTATATCTCTGTTCCTGTAATATCAGCTGGAAGAAGATCTGGTGTGAATTGAATTCTTCTATACGCTGCATCTATGGCAGAAGCAAGGGTTCTAATGGAATAAGTCTTTGCAAGCCCCGGGACACCCTCTACGAGGAGATGGCCGTCTGTTAACAGGCATATAAGTTGTCTTTCAATCAGATATTTTTGGCCGATAATCGCCTTCCCGATCTCAGCAAATAGTTTTTGAACAAATGCACTCTCCTTCTGTGCAGTCTCATTTATAACGGAAATATCAACACCCTCAGTATAGTCCATACCATACCTCCTTATGGTTTATTATAATATAATTGGCTTTGTAAATCAGTCAATTGTTAAGACAAACTCCTTCTTCAAAATGTTCCAGGGAAGATACTAACTTATTGTATTTTTAAACTAATTGATTTTATATTTGCAATGAACCGATTTCCAGAAATTTTCAATATACCTACTTTTTAAAAAATAATCTGGCAAAACTTGTTAAAAAATGTATTATATTACATAAAGATGATGTTTTTGTTTTGTTTATGAGGCATTGGATAGATTGGTTTTCTGGTAGTTAAAAAATAAATATGCAGAATAAAAGGAGGAGTATGATGAACAAGTTCTTAATTCAAATGGACCCTGTCACAGGTGAAAGGTATATTAATGTTCCATTTAAAGGCCGTATGTTGGTAGAACACCCTATTTACAATAAAGGGTCTGCCTTTTCCCAGGAAGAACGGGAACAACTTGACCTTCACGGTATCTTACCAGAGCATGTATCAACTATGGAACAGCAGTTGAGCAGGACGTATGAAAACTTTTCAAAAAAAGCAAATCCAGTAGAAAAATTCATTTTTCTGCTCGGCCTTCTGGACAGAAATGAAACCCTATTTTACCGCCTTGTCCTTGATAACGCAGAGGAAATGCTTCCCATTGTTTATACACCAACCGTAGGCGAGGCTGCCAAAACTTACAGCCATATGTTCAGGCGACCAAGAGGTATTTATGTATCTGCAAACAGAATTTCTGAAATTGACCGTATACTGTCCAATGCTCCTTTCTCCAATGTCAACTTGATTGTGGTAACGGACGGTGAAAGAATATTGGGTCTGGGTGATCAAGGGGTTGGTGGTATGGCTATACCTGTTGGTAAAACGAGCCTTTATGTTGTTGGAGCAGGTTTACATCCCGCATTATGTTTACCAATACTTCTTGATGTGGGTACAAACAATGAAGAGCTTCTTAAAGACCCACTATACCTAGGCTTAAGGCATAGGAGATTAGAGGGAGACGAATATGATGAAGTAGTGGAGGAATTTGTAAAAGGTGTTAAGAGAAACTTTCCTCATGCACTTCTTCAGTGGGAGGACTTTGGGAAGAAAAATGCCCTTCGCCTATTAAATAGATATCGTGAACGCATCTGTTCCTTTAATGATGATATACAGGGGACCGGTGCAGTGGCACTGGCAGTTATTTATTCTGCAGTTAACGGGAAGAAAGAAAAATTAAGGGATCAGAGATATGTATTCTTTGGGTTTGGGGAAGCAGGTTATGGAATTGCGAATACCATTGTAACTGCAATGATGAAAGAAGGTTTATCCCGTGAAGAAGCCAAGGAAAGAATTTATCCAATTGGCCATAATGGTTTAGTAATTGAAGATATGAAAACCCACGAGTACCAGATACCATTTGCGCGGAAGAGGAGTGATGTATCTGGATGGAAGCTGAAAAATAAAAATAAGATTGGACTTTTTGATACCGTACTAAATGCAAAGGCAACCGTTCTCATCGGTGTATCTGGTGTAAAAGGGACTTTTACAAGGGATGTGCTGGAACAGATGGCAAAGAATACCCCAAGCCCAATAATCTTACCCCTTTCTAATCCGAATGAAAAATGCGAGAGTACACCGGAAGAAGTTTCCAATGCTACAAAGGGGAAGGCTTTTATCGCCACAGGAAGCCCATTTCCTCCAGCAAAGATCAGGGGTAAAAAACAAAAGGTGCCCCAGTGCAACAATCTATATATCTTCCCAGGAGTAGGCCTCGGTGCCATAGTTTCAATGACGCCAAAGATAACGGATGAGATGTTTACGGCTGCATCAAAGGCCCTTTCATCTATGGTTTCTCCTCAGGATGCAGCGAAGGGTGTCCTCCTACCTGAAATAAATGACATACGTAAGGTCACAGAAAATGTTGCATTTGCAGTGGCAAAGGAGGCAAGAGATTCTGGTCTTGGTATCCGATTATCGGACAAAAAAATGAGGGATTTGGTCAAAAAATCTATGTGGGAGCCCGAATATTTGCCATATAGATACGAGTAGAATTTTTATTTGATGTCCTTTATTTTATTGCTATAGCTACGCTGTATCCCTGATGTACTGCATCCACAATTCTACCTGAGGATACGGCGTCTCCTATAATATAACAAGGTCTATCCTCAAAATGGAAAGGAACGTAAGGTTTATTTCCAAATGCGGCAATAAAGAAATCGCAAGCTATTTCCTCTTCTTCATATGTATTCATATCTTTAATCATTATTGACCCTTTATTTATATCAATAATCTTCTTCTCTGTAAGAATTGTTACCCCTTTGTTCTTTAACTCTCTAAGCAGATGTCCTCTTGTCAGTGTCTCCATTCCTTCTGCAATTTCTTTTAACATTTCAACGATGATCACCCTATTATTATCCGCAAGAAAAAGGGCAGTTTCACATCCTACAAGCCCGCCTCCACCAATTACTATCCTTTTATTTTCAAAACTTACCTTGCCAGAGAGAACATCGCTGTAAATATATGCATCGTTCTTTTGCATCCAGTGAGGGACAAAGGGCTTTGCCCCCGTTGCGATAATTACTACATCTGGGTTTAAAGACTCTATGTCCTTTTTCTGAAATTCTCCATTATGGATATTTACGTTTTTGATTTCATTTAGCGTATTTTTGTAATAATCGACGAGCCATTTTATCTTTCTTTTGCCTGGAGGAACAGCAGCTATTATGAGTTGGCCTCCAAATTTTTTGCAGAATAAATAGACGGTATGTCCCCTTAAAGATGAAACCCTCGCAGCCTCAAGACCAGCTGGGCCACAGCCGACAATAGCAACAATTTTTTTGTTATCTGCCTCTGTTATTTCTTCCTCATTCCCTACATTTGCATTTACACCGCATCTTATTGCAGTGTCCTCATCATGCCTTGCCTTTATACATTCACTACATCCAATACACCTTCTTATCAAATGTTCCTTACCTACTTTTGCCTTATTAACCCAATCTGGATCTGCAATTAAGGTTCTGCCAAGCACGATAAGGTCTGCCTTTTTTTCTAATATTTCTTCTGCAATTTCGGGTGTCCTTATGACACCGACTGCAGCGACAGGTACAGGTAATGGTCTTATCTTTTCTGCAAGGTATGAGCGCCATCCTTCCTCATATGCCATTGGTTCGAGTCTTTTCTCTTTTGGACCAAGTCCAACATCAGCCTGGATCATATCATACCCAGCTTCCGCGAGGACAGAGGCGATTCTTTTACCCTCATTCAGGTCAATCCCACCTTCCTGAAAGTCATCAACCGCCGCCCTTATGGTAACAGGAAATTCCCATCCACATACATTGGCTATTCTTCTTCTTAGTTCAACTGCAAATTCTGTTCTTTTACCCCATCTGTCTTTTCTATGGTTTGTAAGAGGGGAGAGAAAATGATTAATAATAAGCCGATGTGCACCCTGTAATTCTACCATATCAAAGCCCGCATCCTTTGCAATTACAGCGGCATTCACATATTTACCTATAAGCCTTTCTATTTCTTCATTGGTAAGAGCCTCAATAGTTTTATCCTTATATCCCGGGTGGGTCAGTTCTATAGAAACCTTTACATCGTATTTTTCCAATGCATCAATTAATTCCCTCCAACATGGTAAGAACCTGCCCGAATCAATTCTTGGCTCAAAGGCGCCATGCCTTCCTTCGGGATAATCTATACATACATTTTCCACAATTATAAGAGCAACTCCTCCCTGTGCCCTTCTGACATAATGCTGAATAAATCTTTTTGTTAGGCAACCATCCTCGCCGGCAAAATTTGTTGATATTGGAGGGAAAATTGTCCTATTCTTCAAAAGCACGTTACCGATCTTTATAGGTTCAAACATTTTTTTATACACTGCCATCTATGCTCCTTTTTTTATTTTTTATATTGTTTTTTAACATCACACTAATTTGATATATATGTATATATAAATATATTTGTCAAGGGGGGAAGACAAGGTGGATGCGTTAAATGACGGTGAAGGTACGGTTGATTTTGCTTTTTTATTGGGTATAATGAAATCTATGAAAAAAAATTACATAGATAAACTGGTGTGTAAATGGCACTTCTGATACTTGCAGTTGCACCATCAATTGCGTTTATTCTCTTTTTTTATTTCAGGGATAGGTATGAAAAGGAACCCTGGCTGTTACTCTGGAAATGCTTTGGTTTTGGAGCACTTTCTACATTTATAGCTATGATTATAGAGGGCTTACTCCTGCCTGTAGGATTTTCTCCCGCGAAGACAAACAACGTCTTTATCCTTTTTATCACTGCTTTTTTTGTTGTGGGTCTAAGCGAAGAATTCTCCAAATACCTTGTTCTCAGATTTTATGCCTGGCCGAAATCTGATTTTGATGAGCCTTATGATGGAATTATATATTCTGTCGTTATTTCTCTTGGATTTGCTACAATTGAGAATATTTTTTATGTTTTCTCAATGGGGATGAAAGTAGGTATTTCCAGGGCACTGACAGCAATTCCCGGGCATACATTCTTTGGCGTAATAATGGGTTACTTTATTGGACTTGCACATTTTAACCCGGAAAAGAGGGGTAAACTCCTTGCTTATGGATTCTGGGGTGCGGTGATTGCCCATGGTATATATGACTTTCTCGTATTTACAAGGACATGGATCGGATACGGTCTATTCGTAATGTTTCTTATTGCAGGATGGATTTTCTTATTCTACGCAACGGATAAACTGGAATCCATTTCCCCTTTTAGAAAAAAGAAGGAAGGATAGAATATATCTTAAAATCTATGTCTCTATTTCTTTAAACGGATGATACTTCTTGAACCAGTTAAATCCAAAATCTTCCATTATCTGCAGGTACTCATCATTCCCTTCAGGCATTAAATCTGCACGGTAATGAAGACCAAAGTAAAGCTGAACTGTATTTATATATCCATTCTCTTTAATTTTATTCAAGCATTTTCTGGCAAATTCTTCCCCGTGAACCCTTCTACAGACTTTCCCAATGGTTTTCAGTCTCTCCTCTGTAATTTCTACTTTGAATCCTGGATATTTCTTGTTAAAGGCATCTAAAAGTTTTTCATCTTCTGTCTCTTGATATTTTTCTTCATGGACAATTATATCTATGTTAAGTTTTTTGCGTGGGCTCGATTTTACTTTTGGATATCCAAGGCAGAGAAGAACCACAGGGAATACGCCATTTGGAAGTTGAAGCATATCCTTAAGCTCCCTGAAAAATTCCAGAACTGTACCGATGTAGACAGAACCTAACCCCAGGGAGTCTGCTGCTGTACAGATATTTTGAGCACAGATAATGGTGTCTTGAAAAGAAATCCAGAAATGCCTAAAGGAACTGGTGGCAGTGAACGGAGCAATTTCGAGTTTTGACCATCTTTCAAGTCGGTGAAGATCTATACAGAATAATAGATCGATGGGTGCCTTGGCAATAAATTTCTGATCTGCGAGCTCTGCCAATTTCATTTTTATTGCTTTTTTCTCGATTTTTATAATGGAGTATGGCTGTAGATTTCCACCTGTTGGTGCATGTATGCCTGCCCCAAGGATATATTCCAAAACCTCAGGGGGGATTTTTTTATTTTTAAAACTTCTGCAACTGGCACGTTCATAAAGCAGTTTTAATGTTTCATTTGGATACACTTCTTTGTTGTCTTCAAATATACCATGATGTGATGGTATTTTCTTCGTCATACAGTCCTCCTTTGAATATTTATTTTACCCCAATTGTATCAAATATATCTATGGAAGATATTACATTTCTTCTTCAAACTAATTGATTTTCTTCAAAATGTCAAGTTTTCTAAAAAATAGTTGCATATCCAACTATTTCAGTTATAATAACTGAAATACATAATGCCAAAAAAGGATAATTTGTGAGAAATATACATTCTTCTATTGGGAGATATATCTCAATACTTCATAGATATGGTCAAATTTATCTTGATAAAGAACTGAAAAAATACAATATAGGAAGCGGACAATTTTATATACTTAAGGTTTTGTATTATTATGATGGAATTAATCAGGAGGAAATTGGTAGATTCCTTCGTCAGGACAAGAGCACAACAGCAAAAAATATTAGAAAGTTGGTTGAAGAAGGATTTGTTCTAAGGAAAGTAGATAAGTCAGACAGGAGGGCTTATCGGATTTTTTTAACAAAAAATGCACAGAAGATTAAGCCTTTGATATTAAAAATACTTAGAAGATGGACAGATATATTGTCCACTGGCTTTTCAAAGGAAGAAAAGAAAAACAGTTTGGTACAATTATCAAGGATGGTTGAGAATGCAGAAAAATTTTTTTTAAAACTCAGGACTGATGAAAGGTATGGCAAATAGAGATAAGGCAATTTTGATACGGGGAAGCATCGGGAAGACAATCTCTAAGTTAACCCTCCAGATGTGGATTGGTATACTTGGAATGCAGGTATTTAACCTCGTTGATACGTTTTTTGTTGGTCAACTGGGGGCGAAGCAACTTGCGGCAATGGGGTTCACTTTTCCTGTGGTACTTGTCGTTAACAGTATTGCCCTTGGGCTTGGAATAGGTGCCTCTGCTGTTATCTCCCGTGCCATTGGTAAAGGGGATCAGTATGAAATGCAGCGCCTTACCACAGATTCTTTATTTCTTTCATTTGTTATCGTTACTGCCTTTGTGATTGGTGGATTATTTACAATAGGGCCATTGTTCCGTACCCTTGGTGCAGAACCTGAAATTCTAAAATTAATTAACTCATATATGAGGATCTGGTATATAGGGATGCCGTTCGTTGTTATTCCAATGGTCGGAAATAATGCCATAAGGGCGACAGGTGATACAAAAACACCCAGTATTATAATGATTACTGCTGTTTTTATAAATTTGACCCTGGATCCCTTACTTATTTTTGGTTTTGGGCCGTTTCCAAGGATGGAACTGGCTGGTGCTGCTACAGCAACTGTTTTTTCAAGGGCAACAACCTTTGTTATGGCACTCTGGATTCTATATCATCGGGAAAGGATGATTACACTTAAGATCCCTGGACTGATTAAGATCTTTGCTTCCTGGAAAAGGATTCTTTATATAGGATTACCTGCCGCCGGGACAAATCTAATCACACCAGTTTCGACAGGTGTAATAACAAGGCTGGTTGCTGCATATGGTGCAGCAGCGGTAGCAGGTTTTGGGGTTGCGGCGAGGATTGAAATGTTTAGTCTATCCATTATTGGTTCTTTATCTTCTGTTATTACACCATTTGTAGGACAGAACTGGGGGGCAGGCAAAGGCAGGAGGATAAAGGAGGGTATAAAATTTGGTTATAAATTTTCATTATTATGGGGGCTTGCTGTTTTTCTACTTTTTATCTTTGCATCGAGACCTATTGCGATGATTTTTAATAAGAATATCACAGTCATTCAAACGACCTCCCAGTATATGGAAATTGTATCGATGAGTTATGGCATTCTTGGGATACTTATGCTTTCTGCATCCGCATTTAATGCTTTAAACAAACCACTTTATGCAGCGACCCTGATGATTCTCAGGATGTTTGTTCTCTATATTCCCCTTGCCATTGCAGGTTCCTTTCTTTTCAAAATAAAGGGTATATTTATAGCTGGTGCCCTATCAAACTTTCTTTCAGGGATTATAGCAATTTTCTGGTTAAGGAAAAATCTTCATAGGTTTTCAAGTAGTTAAGATGATCGTTTATTTGATTAATCCAACTATATTTTATTCCAGGTTCCCTATCTTTTTTTCCACCTCTTCAAGTATTTCACAGGATTTCACCAGTTCTTTCATCCTGGTGTGGTCTTTGTAAAGTGGTCTGTCCTCATCCAGAAATGGTACATATTTTCTAATGACCTTCTTTGCTGTCTCTACACCCTCACCATTTTTAAAATTGCGGAAATCAAGTGCCTGGGCAGCAGCCATAAATTCAATACCGAGAACCCCATAGGCATTGTCAAGAATTTGTGCATTCTTGTTAACAGTATTCATACCCATAGAGACAAAATCTTCCTGATCTGCTGCCGCTGGTATGGACATAACAGATGCAGGGAAGGAAAGGATTCTCTGTTCGACTATCAATGTGTCTGCTGTATACTGGCTGAGCATCATCCCTGAGAACATACCTGCCCCCTTTGTAAGGAATGGAGGGAGTTCAATACTTAATGCTGGATTCAAGAGGCGATTGAGACGCCTTTCTGATAAAACACTTACCATAGTCACTGCAGCCCCGACCATATCCATTGGAAGAGAAACAGGTGAACCCTGGAAATTTGCACCTGTGATGGTCAGATTATATTCAGGGAAAAATACAGGATTATCACCAACTCCATTTAATTCAATCTCCACCTGTTTTCTTGCATGCGCAACCGCATCATGTGCAGCACCAATAACCTGTGGAGAGGAACGCATAGAGTAGGCATCTTGCACCTTTGTTTTTACCTTTCCAGATAAGAGGTCACTGCCCTCAATACACTTCTTTATTGCCTTAGAGGATCTGACTGCACCTGGGAAACCTCGTGCCTCGTGAAGACGAACATCATAAGGCTTCATATTGGCATATAGTGCCTCAAGGGACATAGCACATGCTATTTCTGCCTGTTTAAGCCATCTGTTAATATCATAAAGTAAAAGTGCGCTGACACCTGTTATAAGGTTTGAGCCATTAATTGAAGCCAACCCATCCCTTGCCTCCAGTCCTGGAATGGGGATACCTGCTCTTTCCATAGCTACCCTTCCAGGTAACCTTTCGCCCTCGTAATAGGCTTCACCTTCTCCCATCAATAGCAGGGCGGCTTGTGCCATTGGTGCAAGGTCTCCACTGGCACCAACAGAACCCTTTTTACAGATCACTGGTGTGACACCCTTATTGAGCATCTCTGCCATTGTCATAGGTATTTCTGGGCGACAACCAGATCTCCCATTTATAAGAACGTTTATTCTACTTAGTATTGCAGCCCGTACCCATTCAATAGGAGCGGGTTCGCCTATACCTGCTGAATGATTATAAATAAGGTATTTTTGGAATTGTTTTACCTGTTCATCGTTCAGAACTACCTCGGAGAATTCCCCTATACCTGTGTTGATGCCATACATAATCTCCTTGGCTTTTATCTTGTCTTCAACCATTTTTCTGCACTTTTTTACCTTCTCAAGTGCATCTGGATGAATTTCTACTTTTTCGTTGTTTCTTGCAACGTTTACTACCTGCTCAATTGTTAAATGTTTTCCGTCAAGAACAATAGCCATCACTCACTCCCTTTTTTGGTATTTAAAAAACTAAAACAATAAAGATTAGGTATCTAATTGACCCTATTGCTTAATTATTATAATTCCAATTCGCAAATGTCAATAGTTCGATTTGCCTCATTTAAAAATCAACACAAAAATAGTAAAATATATCCCCAGAAAAGGAGGTATAAA
>CAZQRW010000037.1:0-14010 GCA_964596115.1 uncultured bacterium
GTGAATCGTGAGAAAACGCTTTTCTTTATAGAATACCGGGATATTAAAAATCTAAACACGGCAGTAAGACAAGGCAAGGTAAAGAAAAGCCTCTTGACATAAAATAAATTCTTATTATATTTATCCTGTCCGGTGGCCATACTGGAGGGGAAACACCCGTTCCCATTCCGAACACGGAAGTTAAGCCCTCCAAGGTCAATGGTACTGCCCTCGCAAGGGGGTGGGAGAGTAGATCGCTGCCGGGCTTTTTTATATTTCCTTTAAGAATTTTAGTGTGAGTATCCCACCCAAAGTAGCACCAATATATGTTGTGAAAAGCCTCCAGAGAGAGGTATATATACCAAGCAGATATTTTGGGATGAGGTTATAGAATAGTCCTGCGAATCCCGCCTCTGCAAAACCACTTCCTCCAGGGGAGGGCGAGAAGAAAAGCCCAAATCTCAGAATTAGCTGGAATAGTATAACCTTTACAATGGGAACTTCAACACCGAGACCCTTTAATATAGTAAATGCCATCAAGAAATATGCAATAAAAGAGATAAATGCTGAAAAGAAGGCAATGATAAAAAGACGGTATTTTTTTCCAAGTATGCTACCAAGCGTATCCCTGAACTTTACTACCTGATTAAAAAAACCAGTGCCCTTTTTCCCTCTTGCAAATAGTCTGGAAAATTTTTTGGGATTTATCAGGGCAAGTGCAAGTACTACTCCTCCAATTCCTATGATTATTCCAATATAAATAAGTATATTTTTTACTATGCCACTTCTAAATGCATCCCTGGCAAAAATCAGGATAAAAGGGGATGAGAGTAAATACACAAGTGTCCCTGTCATTGCTCGAAGGAATATAATAGAGGTTCCCTGCCCTGTTTCTACATTACAATGTTTTTTTAGATAATAGACCTGGACGAATATACCAGAAACTTGAAATGGTGTGGTAGCCGCAAGGAACTGGCCCATTGTAATAATATTTACTCCATTGATTATACCTATATTTTTTTCAACACCCATCCCAAAGACCTTAAGTTGCAAAGAATCAAATCCCAAAGATACAGCCCACAGCAACATTGTGAGTATGCCATAGAGAGGAGAAAATCTTCTTAAGGCCTCAACTGTTTCCCTACGACCAGTTTTAAATAGAATAAAAAAAAGGGTCAGGACAGTGATTAATAAGAAAATCCTTATTCCTATGCGAATCCTTTTTTTCAGGGCTTCTTTTTCAATGTTTTCCATTTTAGAAAAGCAAAGATAAAATCCTCAATATCGCCATCAAGAACCCTTTCAACATTATGAATTTCAAGATTTGTCCTGTGGTCTTTTATCATTTTATAGGGGTGGAGTACATATGATCTTATCTGGTTCCCCCAGGAAATATCCGTCTTTTCGCCCTCCAGTTTCTTCATCTTTGATTCTTTTTTTTCTTTTTCCATCTGATATAGTTTTGCCCTTAGTAGCCGCATAGCGATTTCTCTATTCTGGTGCTGGGATCTCTCACTTCGTGCTGAGACAGTAATACCTGTAGGGATGTGGATTATTCTTACTGCAGTGTTTACCTTATTTACATTCTGCCCCCCAGGACCGCCAGCCCTGAATGTCTCCATTTTTATATCATCTTCTTTTATTTTTATTTCTAAATTATCTTCAATTAGAGGATAGACAAACACAGAGGCAAAGGATGTATGTCTTCTTTTATTAGCATCAAAGGGTGAAATTCTAACGAGCCTGTGTATACCACTTTCTGATTTCAGGTATCCATAGGCATTTTGGGAATCAATTTCTATCGTTGCATCCTTTAATCCGGCCTCGTCTCCAGGTTGATAATCCACTACTTCATATTTAAATTTCATATTTTCCAGGAATCTGGTATACATCCTGAATAACATATTTGCCCAGTCACAGGATTCTGTCCCTCCTGCACCTGGATGTATGGATAGAATGGCGCCTTTTTCATCATCGGGGTCAGAAAACATTATCCTCATTTCTATTTTTTCCATCTCTTTTTTAATGTCTTCTGCCTCTTTTTCTATTATATTTTGGTCTTCGCCCAATTCCTGGAGCTCAATTAGATCTTTAATCCTTTGGCTCAAGTTTTCATACTCCACAACCTCATCACTTAAGCGTTTAATTTCCATATTCAGGCTTTTTGCCTTTCCTGCATCCCTCCAGATGTCAGCGGAAGAAGCTTTTTTTTGCAGTTCTATCAATCGATCTTTTTTCTTTTTGATTTCAAAGAGACCTCCCGAATTTCTCGATCTCTTCCCTTAATTTATTTATTTCCATTCCTCCTCCTCTCTTTTATATATTTTATTTCGTCTTCCTTTGATTTGATTCTTCCTTTCCACCTGAGTTCTATAATCTCGTCCAGAATCTTTCCCATTTCAGGTCCCTCTTTTATTCCCAGTTGGAGTAACTCCTTTCCAGAAATTTTTGGGGAAAAAAGCGCTCTATTCTTAAAGGCTTTTTCTACATATCCCTTATTTTTGCACACACTAAAAAGGACAGGGAATGAGTAATCCCTTAAATGGAGAACCCTATGAATATTGAATCCCCCCCTCTTCAAGGATTTTATTTCCTCTAATTCTCTTAAAATCTCCCTTTCCAAATTTAACCCTTTAAGATCTTTACAGAGTAACAAGGACATAAAAAGAGGTATTTCACATTTCATATTATAGTTCTTGCAAAAATTAGAAATATCCTTTAGTTCCTTCTGTTTAATATGGCACAATCCAAGAAAATTGCTAACCCCAAATTCTTCCAGGAGTAAGATTCCCTTTTCTCCCTCCCCGCATATCAATCTTATCTCCCTAATAATTCTATCCCAGCTGACATAATCTAAATATTTCAGGTCCCGTTCTATAAGTTCGTGCGTGTCTTTCTCAAATCTAAATCCAAATCTTGCACTGAATCTAATCCCTCTGATTATCCTTGTTGGATCATCCTGGAAACTATTCCTGTGTATTACCCTTAGTAAACCATTTTTAAGATCCTTTTTGCCATTGAGTGGATCGTAGAGTTTACCAAATTTGCCCGGATTAATGTGGATTGCCATCGCATTTATAGTGTAATCTCTTCTTTTGATATCCTGTTCTACGCTGCCGCGTCTTACGATTGGCAAACTCCCTGGTGAAGGGTATGACTCCTCTCTTGCAGTTGAAAAGTCAATTTCTAATCCGTCATAAAAAACCTTTGCGGTATAGAAATCCGCGAAGGTCTCAACATTCAAGCATTCCATCCTTCCAAATAATTTTGCAATCTTTATACCATCCTTTTTAAGCATTATATCGATGTCTTTTATTGCTTTACCAAGAATAAGATCCCGGACAGGACCTCCAACAAGGTAAGCAGAATCCCCTGTTTCCTCTGCAAGATTTCCGATCTTTAAGAGGAGAGGTGCGTAGGCTTCAGGGATTTTTATTTGCATAGGAACAGATTATATCAACGACCTTTGAAGGAGTGACACCGTCAGCACTGGCGAGGAAGTTTGTTATAATTCTATGGTCGAATACAGGATGGATAACCTCCATTACATCCTTAAAAGAAGGAGTGGGTCTACCATCAAGGAAAGCCCTTGCCTTTGCCCCTAAAAGAAGGTATTGCCCTCCCCTTGGGCTTACACCCCACTCAACATATTTTTTGACATCTGGGATTTCAGTTTCACCAGGCCTGGTAAGTTTTGTCAATCTCAATATGAAATCTAAGACCTCTTCGCTTACAGGCACAGAACGAATGTCATCTGAGATTTTCTTCCATTCACCCTTCGCTATAACCTTTTTTATATCTTTGGGAGAGTGTATTATCCCACCAGCAATAATAGTTTTCTCTGATTCCTCTCCCGGGTAATCAATTTTTATGGAAAACATAAATCTATCAAGTTGTGCTTCAGGAAGGGGATACGTCCCTTCCTGCTCAATAGGATTCTGGGTTGCAATAACAAAAAAGGGATCCTCTAATAGGTAATTTTTCCCTCCAAACGTAACCTTTCTTTCCTGCATTGCTTCAAGGAGAGCAGCTTGCGTTTTTGGAGGAGCCCTATTTATTTCATCGGCAAGCACGAGATTTGCAAAAACAGGCCCCTTTACAAACCTGAATGTTCTTTTTCCATTTTTGCTCTCCTGGATAATCTCAGTTCCCGTTATATCGGAAGGCATAAGGTCGGGTGTAAACTGAATTCTCGAGAATGAAAGGTCCAGTGATTTCCCAAGAGAGCTAACGAGAAGCGTTTTTGCAAGGCCTGGTACACCGATAATTAGTGTATGACCGCCCGAAAAGATAGCAATGAGGAGTTTATTGATTACATCTTCTTGGCCAATAATGACCTTCTCCAATTCTTTTTTGATTTTTTCTTTTATCATAATTCAGTCCTGAAGGTATGGAGTATTATATCGACCTCATCAAGGTAGGGCCACTTTTTTTTATCTGGAGAGAAGACGTGTCCATCGAGGAAGTAAAGTATTCCATCCTTGACAAACATATAAGAGATAAATGGGCCACCCATTACCTTCTCCTCATTCTGCCATATGCCTATAACCCTTAATGCCTTTCTTCCTTGAAATCTTACTGTATCTATCTTTGTATAGTCCTTTAATACAAAATCACCTTCAAAATATTTTTTGAACAACCTATCCCTCAATGAGATAGGATCTTTGAGCTTACTTCCCTCTTCAAAATATAGGGTAACTATTCTATCAGGGAAATGTCTTATATAAGCCATAATCCTAACATCTTGAACGGAAAGGGCATATCCAAGAGGAATATTATAACTGGCACCAAGGAGATGCAGCATCTTTCCGGATTCCCTTTTTTCAAACCCATTCATATATATTATCTTCTTCATTCTTTTCTTTTCTGCGCTCCTCAGTATTTGATATATTGTGTCCCCATATTTTAGAATAAGCCCCTTGACGCTTTTTTTATTTTTACCTGCAAGTAAAACAACGGTTTGCTCTCGAACCCATAGATCCTGTTCACTGAATAATCCCTTTCCAGCATCCACGATTTTTTTTGCACCAGGAGATAATAAAGTGTCTATATATGTCCCGTCCCAACCGATAAGGATAACATTGCGCCAGTACCTGTAATTTTTTAATGCTTCGGGCGTTGAAATAATCACCCTGTAAACTTCTTCTTTAGAAGGAAAGTACAGGGGTTTTGCAAGGTAGGGTTTAAGCATTTGCCCGTACAAAGAACCCGAAGGTGCAATTATCACTGCCATATCTCTTCCCCCGGCTGCGTGGGGAAGGATGTTACTACCGCTGCATCCTATTATGAATAAGATTATCCAGGAACTGTTTAGCTTGTTCATCATTTGGATTCCCCCTCTTTAACCACATTTTTAATATCAGTATCATCATCTTTCTGTCATTTACTTGTTGTGCCACCTGAAAAATAGAGGCAAACAGTTTGGGTTGGGCTATTACTGTCCCTAATAACCCTTCTACCTTAGACGAATCACCTCTGTCAAGGTATAACTTAATTAATGTGTAATAGGCAGTAGGGTCGTTTGGTGTATTTTCTATAGCCTTATTCAGGAACTTTTCAGCCTCATCGTATTTTCCCATTTCTCTATAAATATCACCCTTATATATATATGTAAGGGCAGATGGATTTATTTTATTTAGCTCATCCATCACCTTGAGAGCTGTATCATATTCCTTGAGGGCAGAAAATATTGCCTTCAGTTCAATAGCCACCACGGATATTACCCTCTCTTCCTTGCTAAATTTTAATGCCTTCAGATAGATATTTGCAGATCTTTTCAAAATCTCTTTCTGCTTTTCGTTCAATTTAATATTTGTATATGTCTTTGGATTAATCACAAAAGGAGATGGGATAACCTCCATTCTCAATTTTCTTGCAAGGGTAAAGTAAAGGGCACTATAGTTGCTGAGTAACCTTTGGGTATTCTCATCCTTATAGACATTGGGATCAAATATAGACCTATATTTAAAATCCTTTATGAGTAATTCCTGTGTTTTGTCCACATCTACCATATTATAACCATTTTCTGGGACGACTTTATACATAAAGCCTTCCATCTTCAAGTGATTCTGATACATCTGTCTGTTATCATAGGAAACTGTAGCAGAGAAATAAATATTTATGGATGGGTGAAAGTTTTGCTTATTGATATACTTTTGGACAAATTTCTTCCCCGACATTGTGAGGTCCTCAAATGTTGGTTTAATTCCGCAGCTTGCAAGGATTATGTCTCTGATTGCCAAATCCTTTACATAAAGGATACTCCCATCCTCTCCCTTCATAGGATAAAGATGGTCTATAACAAATTCCTCAAATGTTCCTTTATATTTTCCGCTCCTTTTTTGCCTATTGTAGAGCTGTTCATACCTTGTACCCCTGAAAGGAGAATCAAAGTCGATTGGGATACCAGCCCATTTCAGTTGTTTAATATACCAGTTTGTATTTAAGAGAGAGAGGTTGGCAAGCATTACCCCCTTTTTCTTTTTTGCATCAAACTTCTTTAAGCCTTTTACGTATTGCATGAACCAGAGGGGGAATGTATCATTGTCCCCATTGGTAAATACCACAGCATTATCATCAGCAGAAATCAACATATTATATGCATAATCATTAGCAATAAAATTGTGCCTTCTATTAGCATGTGATTTAAAATTGCTTATTATAGGAATAACACCCATAATGATGGCAAGGCCCATAAACGGATACGTTGCCCAAACTCTTTTTTCCCTCAACCTGGTTCCCCAATAGTAAAGCGCCATTGCAATATAAAAAGAGAAGAAAAAGAAGGATGGGGCAAAGAAATAATCCCTCTCACGGACCTCCCTCGGTTGATGATGAGGGTTTGGATCGGAGGGGCTGAATTTCAGATTAAGATACCACACAAGTCCAAGTGAGAGGAGTAAAAATGTTATAAAGAAGAGCCAGAACCCCTTTCTGTCTTTTCTGTAGTGAACATAAATGCCAAATATCCCTATGAGGGCATAAACATACGTGCCAAAAATAGAAAGTACCTTAAGGAGATTCCCTGTATTTTCTCTGGGAAATGGGAAATATTGCCATGAAAAATATTTAAAATATACCCTTAATTGTTCCCAGAGGGCAGGTATAAAAGAAAGACCAGTCTCAAGTTGCGTTTTTCGAGGAAACATCTTCATTGGACCGTATTGTTTTCTTGTAAATACATCCCACAAGGCAGAAAATGTTTGAGGGTCTGCCTCGTTTATGGCAGGGTTAAGGTGTGCCCTGATCATAAGGTAGGCATACGTTGTAACACCTATAATGGCAAGACCAATACCTATACCTATTAGTTTTGTATCTGCCAACTCTTTCCAGTTGACCATAAGTACGAATATAATGGCACCAGGCAATACAAGGAGTGGCAATAGATGGACCCCCATCGCTAAGAATGTAATATACACGATAAGAAGAAGGTTATTTTTGTTTCCCTTCATCCCTATCCCTTCGCTCCAGTGTAGGGTTAGCCAGATTCCGATGGCAATAATCATTGTTGATATAGCGTAGACCTCTGCTTCAACTGAATTATCCCACATACTGAATGCAAATGCACTTGCAAGTGCTGCACCAGCAGCAATGATATGAACAAATAGAGAAGGCTTTTCCTCTTTATTCTCCTTAAACCTCATAATGAATTTCAGAATAATGAGGTACATCATGGCAGCGGCGATTGCACCACTGAGTGCAGAGAGGAGATTAACCCTTGCAGCAATCTCTTTAAAAGTAGGAAGCAGGGAAAAAATCCTGCCGAGAAGTACAAAAAATGGGGTTCCAGGGGGATGGGGTATCCCCAGTATATATGAACAGGTAATGAACTCTCCACAATCCCAGAAAGAAACGGTAGGTGCCATTGTGTAGAGATAAAGAAGTAGTACCACTATGAATATGGAAAAGAATCCTATCACCCTATTTTTCATCTATCCTCCTTTTTCAGATAATTTCAGTATCCTTGCCTTTAACATTTCAGGCTCAAGATCCTTTTGCAGTTCACCTCCCTCTGCAAGTGATATTGTGCCTGTTTCCTCAGATACAACTATGCATACAGCATCAGTTTCCTCTGTTATACCTATTGCAGCCCTGTGCCTTGTCCCCAGGGTAGGGCTGAGATTTGGATTTGTAGAGAGTGGTAACACACACTTTGCTGCAACTATATATTGTCCTTTTATTATAACCGAACCATCATGCAGGGGGGAAAAGGGAGAAAAAATTGATACTATAAGGTTTGCATCTACCGCAGCCTCCATTTTAATACCAGTTTCAAAATAAGGGTCGAGGAGCGTGTTTCTTTCTATGACAATGATTGCCCCAATCCTCTTATCAGAAAGAATCTCTGCAGCCTCTGTTATCTCTTGAGCTATCTTTTCTCTTTCCTCTTTTAGAAGATATCTTGTGAGGCCCCTGCTTCCAAGAAACTTAATCCCCTTTTTGATCTCTGTTTGAAAGAGAATTACAAAGAGGACAAGCCAGACATTACTTAGTCCGGACATAATCCATCTCAGTGTTGGCAGTCGGAAGATATTTCCAATAAATATAAATAAAAGTATTGCAAATAATCCAAGGAACATCTGTAATGCCCTTACACCTCGGAAGAATCTGAGAATGGAATATATCAGGAAAGAAACAATTAAAATATCCACTGCATCGATAATAGTGAAGTGGATCATATACTTTCCTCAATAGCACTTATGACATCTAAATATTGTTTTGTTTCCTTAACGTCATGTACCCTTACGTAGTCAATTCCCTGCAAAAAGGCCTCAGAAACTGCGGCAAGGGAACCCGCCAACCTTTCGTCTACCGGAGCGCCTGTAATCCCTTTTATAAATGATTTTCTTGATGCACCAATCATTACAGGGGTACCGAAAGAACGAAACTCTATTAGATTCTTTAATATCTTTAGATTGTCCTCAAGTCTTTTACCAAAGCCAATGCCAGGATCAAGGATAATATTCTCTCTTTTTAACCCATTTTTTTCACAAAAGACAATTCTTTCAGCAAAGAAATTCATTATTTCATCGATGACATCCTCATATCCAGGATTTCTTTGCATATTTTTAGGTGTTCCTTTCATATGCATTATTATAACCCTTGCATTGTAATCACTTACTACCTTCACCATATTCTTATCAAATCTCATCCCGGATATATCATTAACAAATTCTGCACCCCTCTTTAGTGCCTCCTGTGCTACTTTGCTCCTATAAGTATCAATAGAAAATCTCACCTTTTTTTTCTTAATCGCATCAATAACAGGAATAACTCTTTTTAGCTCTTCTTCTTCACCAATAGGTTCTGCACCTGGCCTTGAGGATTCCCCACCTATATCAATAATTTCAGCACCCTCTCCAATCATTTCTTCAATTCTTTTGATGGCATCTTCCGGGCGCAGATATAGCCCTCCATCTGAAAAGGAATCAGGTGTTATATTTAATACACCTATAATTTTAGTGTGATTCCTTTTGTCAAGAAAACTTACGAGCTCTAATATTTTATTTGAAATGTCTCCCAGCTGGAAAGCCTGATTCTTTAAAGAGTCTGAGATGTATTTAAATTCCTTTTTTGTTCCAGAAATAACAACAGAGGAGTTTTGTATTTTTCCCGTTATAACATCTCGATGAATAACAGCATCCGTTCCCCTGGAGAGGGCAGTCTGTTTTAGAATGTTAGCAGCAGCGGAGGAAAGATTATCTATCTGGAATACATAGAATACGAGTTTCTCGGCGAGATGATTTTCAACTACATCATCTACCCCCATTTTCTTTACGAGCATCCTCCCTTCATTACTGTAACCCACCCTTTTTGCCCTTATTGTTACTCCTTCATTAGATTTAGTGCCTCTAATCTTGTTGCCTCCCTTTTGAATCCACCTCTTATAGCAGAGGTTACGGTAAATTCACCTGTTTTTTTCAATCCTTGCATCTCAAGACAGAGCTGTCTTGCCTCAACTATAACAAAAACACCAAGGGGTTTCAGAACATCCATAATAGAGTCTGCGATTTCCTGGGTAAGCCTTTCCTGAATTTGAGGTTTACTGGAAGCAACATCTACCAGTTTTATAATATTTGAGAAACCTGTTATATTATTATTCTTTGGTATATATGCCACATTTGCCTTACCGAAAAAGGGAATGAGATGGTGTTCACACATACTAAAGAATGGAATGCCTTTTACAATGATTATCTCATCGTATTTAACCTGTCTGTAAATCTTTATTGTCTTTGATGCATCTTCTGTTACCCCGCTGAAAAGGTCTGCGTATAAATTTGCTACCCTCTTTGGGGTATCCTTCAATCCCTCTCTATCAGGATCCTCTCCGATTGCAATAAGAATCTCTCTCACAGCCCTGACTATTTTTCCCTTATCAACCTTTCCCTTTGTCATCCTTATCCAGAAGAGATTTTTTAACTGAATTTTTTACAGGTTTTGGTTTTTTTACAAAGGTTCCATTGCCTGTAAGTATTTCCTTAACCTGATCACCATCCAGAGATTCATACGAGAGGAGGGCTTCTGCCAATTTGTTTAATAGCTCTCTCTTTTCTGTAATGATTTTTTTTGCACTTTTGTATGCATCATCCACGAACCTTTTTACTTCTTCATCTATTAATTTTGCTGTTTCTTCCGAGTAATCCTTTCTTATGCCAAAGTCCCTTCCAAGAAAAACCTCATCTCCCTTTTTGCCAAAGGTTATAGGACCGAGTTTTTCACTCATCCCCCATTCACAAACCATTCTTTTTGCAATTGCTGTTGCCCTTTCTATGTCGCTCCCTGCCCCTGTGGATATGGTATTAAAAACGGCTTCTTCTGCAGCCCTACCACCCATTAAAACCCTCAGCTGTGCGAGAAGATAGTCTTTGGAATAGGTTCTTCTGTCATCTATTGGGAGCTGTTGGGTGATGCCAAGTGCACTTCCACGCGGGATGATAGTGACTTTATGTATTGGATCCGTATAGGGTGTAAAGAAGGTAACGATGGTATGACCTGCCTCATGAAACGCAATAAGTTTTTTCTCTTCTTCTCTCAGAATTATGCTTTTTTTCTCGACGCCCATAGTGAGTTTATCCTTTGCCTCTTCGAAATCCTCCATATTGACACTTTTTCTTCTTGTTCTTGCAGCTATAAGGGCAGCCTCATTTACAAGATTTTCGAGATCTGCGCCAGTAAAGCCGGGTGTCGTTTTGGCAATCACTTCAAGGTCTACATCCTTTGATAGCGGAACCTTCTTTGAGTGGACCTGAAGAATTTTATATCTGCCCTTTACATCGGGTACATCAACAACGATTCTACGATCAAATCTTCCAGGTCTCAAAAGTGCATGATCAAGTATGTCCGGTCTATTTGTAGCTGCAAGCACAATAATTCCTTTATTCACTTCAAATCCGTCCATCTCAACGAGAAGGGCATTAAGTGTTTGTTCTCTTTCATCGTGCCCCCCTCCAATTCCTGCTCCCCTATGCCTCCCTACAGCATCGATTTCATCGATAAAAATGATACAGGGTGCGTTAACCTTTGCCTGTTCAAAAAGATCCCTGACCCTTGCAGCGCCTACACCTACAAACATCTCTACGAAATCTGAGCCTGATATGGAGAAGAAGGGGACACCCGCTTCACCAGCTACCGCCCTTGCAAGTAGAGTCTTTCCAGTACCTGGTGCCCCAACGAGTAAGACACCTTTTGGTATTCTTGCACCAAGCCTGTTGTATCGCTGTGGATTTTTCAAGAATTCTATCACCTCTCGCAATTCCTCTTTTGCCTCTTCTACCCCGGCAACGTCTTTAAATGTAATCCTTTCTTTTGATGGCATTACAAGTTTTGCCTTGCTTTTACCATAAGAAAATGCCCTATTTGGGCCTGATTGAATCTGCCGCATAAAATAGACGAAAAACAGGAAGAATAGAGCGAGTGGGACCACCTGCAATAGTATACCCCATAATTTTATCTTTGATTTTGATTTTACTACTATTCCTTTTTTTGCAAGGTATTTTGGCAATTGAGGATCTGCAAAGGGTAAATTCAAAGTGAATTTTTTTCCATTCTTATCCACGCCTTCAATCTGGGTATCATTGAAAGTGACGTAAGATACCTCGTTGTCATCGACCATCCTATAGAGTTCCGTTAGACTTATTTCCTGAACCTGCTTTCTCTGAGGAAGATTTATCAGTATAAAGACCCCTATTATTATAAGTGTCCATATTATAAAGGTCCTTATTATTCTTCCCCTATCGTTATTTGGTACTTTATTATTCATCTTTTATCCTCTCATATTTTATAATTAATACATCCCTTGTTTTTTTATTCAGCCTTCCTCTCTCTGACCTCACAACCCCCGGGACAAAAACAACACCCCTTTTGTCCTCTATAACAGGCCATAAATTCCTTAAAAATCTTGGAATCCTCTTTTCAATAAAAATCTCCTTTAATTTTTTTCTTCCCTTTAATCCAAAAGGCATTATACAATCGCCATCTTTTCTTGTGCGTACCTTTAGAGGAAGTTCCAATTCATCTATATCAAAATACTCAATATTGGGGGAAAAATCAATACCCTTTTTTTCTTTTATATCAGTAGAGATTTTAAAATCCCCAAATTCAAATGAACCTCTGGTCTCTATACCTATGGGAATCAGATTTGTTTTTTTTATAATGTATCCGTAATCCTCCTCGAATTCAATGATAGCACTTTTCAGTTCTATAATGTTATTACTGCTCTTTATGTGTGCCCTCTTCAATTCGTATTCATAACCGAAGACGGCAAGCAATTTTTTTAAAAAGAGAAATTTCATTGGCTCTGTCAATGTAATATATTTTGCTATGGGGAATTTTATGTGCATCTTAAAAACCTCAAAATTCATCTCCCCTACAATCTTTTGCATAGCTTCTTCAATTTCAGAGAGGTTCTCGATGGACCTTTTGATGTTGTATATTGCATTGGGATTCATTTTTTCAATAAGAGGAATAAGTTCACCCCTTATTCGATTTCTCAATATTTTCCTGTCACTATTGGTAGGGTCAGTATAATAGGGGACACCTTTACTATCCAGGTAATCAGTAATGTCTTTTTTTCTTAAGTGGAGAATGGGTCTTATAAAGGGATAATCATATGGAGGAATGGATCTGAGCCCAAATCCGCTCCCCCTGAGAAGCCTGATAAAAAATGTCTCTATCAAATCATCCAGTGTATGGCCTGTAGCAATAAGGTCAAAGTGCTCTCTTTCCATAATTTTTAAGAGGAATTCTCTCCTTACCTCTCTTGCTGCCACCTCCAGTGTAAGATTTTTTTTCTTTATCGTCTCTTTTACATTTCCTCGCTCTTTAAATAAGTGAATCTTGTTCACTCTGGCAAAATCCACAACGAATTCTTCTTCATTCATTGAGTCCTTTCTCAACTGATGATTGAGATATGCAAGCCCTATATTATATTTTAGTTCATTTAGGGATATTGCAAGAAACACAGAGTCAGGTCCCCCTGAGAAGGCAACGAGAATTTTTTCTCCCCCCTTGATAAGGCCCTGCTCATTGATATATTTTTCAACTTCTTTAATCATAGGAATAATATAACCTTTTGGTATACAAATGCAAGAAAGACCGCCGATTTGGTTATTCATTCTTAGAAATAATAAAAAATCTGATTTTTCCTTGATAATATTTTAAATGTTGTATATATTTTAAAAAAAGGAGGTAATGATGCGTGCCGGGAAGATTACGGATGTAAAGGAGGAATATGTAAGTGAGGAAGGGGCAAAGAGTACCTATATAAGATGGCTCATCACAGAGAAGGATGGTGCACCCCATTTTGCAATGAGGAGATTCAGGGTGGAAAAAGGTGGATACACGCCGTTTCATAAACATAGCCATGAACACGAGGCTTATGTACTATCTGGAAGGGGTGTAGCCAGGGTGGGCAACGAAGAAGTTCCTCTTGAAAAGGATAGATTTGTATTTGTTCCTCCCAATGTCCCCCATCAGTTTTTGAATAAGGGGGAGGAAGACCTTATATTTTTATGCATTATACCAATAAAGTAA
>CAZQRW010000037.1:14110-19632 GCA_964596115.1 uncultured bacterium
AATCTCTAATTTCTCAAATAAAGAGGGGGTGTAATATGCTTGATAGGAAGGTTGTAGAGAAGTATCTAAATGAAGAGCTTGCCGGGATCGAAATTCCTGAGGACATCTCTAAAGATACCCTTGTAGAAACTTTTTGTAAGTTTACTGAAGATGATTACTATGAATGGCTAAAAGATAACTTTAAATCGTTTTTTAATCATTATAATCCTGATTGGAATTGGATAAGAGGAAGAATCGGGCATTACTCAGAAGATTAGATTGAGACTAAAGACACGTCTTTGTATGTCCTTACAATAATTCTTTGTTTTATATTTTAAACAAATGCAAGAGGGACAAAAATAGGAATACACCACTCACATCCCCTATGCTTGTAATGAGGGGAACGACGACATTACTTGGATCAAGGTGTGCCTTCATCGAGCCACAGGCAAGAAAATATGATATGATGCTTACAGCAATGCTCAGGGGAATAAGGGTAATGGCAGTAATAAGTAGTATAAATAAGAAGTTTGGATGCCCTATGGATAGGATCCTCGCCGATAGATATGATACAAGGGCAACTGGTATAAATATAGCAAAGGAGAGTAGAATAGCGGAAAAGAGATTTTTTGATACATAGTTATTCCACTGAAATGGCTTAAATCTTCCAATATAGAGTGATGATGTAAACCTCATTCCTGCTATAGAACCTATACTTCCCCCAAGGGCGATAATCTGGGGAACAAGGACAAGAAGATATGGAGCAGAGGAAAAACTTGATTCGTGGTAATGCAGGAACAAACCAGAGAATATACCAAGGAATCCGCATATTAGAATTATAGGGCTACTCTCTGCAAAAATCTTATAGAATTTATACCGGGACGGGAATGACTCTTTTGCTATAAGGAGTAAAACAATGTATATACCCATATCAGGTATAGGCCATTTTCTTATTAATATCGTTGAAAGGAATATTGCACTCATTGCAACTGCATCGCCAAAGACTGCTATTGCGGGTGATATAACATTATCAGGATCGATTCCCCTTCTGAATGTAAATATGGATAAAAATAGTGTAAGGGGGACCATAAAGAGACTGGAAATGATGCCACTCATCAGGCCAATCAGTGTGAGCCTTGTAATCCCTGCTGAGGGAAGATGGAATGCGAGACATAAAAAATGCGCAAGAATACCAAAAAAGGCAGAGAAACTAAAACTCAGTGAAAAGGACCCAGCGATGTTATTCAAAAGGAGTGAAGATTTTTTGAATTTAGGTGGGATAAGTCCTATATGGAGCATAGAACTCATCCTTGAACCAAAGGATGCCCCCACATCACCACGAAGATCAAGAATTGCAGGGATAAGCACAAATACACCGGGGACAAGCAGGATAGCACTCTCCATCTTACCAAGTATAGAACCAGCGAAGGCCTCTCCCAGTACGGTCAATAATAGTATAGGGAGCGATTCCCTCAAGACCTTATTTATTATTTTTTCTTTTTTTCGCCCTGGCATATTCGACCATTTTCCTTATAGCAACGTCCTTCCCCTTTAAGAAAATGATGTCCCCAGATTTCAGGATAGTCTTTGACTCTGGCTCAAAAATCCAGCCGTCTTTTCTTTTGATCGCCTTTATTAAGAACCCTGTTTCTTCCGGGATCCTCGCCTTTTCAAGGGATTTTCCTTCGAGCCTGGAGCTCTTTTCAATAATCATCATTTTAATTATGGTGTCCCTTCTATAGGCCGCCTTCACAATGGGGTGAACTCCCCTTGAAACGATCTCCACCATATCATCTATCCCATCAGATATCTCTTTTACAGCCACCCCTATCTGTAGTAGTGAAGCAATCTGAGGAATCTCTTCCTTTGATAAACCCTTTGCAGCATATATGGCAGAAATTCTCATTTCATAGGTCAAATCCCTTATCTCCCTCTTAATGTTATTCACCTGTTGGGCAAGCTCTAAATCATCCTGAAGAATAGAGGCATAACCAAGGTCAACCATAAGGTCAGAGAGGTCCCTCATTCTCATAAGCATTTCTTTGAGGCTTTTTATCCTTTTCATAGTTACCTCCTTTTGCTGCATATTACCCGAGGTTCAGAGATATTTCAAGGGCAAATATTTTTGCCATTTTTCTTTTTGGTATTCTTTAAAGAACACAGTAGGAAAAAGAGCATAAATCGTGATTTGTGCGTTATGAGTTAGAGATAAACAACAAAAGATATTATTGGTGAGAAGAGTTTACTTAATATATATATTAAGTAGAAGCAATTGATAAGAAGTTTTTTATTATTATGGGACCATATTTTTCTGATCTTTCAAAGTGAAATTGGGTTCCATAGACTAATTTATTGTGAACCTTTACTGTCTCAATACCATCGTCTGATACGGCTAAGATTTCAAGATTTTTGCTAACCCCTATAATTCTTTCCCTGTGGTTTTCAGGAAGATACAACTCCTGAGGTAAACCCTTAAGGATTCCTTTATTTTCAATAATATGAATTTTTCTATCACCTGAGATCATTTCCCCAATTTCTGCTATGCCCCCATATGCAAGGGAGAGAAGTTGCATTCCATAACAAATACCCAGAACTGGTATATCTATGTCCCTCAGAAAATCAAACCAGGGCTCAGGGTATTCTATATCAGAAATAAGCCTCTCTGAGCCTGAAATAACAACTGAATCAAATCTATTCCAGTCCGATGAGAAATCCCCAATTGATATTTCATCAACAAAATTTGACAGGAATTTTTTCAGCGTATGGATTTTATCCTTATTTTTATACGCATTGATGAGGAGGGTTTTCATTCTATTATTTCGATGGCATCAGGATCTTCTGTTGTTATCTCCAATCCATATTTTGGATGGTCAATAATTTTTCCTCTCACCCGTACCCTTCCATTGAGTAATTTTTCGAAGGGAAAATTTCTCTTTTTCAATTCTCTAACACCTTCATTCCACATTACAAAGGTGAAAGCGCTCCTTTTACTCCCAAAATCCACAAAGAGATTTCCTGAATGTGATATATTATAGTTATAAACCTTGCCCTCAACAATACAGTACTCACCTGTATGTTTTTTGACCTCACGGGGATTATTTCCATTGATTATTTTTTGGCTGAGGTTTACAGGGCGGGCAGAATTGTATAACTTAGAAAATCTCTTTTTGTAAATTCGGGCAATATCATTGTCATTAATTATTACGAGATTTTCGTCGTTACTTTTTTCAGCTGTTGGGGTCCAGTTAAAGGAACCTGTTAGTACCACTTTGCCATCAATTATTGCAAATTTATCATGCATAATCCCTGAATATTTTTGGTTCTTTCTTTTCTTTTTGAATAACAATCTAACATTAACACCGTTTCTTTTCAGGAATATGTGTTTTGAATAACTTATTTCGCTTGCTGATTTACCATCCATAACGATTCTTACATCAACCCCTCTCTTTTTGGCATTTATCAGCTCTTGAGCAATCTCTCTATCTGTAAAGACATAGATTGCACCATAGAAATATTTTTCAGCTCCCTTTATTTCATTGACGACTGCTGCCTTACACCCTCCATTTGGACTGAAATAAACCTTTACAGGTAATAGGAATAAAAGGAGTATCATTTTAATGAAAAGAAGGAGATGTGAAGGGTTTTGTTCTCCTTTACGAGCACCTTCCCTGTAATCTTATCTCCAATTGTTCTATATTCTACTCCGTCCCCTATCCCATTGAATTTCTCCCATTCCCTATTTCCTCTAAGTTTGTCAAAGAATCCGTCTATCTTTGGAAATCTTCCTCTTATACCTATCGTCCCGAAAAGATAACTTTTTATTAATTTTTTGGATAACTTCTTAAATAACGCAGGGGAGTAAAAGATATCTATAGCAAGTGGTCCTTTACCAGTATAGCCTATTATACCGACCACATCATTACCTGGTACAAAATCCACATCAAAAAGTTCACGGCTTGACTCAAACGCCTCATGCATTGATAAGGTCTTTGAATGTGTTTTTGTTTTCATCAGTGTTTTTCTTACCTCTTTCCAGACACTGCTCTGATTACTCATAAAACTATGATTCGTTGAGAGATTTTTTGTTATAGATGCGGAGGTAATTGCCCTAATTGCAGGATGAGCACAGATTCTTCCGGTAGAAAAATTTTTACCACCACTCCATCTCCCTTCTTCTACACAGGTTACTGGTACAGAGAGCTTATCCTCATTTTCAACGGTGAAGGAGGTATTAAATATCCTGTTTTGCCTTGCCCCTATTATTTCTTCCCCATCCATTACAAATAAAGGATTGCGGCTGTTATATGAGAGCAGGACCGAACCGACCTCATTGCTATCCTCAATGAGGAGGGTGCCAGCATCGATGGAATCATCGAGGAGATTGAAACTATCACCAGTGTTGTTACTATGGAGCGGAACGAAAAGTATGTTACCCTCGAAGAATGGATTTCCCATACGTAAAGAGTTAATATAGTCCGATGTAAAATCAGGTAATTTCATATTATTTATTTTAATGATATGCATATAAAAGTCAAATAGAATTTCAATTCATTTGGTATTTTTAAACAAACGTCATTCTGTCTAAGAATCTCGCAGTTAATGTCTTTACTCACGAATCACGAATCACGGTCTTCTCACTTCCTGCTTATTTACCCTGTCTTTCTCCCCTTGACACTACTTTATATAGGGTTAAAATGTTTTCGTGAGCAAATTAAAGAGGGTAGAAATTCAAAATGTCAAATTTGCCCTTAAAAAGTCAAGGAGATGCCTTTGAGAATTAAGATTGTGCTGGAATCCATTGGGAATTCTTACTTTCAGATACCTGTAAATTATAATTATATCCTTCAATCAATGATATACAACAACATTACAGAGAAACTCGCGGATTTTCTTCATAAAAAAGGATATCAATTTGGGAAAAGACAGTATAGGATGTTTGTATTTTCAAGGATATACGGTAAATTTAGATATTTAACAGAAGCAAAAAAACTACAAATACAGGATAAATTCTACTTTTATCTTTCCTCACCCCATACAGAAATCCTTGAAAAATTCGCAGAGAATGTTATAAAAAAACCAGAAATGAGAATGGGTAAAAACAATCTCTTTGTAGCTTCCATTGAGGTAATAAGAAGAAAAATATTCCCTGAATCATTCTTCATAAAGATGTTATCACCCCTTACGATTCACAGTACATTATCCAGGGCAGATGGGAAGAAAAAAACCTACTACTACTCTCCATTTGAAAAGGAGTTTTCAGAACTCATAAATAAAAACATTATGAAAAAATATACTGCATATTTTGGACAAGAGGGTAATGGCAAAATTAATGTGGAACCGCATAAAGTCTCTAACAGAAATGAGGTAATTACAAGATTTAAGTCAACGATAATCAAGGGTTGGACCGGAATCTACAGACTATCGGGTTCTCCTGATTTAATTCTCTTTTCCTACGATACAGGACTTGGGGATAGAAATTCTCAAGGATTTGGAATGTGGGAGGAATGGGAAAAATCTTCCTGACAGGGTTTTATATTTACGAA
>CAZQRW010000038.1:0-19065 GCA_964596115.1 uncultured bacterium
CCAGTATGTAACCGTATCACCAACACTAACACCAGGAATAGAAAATGCAAATACACCACTGGTCGAATCGCCGTAAACGATATTTGAAATATCGTCTACGATACTATCTATAGCACCACTATTCACCTGATAGTAAAGTATTGCATGTTCTACACCACTCGATTCAGCAGGTAAACCAAAATCCTCCCACCATACATTCACCGTTCTTGGGTCTGTAGAATAGTTATCTGGAAGATCTTCACAGGCCTTTAGACTTGGGGGCGGGTTACCATAAAATCTAACAAGTGCCCATACATAAAGAAAATGGTAGGATGAATACCAGCCGTATCCATATCCCCTGTCCCTGTGCATCAAGGTATGATATGGGGGATTACAATTTGCATATATATATGGATTTGGTGAAGAGTCGCCCTGTGCCTTTACCCAGCCAACACCAAATATCTTTAATGAATCGTCATAGGCAAGAGAAGAGATATCAAATGTATCCTCATCCACATAGTGTGGCTGATCAGGTGTTGGGACAACAGATTCTGGTTCTGAGGCAAGGATGTTTAAGATAGGTGAAGAAGGGTTACCCGGAGGATTAGAATGATACTCAGGGAAACTATCCGTATAATAACCAACATCGGTATTATGATTCAGTTCTGCTACAAATAGTGTAACCTGATTCATATTTCTATCGGTATAGGTATAGCGAAATTTGACCTTTAGGAGTGAACAGGGAGCAGGTGGATTGAACCACACCATCATAGTATCAAGATCAGTGATGCTACCAAGATAGTAACTACAGGGGGGACCCATATAAGTAAGCCATTGATCAACAGTTGCTTTTGTATTTGTGAATAGTCTATCTTTAATCCTGGATGATATCCTGGGCCTGCTATTAAGCGGGACAATTTCACTCTTTTCTCCTGGTCGTGCAGGTAATAGATATGCGTCAAACGAGAGTGCATTTAGCGAAAAAACAAAGGATAAAAGGAATAAAAACCTATACATTTTTCCCTCCCTGTTTATATATAAATAATAACACTGAATGCTCAAAAATCAAATATTTTTTAATAGAAATTAAGTAATACAAAGAATTGCAAATATACTATTCCCTTCTTTTAAGTTTTAGATTCAGGAAATTGCCCCAGGATTTTCTTAAGATAAAGTGCATTTTTTACTGCATACCCCCTATAATCGTTATTAAAGTAAACATAAACGTCCCTACCCTCATTGGAGAAAAATTTTATTTTTTTTGAAATCTCTTTTAGCTCCTTCTGGGTATAACTTGATGCATACCAGATTTTTCTACCGTGAAGCCTGAAATAAACAAAATCAGCCGTTTGAATTGTGGGAGTATTTATATCCGGTGAATCTATGAATGCAAGTGATATATTTTTATCTCGTAAAATTTTATAGACTTCTTCGTCAAACCATGATTCATCTCTAAATTCTAAAGCCCATCTATAATCGTTTCTTAAAAAGGCAATTAGAGAAACCAGTGCCATGGTATCCTTTTTGTACCTTTTAGGAAATTGGATGAGAATAGGTCCTCTTTTTTCTCCAAGGAGGTATGCCCTTTTTGAAAATAGATACAATGTATAGGATACAGTTTTTGGTTTTTTTGAGTATGTAATGTATCTTGATGCCTTTAATGAAAATATAAATTTATCAGGGGAATGTTTCCTCCATTTTGAAAATGTTGTTTCTTTTGGAATTCTATAAAAAGAATAGTTTACTTCAACAGTATTAAAAAAAGTCGTGTAGTACTCAAATCTTTTATTTCTTTTTAAATTATTGGGATAAAAGACGTTTGTCCAATGGTCATATTCCCATCCTGAAGTGCCTATAGCAATCACCTACACCTCTTTTTAGCCTATTATATTTTTTGAGATCTCGTTTACCCGGTGATTAATCTCATTTTCATCAAAATGAGCCAGTTTCCCATTTCTTACAACGATTTTTCCATTTACTATGGTGTATGCGGTCTGATGATTAAATCCAGTAAACACAATAGATGCGAGTGGATCTGAAAGACTCCCTGCATATTGAAGTTGGTCCATATCGTAAATCACTATATCAGCACCTTTGCCCTCTTCAATACTTCCCAATTCCAGAAAATTTAGCAGCCTGGCGCCACCCTTTATTGCAATCCTTAGTGCCTCTCTTGCTGTGAGCCCTGAGGGTCCATACCTTATTCTCTGGAGTAACATGGCATTCCTTACCTCACCCAGCATATCAGATGTATCATTGGATGATGCCCCATCCACCCCAAGCCCTACCGTTATTCCCATATCAATCATCTCCCTGATCCTTGCGATCCCTGACCCAAGGCGCATATTGGATGTAGGACAATGAGAAATCCCTGTATTTGTCTCTTTTAATAAATTTAATTCATCATTCTTGAACCAGATACCATGTGCAAAGAATACATCCTCGCCAAGCCATCCAAGTTCTTTCATAAGCTCTAAGGGCCTTTTCCCATAAGTTCTTCTACAGTATTCTTCCTCCTCTTTGGTTTCGGCAAGATGGGTATGCATTCTTACACCGTAACTCCTTGCCAGTTTAGCAGTTTCTATCATAAGTTTTTTATCCACAGAGAATGGGCTGCAGGGTGCAAGAATAATTCTTCTCATTGATAGTGGTGACGGATTATGATGTTTTTCAATAATTCGCCTCATATCCTTGATTACCTCATCCTTACCCTGGATCACACTGTCAGGAGGAAGTCCTCCATTTGATTCACCCCTTGTCATTGATCCCCTTGAAGGTGAGAATCTAATGCCGATTTCCTGTGCTGCATCAAATTGTATTCCCATAATATCCCCTACAAAACGGGAGGGGTAAAGATAATGGTGATCTGCTGTTGTAGTAGCGCCAGTTTTTAAAAGTTCGGCGGTTGCAAGAAGTGTCGACCAATAGATAGCTTTTTCATCAATCTTTTCCCATACAGGGTATAGAGTTTTCAACCAATCAAATAATTTTGCGTTTTGAGCTTTGGGGAGATTTCTTGTTAATGTCTGGAAAAAATGGTGGTGTGTATTTATCATACCAGGAATAACAAGATGATGTGAGCAATCGATTATTTCAACATCATTTATTTCTTCGTTGGATAACTTGATATCCTTTGAAATTTTTTCTATTTTATTTCCCTTTATCAGGATATTCTGATTCCTGATTTCGTCTCCATTATCGTTAAAGGTTGCTATATAGAAGCAATCTTTTAATAATATTAACTTATCTTTTTTCACCAGACTATATTAATTTTTAATGTTGCTATGTCAAGAAAATAATTTTCTATGTTGTTCACATGGTGTCAGTCTCTAAATTTTAAATTTTACTAAAGACATAAAGGCGTAATATAGTCAAAATGTAGTCAAGACACAAAGGAGGACATAAAGGGCAGAATACAGGAGACAGAATATAGTAAAGGCAAACGACGAGATGCGAAGCTCAACTTTCGAGTTTACATATATTTTTCTTTTAGAAGACCAAAAAGACCAAAAAGAAAAGACTAATTATTTCGGTATCCACTTATCTCTCTTCCATTTTATCCAGTTGGATATTATTTTTTTATAATATTTAGTGACATTTTTTTATAATAACAACGAACAAAAAGTCCTTTACATATTATTTATTTCATTGTATAATAACAATCCAAATATTAAATACTATAAAGGGAGGCATAATGGAAGAAAAAAGGCACTATGTTTCGTATGTTTTTGTTGGGTGTATCCTTATTGGGATAGCCACTGGGTTATTCTTTGATAGGGTTTCTGTAGGGACTCTTGGTGGTGTGGGGCTTGGTTTTATTCTCTGGGGTATACTTACAGCAAAAAAATAAACAAAGAAACTAATTTATTCTATTATTTTTTGATGGGAACATCATTTATCTCCTATCAGACGAACAATGAGAAAGGAGCGTAAAATGGATAGATTTTTGACAAAATGTGTTCATAACGGAATCCATCGGTCAAGAGAGAGGGCAATAAATACCCCTATATATCAATCCAGCACCTTTTTATTAAAGGAGGAAGATTATAAAAAATTGATCCAGGGAAAGGGAAGGGAGATAAATATATATTCGAGATATGGTAACCCGACGAGAAGGAGTGTTGAAGAGAAGATTGCATCCCTTGAGAATACTGATGATGCCTTGAGTTTTTCTTCGGGTATGGGTGCCATCGCTTCTACCCTTATTACATTCTTAAAGCCAGGTGACAAGATATTAACCACGATTGACATTTACGGTGGGACGTGGACGTTTATTGCTGATTTTCTTCCGAGGTTCGGAATAAAGGCTGAGTATGTCAACCCTGTAAAAACTGACAAAATAATAAAAGAAATGAAGGGAAAGAAGGTGTTGTTTTTTGAATCCCTATCAAACCCGCTTTTAAAACTTATTGATATTGATAAAATTTCTAAAAATAAAAAAAAGGGTCAATTATTAATAATAGACAACACCTTTTTAACACCCTTTAATTTTAATCCTGTAGAGTACGGCGCTGATCTTGTAATTCATTCTGCCTCTAAATATTTAAATGGACACAGTGATTTAATCGGAGGACTCGTCTGTGGAAATAAAAATTTAATTGATAGAATCTGGTCGACTATGATTCTACTTGGTTCATCAATGGAACCAATACCCGCTTATCTTCTTGAAAGAGGGATGAAGACGTTAGGTGTAAGGATGGAAAGACACAATAGAAACGCAGAAAAGGTTGCACTCTTCCTTGAAGATCACAAAGAAGTAAAAAAAGTTATTCACCCAAGCCTGGAGTCTTATACTCAGAAAGAGTTGAAGGAAAAATACTTGAAAGTAGGCTGTGGAGGAATGATTACGTTTGTCGTTAGGGGTGGCGATAGAAGGGGACTTAAGTTCATGCATTGCTTGAAGGTGGTAAAAGAGGCATCAAGCCTTGGAGGTGTGGAAAGTCTTATTTCGATGCCTTTTAATACAAGTCATTATATCGTAAAAAAAGAGAAAAGAATCGCAATGGGTATTCTGCCTGGTACATTAAGGCTTTCAGTTGGGATAGAAGACCCAGAGGATATAATTGAGGATATAAATCAAGCCCTTATAAAGACAGCTTGATGACAAATAAAAGATGGGTTACAGAGAAGAGGTAAAATAACTCTTGACATTATTATTGGATTGTGTTATGTATCTTAAGGAATTTGGTAATGGTAGTTAGACGGGGCTGTAAGTTAAGGACTATAGTGTTTAAAAAACTTTTGATAAACAATTGAGAAAGGAGATGGGATGGAAACGTATATTGTTTTGATGGAGATGACGCAAAAAGGGCTCGATGAAATCGAAAAAGTCCCGGACTTTGTTGATACTTTTGAAAATAAGGTAAAAAAATTGGGAGGAGAATTCAAAGGATTTTATAAGGTTATGGGAAAAACAGACTATGTAACTATATTTGATGCTCCAAATGGTAAGGTAGGTCTGGCACTTGTCGTAGTATTAGGAAAAACTGGTTATTTTTCTACATTAACCTTAAAGGCTTATTCAATGTCTGAAATGAGGGAATCCTTAAGGCTATCAAAATAAGACTTGAGATAGAAATAATATACTACAGCTCCGTCTAACACTCTACCAATTTTCCCAATGTATTTTCTTTACATCATACTGAGTTCTTATTTCCTTCTTCTCTGCGGGATGACCAACTGCAATCAATGATAAGAGTTCTATATCTTCTGGAATGCGAAGAAAATCTTTTAATAACTTTTTTCTTTCTATTCTTGGATGGCATCCCAACCACACTGCACCAAGCCCAATATTGGCTGTAGCAATTAGTATATTTTCAGTAGCAGCAGAACAGTCTTGAACCCAATATCTGCTTGAAATCTTTGGGTCTCCACAAACAGCGATGCATAGTGTGGCTTCCGTTAGCATTTCGGCATACGGATGGATTTTAGCCAACCTATCAAGTTTTTTTCGATCTGTAATTACAACGAAATGCCAGGGCTTTTTATCATTTGCAGAAGGTGCAGCCATACCTGCTTCTAATAGTGCAATTATATCTTTTTTACTTACAGGTTTATCACGGTAATGCCTTATACTTCTTCTCCTAAATATGAACGTTAACCTTTGGTCCATAGACCTCCTTATTTTTTCTTAAGTGCGACAGCAATACTAAATGCGATACCTCCAAAAAGGACGACTGTAACAAATATAAAGGTAATCCATCCTCCAATACTCATACATTCCTCCCCTTTTTCTTTGCAAGTAAAAAGGCGCCTACAAAACAGATTATTAAGAGAAGCCAACCGCCGAGAAACTCTGCAAGCCTTGGATACCCTCCATAAGGAGCCTTTATAACTTCTATAAATGAAAATATTAGAAGAATCAAGGCTGCAATAGGGAGGATATATTTTATTGATATATTCCACCATTTTCCCATGCTCATTTCAGAGATGGAATTTGCATATTTTCTCATTCTATCTGCACCCATAAAGTATCCTACAGCTATTGTTTCAAACAATACTACAAGGAGAAGCCCAAAATTATTCATAAAGTGGTCAACTATATCCAACCAGTAAAGACCAGCACCAGTTGTATAAAGAATGCCAACCACAAAAGCAGCAATCGCATATCCAATATTTGCCTTTACCCTGTTATAACCAAATTTATCTCGCAGACCTGCTACCCCCCCCTCCACGAGAGAGAATGCCGAATCTATTGCCAGTGTTAGCAACATAAGGAAAAAAAGAATACCGAAGACTGGCGCAAACGGTAGATGATTTATTATGGTAGGGTATGTTATAAAGGCAAGTTCGGGACCACTTTTCATTACCTGACCAACTCCAACGCCGCTTAGATGAGCATAATAACCAAGTGTTGAAAAGACAGCAAAACCACCTACATAAGAGGTAGCTGAATTTGCAAGACTTATCAATAAGGCATTATTAACTATATCAGATTTTGGAGGTAAAAAACTGGCATACGCTATCATAATGCCAAGTCCAATGGATAGAGAAAAGAAAACTTGGGTGAGAGCGGCATGCCAGAGATCTGGATTCAGTAGCATTTTCCACTTCGGCGTAAGATAATATCTAATTCCCTCTGCAGCACCAGGAAGAGTCAGTCCTCTAATAACGAAGATAATAAGGATCAACCAGGGTATCGTTACAGTGTAGTATACAATCTTCCCTACACTCTTTGCACCCCTGCGTATTGAGTAAATGATCCACAGCCAACAGACAAATAAAGCAGCTACTATAGGCCACTGGATTTTACCAAAGTGGAATACGTTATCAGTTAAGCCAAGGAAGTTGTGATGAAAAAATGCGGCTGTGTTTGTACCCCAGGAGAGCCTAAATGAGTAAAAAAAGTAATTAAATGACCAACCCATTACAACCGAATAGTAAGTAGTAATAATAAAGGCTACAATAAGCGCAAACCATCCTGCCCACTCGAAATTTCCCTTGAAACTTTTACATTTTTCATTTCCTTCAATACCCGTTAGATTGAATTTTATATTACTTAATGCTGCAGGGGCAGAAGCGTGATATTTACGTCCAATAGCAAATTCAAGAAGAAGCAGGGGTATACCTATGATGAGGAGCACAATAATATAAGCGAATAAAAATGCACCCCCTCCATACTTGTAACAGATGTAAGGAAATCTCCAGATATTTCCGAGTCCTATGGCTGAACCAATAGCTGCAAGAACAAATGCAGCTCTATTGTCCCAATGTGTTCTTTTGACCATAAAACCTCCTTTTTATTTTGGTTAGCCTATATTTATTTTTTGAAAATGTCAAGGGAAAATTTTCATGTTGTGGTTATTATAATATGATTCTCTGTTTTATCTTCTTGACCTTGCCTGTGTTCTGATATTTGCGGAATTGTTTAAGGAGTTGCTATTAGCCTTCACCAATAGGAGATAACGCTGTTAATTATTTAAACATAATCTTGGATGTTCTTTCGAGGATCGTAACCCATACATTATTCTGTTAAAGATATTTGGACTATTGACAAATTATCAGGAGTAATTATCTTTTTCAGGAAGTTACAAGTATAAATAAAAATGGGGGTTTAAAATGAGAGGTGAAACTCGGCAGTTGATAGAGAGGGGCAAGGAGCTCCTAAATGAGGGAAAGATTCACGAGGCTCTTTATACTTTTACAAAGGCACTTGAGGAGAATCCAGAGTATCCTGACCTACATAATTTTATAGGTGCTTCACTGAGTCTTCTTGGTAGGTACCAGGAGGCAATGGATCACTTTTATAAGGCAATAGATCTGAACCCCAGCTATATAGAGGCCCATGTAAATCTTGCCCTCGTGTATAATACTATTGGAAAGATTGACGATGCGCAGAGGGAATTTGAAAAGGTAGAGATCCTTGAAAAATCGCGTGGCAGTGGTGATAAAGAGATAGGATTTTCTGCTAAAGCAAAAATCGCAAATGCACATAGGGATATTGGGAAATTATATGAAGAACTTGGAAAATATGAGGAGGCTATTCAGGAATATGAAAAGGCATTAAAACTGGCCCCTGAGTTTCTCGATATTAAGACGGCTATGGGGAAGGTATATATAGAGATGGGGGATGTAGATAAAGCAATTGGAATCTTCAATGAAATATTAGAGAAGGAAAAAAAATATATACCTGCCATATTGAATTTAGGCATTGCCTACTATAAGAAGGGATTACCTGATAAAGCAAGGAAGGTCTTTGAGTCGGGGCTTGAGTTTGAGCCCACAAATCAAAAATTAAGAATGTATCTTGGTGTAATAGAGAAAGGAGAAAAATGAATTATAAACCAACGATAAATCTTCCTCAAACCCGTTTTCCTATGAAGGCGAATCTTCCAGAACGGGAACCTGAAATACTTAAATTCTGGGAGGAAAATGATATATACAAAAAGGTATTGAATTCTAAAGACAAAAATAAAAAATTTATTATTCACGATGGCCCTCCATATTCAAATGCACATATTCATCTTGGACTCGCTTTGAATAAAATTATCAAGGATATCACAATAAAATATAAGGCATTAAAGGGTTTTTTTACACCATTTATACCAGGTTCAGATAACCATGGAATGCCTATCGAAAATGTCGTTATTAAAGAGATAGGTAGAGATAAATCACCTGAGGTTATTAGAAAAAGATGTAGGGATTTTGCGCAGAAGTGGGTTGACGTTCAAAAAAGAGAGTTTAAACGCCTTGGTTTGTTCGCATTGTGGGAAGAATACTTCCAAACGATGAATCCTGAATATGAGGGTAAGGAGCTTGAAATTTTTGCTGATATTGTTGAGAAGGGATATGTTTACCGTGAATTTATGCCTGTTCATTGGTGCCCGAAGTGTGAAACTGCCCTTGCATTGTCAGAGATTGAGTATAAAGATGTCGAATCACCTTCTCTTACATTCAGAATGAATGGGGAAGGGTATTACGCACTTGTATGGACGACGACTCCCTGGACCATTATTTCGAATGTAGCTCTGGCTGTTAATCCAGACTTTACTTATGCCATTGTTTCTGTAAATGGTGAAAAATACCTCTTGGCAAAGGATCTTGTGGATTACAGTAAAGAAAAATTTGGCTGGGAAAATATGAAGTTTGAAGCAGAAATTAAAGGCGATAAACTGATAGGGAAAAAATTTAAACATCCTTTTTTTGATAGAGAGTCGCCTGTAATCCTCGCTTCCTATGTAAGCAAAGAAACAGGTACAGGTATTGTTCATATTGCCCCAGGTCATGGTAAAGAAGATTATGAATCTGGAAGGAAATATAACCTGCCAATTCTATCCCCAGTTAATGAGAAGGGAAAGTTTACGGAAGAAGCAGGGGTATTCGCTGGCCTTACTACAGATGAAGCTTCTAAGAAAGTAATAGAGATAATGAGAAAAAATGGGAGTTTTGTTCACCTTGAGAATATCATACATTCTTACCCACATTGCTGGCGGTGTAAATCTCCTCTTATTTTCAGGGCTACTGAACAATGGTTCCTATCCGTTGATCATAATAATTTAAGAGAACAGTCACTGGCTAAAATAGAAGGTGTAAGGTGGCATCCGGAGGAAGGCAAAAATAAAATATACACTTCTGTAAAAGAAAGACCTGATTGGTGTCTTTCAAGACAGAGGATTTGGGGCGTTAATATACCTGCATTTTATTGTGCTAATTGTGGTGAGCCGTTATTAGACCCCGATGTTATTAGACATATCGCAGAAATATTCAAGAGGGAATCCTCCGATGCCTGGCATAAGCACTCAGTAGAAGAATTGCTTCCTAAGGGGATAAAATGTAAAAAGTGTGGTACTTCGGAATTCAAAAAAGAGATGGATGTTCTTGATGTCTGGTTCGATTCAGGGTCTAGTAGTTTCATAATCCTTAGTGAAGATGATTGGCCATCAGATATGTACATTGAGGGGCCTGATCAACATAGAGGGTGGTATAATTCATCTCTTATGATTGCTATGATTGAGAGGGGGTATCCACCTTATAAAACAGTTATTACCCATGGCTGGGTTCTTGATGAAGATGGAAAATCAATGCATAAGTCTCTTGGAAATGCAATAGAACCTTCTGAAATCATTGAGAAAGGTGGTGCAGAAATTCTTAGGATCTGGGTTGCTTCATCTGACTATACACAGGACGTGAAACTTGGCCCTGAAATAATCGAAAGAGCTGTTGATGGATATAGAAAGATAAGGAATACATTTCGATTTATGTTAGGAAATGTGTTTGATTTTTCTCCTGATCAAGCCATACCAGAAAATGAACTTTTCCCACAGGATAGGTATATCATCTTAAAATGGAGAAAATTACTTAAAGAGGTAGAACAGGACTATGAAAATTTTCTCTTTCACAGGGTATATAGAAAATTATACAGTTTTATTGTGATGGATCTATCATCTTTTTACCTTGATATACTAAAGGATAGGCTTTATACATGGGGTAAAAATTCGCATGGAAGGAAGGCGGCACAAACCGTTCTGTACAAAATTCTCAAAGAGTTACTAATCGTTTTTTCACCAATAATGTCCTATACTTCGGAAGAAGCTTATCAAAACCTTTCACACAGAGAGAAAGAGAGCGTTTTTCTCGAGGACTTTCCAGATATAGAAGAAATAAGTGCAGAAGAAGAAGAATTCCTTAAGGAATTTGAGGATATTGTTAATATGAGGGAGGAATTGCAACATCCAATGGAAGATGCAAGGAGAGACAAATTTATTGGAAACTCACTTGAGGCAAGGGTTCTTGTAAAGGGTGACAGTGTTTTACTCAAGAAGTATAGCAAATTTCTTCCAGAAATATTTATTGTCTCACAGGTTGATCTTACAGATGAAATAAATACAAAATATTCTTATAAAGGTGAGAAATTTCAGTATGGGATTGTTCACTCATCTGGCAAAAAGTGTGAAAGATGCTGGATTTGGTCTGAGAGTGTAGGTAGAGATAAAGAATATCCCACTCTGTGCAGTAAATGTGTAACGGTAATAAAGGAGGGTAATTTTGGACCAAAGAACACTTAAAAGGCAAGAGAAGAAATTATTAGAGATGAGGAAAGAAGTCCTTCAAAGAATCTCAGAACTTGAAGACAAAGCAAATGAAAACTCTGTTAATGCCCCTGAAGGTGTTGGGGTATTTCCTTCTCATCCAGCAGATATTGGGACAGATGAGGCATTGAGGGAAAGTTCCTCATACCTTCTGGAAAAGAATTACAAGCAATTAAGGTTGATTGAAAGAGCCCTTGAAAAATTTAAAGATAATATATATGGGATCTGTGAGGTTTGTAGTAAGAAGATCTCTAAACAAAGATTAGAGGCTATTCCATATACAAGATATTGTAAAGATTGTGCGGAGAAACTGGGGATTTCAGATTGAAGAAGGGATATTATCTTTCAATTTCCTTAATTGTCGTTATTCTTGATCAGTTTACAAAATTTTTTATAAGGACAAATCTATGGTATGGGGAGACGAGAAGAATATGGGGAGATTTCTTTAGAATTACATATAGAAAAAATCCCAATGCAGTGTTCGGAATAAGTCTTGGCAATCCCCAGGTTTCTCTTATACTTACAATAGTGGCTTTCATTTTCGTTTGCTATCTTTTTGTTATATCGAAAGAGAAGATATTTAATGTTTCTCTATCCTTCATTATTGGAGGTGCAGTAGGAAATCTAATTGATAGATTTGTGTTTAGAGGTGTTACTGATTTTATTGATATAGGATTTACGCATTTACGATGGTTTACGTTTAATGTAGCAGATAGTTTTGTGACAATAGGTATTATTATTGCATTAATTTCATATTTTGTCGAATCTGGTAAAAAGGATGTTTCTTCATCTTCTGTTAATTAGTCTTTCACAGACAACCCTTGTTTACCCCCCTTTTGCTCACACAATGGGAATAAATCGAGGAACAACTGCATATTTAAAAATCGCTACCGGTAAATCAATAGAGGTAATGAATCCAGAAGGAATATGGGCTGTAAAATTCAAATTTCTCGATGACCCCAGGACTTTTAGGGACGATGACGAACTCACAGTGTTTGCGGTAAATTCGGGTGAAAACCAGATTCTTTACAATGTCGGGTTGTTTAGTTTCGGTTCATATGGAAAATTGGGGGTAAGAGACAGTTTTCTCTGGGAGCCCACCGGGATTTCAGGTGATGAGTATGGAAATGTTTTTGTGGTTGATAAAAAAAATAACAGGGTAGTTCATCTACATTTTAATGGTAGAAAATTGATCTATGTTAATTCCATTGGCAAATTTGGAATTTTATCTGGTTATTTTAACGGTCCATCACAGGCCTCTGTTTCTCATGGAGAATTATATGTTACAGACACGGGAAATAACAGGATTGAGGTGTTTGATACCACGGGAATATTTAAGAGAGAAATAAAGGGATTCAATCATCCCACAGGTATAGCAGTCATTTCATCAAAGGATAAATGGTACAAAGAAAAGGAAGATTTCATTATAGTTATTGACTCTTACAAAAAAAGGATAAGTAAGTTGACCCCTAATGGAAGTCTATTAGCAAGATTGAGTTTCGCAGAAATTGGTCTTGAGAATAGCAATTTTGAGTATGTGGCAATTGATTATTATGGAATGATTTACATTACAGACAGTTACAATAATTGTATTCATTTATTTGACAGGAATCTAAAGTATATAACGTCCTTTGGAAGAGAAGGAAAAGGAAAAGGGGAATTCATAAAGCCTGTTGGTATAACCATATGGAGAAGATTCGGGCAGGTTTTTGTTTTGGATAAATGGAGTGTACAATATTTTTGGATAGGTCTGGATGCTTGGATGAAAGACATAAGACCATCCAAATTTAAGTCTGGAAATGGATTGACAATATTTTATTTTAATACTGAACCCGGGAGGACAGAAATAAAAATTAGAGATCGTAATGGAAATATTGTGAGAAGATTGTATAAGTCTTTTTTTAACCCTCCTGGTAACCACTATGTTGTCTGGGACGGTCTTGATGGAAAAGGTGAAAAACTTTCCCCTGGCAAATACACAATTGAAATTGATATTAAGCCGCTCTATTCCTCACGCGGTTTTTTAAAAAAACATCTTACCTCTGAGGTAGAATGTATACAATAATTTTTCTCGGTCTCAAACTGGCTGAAATTCAGTTTCCTTCTATCTACGCATACCACACCATTGATATTCTTGGGGATTCCCCTTATGCAAATGAGAAATATTATCTTTACAATCTGAAGATTAGAAGTAAGGTTTTTACTATTTCAGATACACTTTCTTTTTTTAGCAGGTCTTTCTTTTATCCCCATTCTGGGTATGGTTTAATACCGTATGTGTACAGAGGGGGGGGATTTTCTTCTTCAGTTATGTTAGCCAGTGGGAATAGAAAGGGGTGGGATTTTTCTCTTAAAAGAAACATAGGACCTGTAAATCTGGGTGGTTCGATCTATGGATATGGAATGGACAATCTCTATAAAGGTTACTTTTCTATACCTTTAATTGGAGGTAATCTTAGTGGAGGCGTGCTTAATGACGAGCGATTTTTAAATTTCTCTTCGAGGTTTATGTACCTTTCGACAGATCTATCTAACTATCTATTTGCCTTGAGACTATGGGACTTTATGGTTGGGATACAGAACAATAGGTATTTTGGTTATGCGGTACTCAGAATAAAAGACCCTCTCTTTTTGGCGCACTTTTATATAGATTCTGATACCAATTACTATATTGCCCCTATTTATCTTTTAACTGATAAGATGGCAATTTATGGCGTCCTGGCGAAAAATTCCGTTATAGGTTTTAAATCTCCTTATTTGTCATTGGAGATAGGAAAATCATCCATTTTATCTCTAACACTACCAAATATTAGTATAATAGCCTCGTACAGTGATTCCCTCTCCTGGGGAGGGAGAATAAGATTAGAAAAAAGTTTTTATAAGGATAAGATCCACCCGGGAATAATACTGGCAAGAAGAGGGGATGAAAATAGCATTCTTTTCAATCTTAGGGTAATAGGGACTACTCTATACTGGGGAGTGGATAACCCTCTGCTTTTAAGCAGAAGTTACTTATGGGGGTTTTTTCTCTCCTTTACCAATTGAATGACTCTATTAAAATCATATGAATAAATCTCAAGTCCTAAAGAATCGGCATCTATTACGGGGTTACCTTTTGTTTTTGATTCGATTTGCAGATTTTCAACACCGTTCTTTTTATATATCCTGATGTAATAGTTCGGTTTAAGTATCTCTTTATCCCACAGGAATTTCGATATCCTGAAATTATTGAGATAGTTGATAAGTTTTGGCATAAGGGAATCCGAAGTTGCTATTTTGTATAAAATACGTTTTCCCTTCAAAACCTTAATAGAATCGACCTCACCAGTTTTTAAGTTTAGTATTCTTTTATCAAGGTATGACTCAATACTGGATCTAAAAATACCAGGGTAGAAGCCGTACCCAAGGTAAATATCATTACTGTTTTTTAAGGTCATATAGAAACTCTGTGAGAGGGGACCTATTTTACCTATTGTAAACCAGGTGGAATCACCATTTTTGTCAAATAATGCTATCCTTATTCCTTTTGTAATCCCGTAGGTGTCAAAATGATTGTGGTCTAAAATTTCTCCCAGTCGGAGACTCTCAATTTTTGCTATCCTTATTTTAACAAACATTGAGTCGGTTAAATAATTTCTTGGTTTGATCATTCTCCATCTATTCTTTTTTTCAAGAATTATATTATTTATCTTTATTTTTGTTATCTGAAATTTGGCAAATGGATAATTCTCCTTTCTATGGTAAAACTTGTATCGAACCCCAAATGCTACTAATATTAATATTATAAGAGTTGCTGATATAGCTACGATGTTTTTACGCATATCTCTTCCTCCTTCTATAGTATCCATAAAGTAAAACGATCAAAATTGGAAGAATTATTACTATAAATTTTGTTGTTAATTTTGTTCCCTGGCCGATTGGTTTTAGAGGAACAAGTCCTGTATTCTTTGCTCTTATCGTGATTAATCCAACATCTTCCGTTAACCAATCCACAAGATTAAGGAAGAATACTGCACTCGATTGTGAGATATATTCAGGAGATACAAGGTTTCCTGAGCCTACAAGAAGTACCCTTGCGTTTGGATTTTTCTTATTTGAGAATGCAGAGTGGATCCCCTTTTTGTAAACAACAAGAGGGTAGGTATTGAACTTCTTATCCTTTGGAGGTCTTAATCCACCGCCAAGGGGATTTAGATACCAGATCTTGTTTAGAGACCATGAATGCTTAGAAGAGGAAGCGAGTATTTCTCCTCCTGATACAGCAGAAACGAACGGAAATAATACGCTTCGTGGCCCTTTTAATCTTTGATCATAGTTTGTGCACAGAACAAAGGGCGCAAATGGAACAGGGCTTTGAATTGAAAAATTCCCTCTTTTTGATACAAGCATTACCTGCTCATTCTGGAGATCGCACACAATCCCCTTATCCATATGTAAACCATATTTCTGAAGGAGAGAATCGATTGACGCTAATTTATTTTCCCTTGCAATAAAGGTCTTTTTATCAATTGTATACCTGTTCAGGAAGAATCCTATATTGCCTCCATTCATAAGATAATCATCTATTCTCTTTTGGCCCTCTTTAGTTATATTACCCTGTGGAGCTATCATTATAAACGAACTTGCCTTAAGTGGTATATCTGTACTATCAACATTTATCTCATCTATATCATAATCTTCCTTAAGATACTTTTTAACCTGATCCATCATCTCAATTTCATTATGGCCCTTCTCAATTACAATGGTCTTTTTCTCCGGGTATGCAAGTTTCCTTATTCTCCTTGTAATATCATACTCAAGGTCCTGAACATTGCCAATAACAGGGATTACCTCTTTTTTATTACCATAAATCATAACAAGGCCAAGGTATCCTTCTTTTGCTTGATAACTTGAAGAGCCCATTTCTGTAAAGGTAAGAGGCTGGATACCCGCCTGTACAGCCTCTCTTCTCTGTCTCCTTTTTGAAGGATTTATAAATTCAATCTTAATTTTACCTCTTGATCTTGATTTGTATTCATTAAGAAAATCTATGATATATTTGCTGTTCTGACTGTAAGGGAAGGGGAGGTTGCGCGAAATATAAGCCTTTACAAAGAGGGGTTTTTCAAGGGACCTCGTAATTTGAATGCTCTGCTTTGTCAAGGAATATCTATTATTGCTGGTGAGGTCAAATCTAAAAAATATGAAATAGCAGACATAGTTAATGAGTATAATTCCAATAATAATAGCCCCCGCATAGAACCCCCGAAGGGGCCTGAGTCGGAATCTTCTATAGGTGTTATATGCAAAGAAAAGGAACATACCTATCAGGCTGAAAAAGTAGATAATATCTCTGAGGTCAATGATTCCTTTGGCAAAATTGGAAAAGTGGCTATCAAACCCTGCATAACTTAAGGTGGATACAAGATTGGAGGGAGTAAATCTCAAAAATTTACCAATAAAAGAAAAAACAAAAACGATAAAGAAGGCAAGAATATAACCTCCAATCTGGTTTTTTGTCACCGCTGATGAAAAAATGCCAATAGCAACAATAGATGCACCAAGGAAAAATATACCTAAATATGAAGAAACAATTACACCCCATTCCACTTTACCTATAATCGCAAGTATTATTGGATATACCACAGTGGGTAGGAGCATTATAATTACAAAGCCCAGGGATGCAAGGTATTTTGCTGTAAGAATTTCTATTCTTTTAAATGGAAGGGTCTCAAGAATTTCAACTGTTCCACTTGTTTCTTCCTCTGCAATAGTTTTCATCGTTACGGCAGGTAAAAGAAAAAGAAACAGAAATGGTGTGATTGTAAGGAAACCATCCATTGTGGATATATTTTGGAGGAAAAGAATATAAGTAAAAAACCATCCTGTAAGTCCTAAGAAAACAACGAGGATAATATAACTTATAGGGGAATTCAGATAATCTCTTATCTCTTTGAGATATAAAACCTTGATCCTTTTCATCTTGTCAACTCCCTGAATATTTCTTCAAGACTTTTCCTTTTTCTATAAACCTCGAGAAGCACCAGACCTTCGGCGTTAGCTCGATGGAAAACTTCCTCTCTTATATCTCTTTTAGACTCTATCATAATATCGGTCTCTTCCTTATATCTCTTTAATATACTAACTATCCCCAGGTCTTCAAATACCTTTACTGGATCCTTACCATCATTTTTTACCTTTATATTGACAAACTCCTTTTCCTCAGAAAGCGATGATAGTTTGTCAATGCCCTCATCTGCAACGATTCTTCCTTTATGGATAATAATCACTCTATTGGTGGTGGCTTCAACCTCCTGGAGAATGTGGGTTGAAATAATAACAGTTTTTTCTTTCCCCAGTTCTTTTATTAAATTTCTTATCTCAACTACCTGGTTTGGGTCAAGACCCGTGGTTGGTTCATCCAATATAAGAATTTCAGGGCTGTGAATTATCGCACTGGCAAGACCTACCCTCTGTTTATAACCCTTTGAGAGTTCTCCAATAGGCTTTTTTAATACATCTTCTATTCCACAGGACTGCGCTACATAATCAATCCTGTCTTTTTTTTCCCTTATTTCCCTTATATCAGAGATAAAATCAAGGTATTCTGAAACAAGCAGGTTTGAGTATAGGGGATTATTCTCGGGAAGATATCCGATATGTTTTTTTGGCTCTTCTGTATCCTCAAGAATAGGTATTCCCATTACCTCAACTTTCCCGGCAGTAGGCGGCAGGAAACCTGTAATAATGCGGAGTGTGGTTGTTTTCCCTGCGCCATTTGGTCCCAGAAACCCAACTATCTCTCCACTCTCAACTGTGAAGGAGATAGAATCAACTGCCAGTGTTGGGCCATAGAACTTTGTCAGTTCTTTTACCTCTACCATCTTACCTCCTTGTTTAGAAAAAAATTATATATGATTTTGAGAATTGTCAAGTGGAGGTAAATCATCAAAGCCAAAAAATAGTTAAGACTGAAAATGTATCAAAAAGTCAGAAATAAAAATGGGGGGCATCCTGCCCCCCATTTTTACCTTTTTGTTGGGTATTATTTGATCAATGTCACCTTATTTGTCTTGCTGTTTCCTCTTATGGAGATAAAGTATATACCCGATGCGGCATTGCTGCCAAACCTCAGTACGGATCCAGATTTCACATTTGTGTATTCCTTTACGCTCCTTCCCATTATATCTCTTACTATTACATCGGATGGCTTGTTGCCTTTGTATGTGAACCTTATCTCTCCCACACCTACCTTCATTGGTATGGATAGATATGGGGTTATCTCATCATTATGCACATCGATCCCTGATGGGCTTGCCTTCCTCAGGTATACACCAACAATCTCATCGACAGGATCTCCCTGGACCAATGCAAATAGAACATCAGCACCCCTGAAGCCCTGATAGAAGCAGAGGCCACCAGCCATACCACCTGTTAATGAAGGGGGCACATAACCAAATGTGACACCAGTGAAGTTCATTGTTATCGGATCCATCTGCTCAATCTGTAGATCAAAACCAGTGCCCGGGTCATCCTGACTGTGCCACCATACCCACTCTCCACCAGCAGTATCGGTATC
>CAZQRW010000039.1:0-18984 GCA_964596115.1 uncultured bacterium
AATAACAAAGACAAAGGCGAAAGACATTAACTGCGGGATTATCATAATGACAGCGAATGGGGGTAAAGAATTTTGGTATTGACATTTTTTGATATTATTTTAATTTATACACGAGCCGGGGTGGCGGAACTGGCAGACGCGCACGTTTGAGGGGCGTGTGGGATTCCCGTAGGGGTTCAAGTCCCCTCCCCGGCATTTTCTTTTTCCCCTTGACTTAATTGTTAAATTGCATAAAATTCCATTATGAAATTGCCAATTTTAGAGGATGCATATATCGAGGATGTCGTAAGGGCATACCCAAAATCTGTTGATGTATTTATGGATTTTGGTATAAAAGCCATTGTATGCGGCGACGTTATCTGGGGAACTATAAAAGAAGAAGCAGAAAGAGTAGGACTTTCAGAGGAAAAACTAAAAGATCTTCTTGATGCACTTAACAAGGTAGCACAGCAAAGGGTAATAAAAATATGAGTAAGATAGGTTTTTTTGTCTGTGCTAATTCCATAGAAGATATCCCAGCTTGTGATCAGGGGATGTGATATTTTATGGTAAGGGTAAGGATAGCCCCATCTCCAACAGGATACTTGCATGTTGGAACTGCAAGAACAGCCCTATTTAATTATCTCTTTGCAAGGAAAAATAATGGTAAATTTATACTCAGGATAGAGGATACCGATGTTCAGAGATCTTCGCAGGAGATGGTGGATATCATCATAGATAGTATTAGTTGGTTGGGCCTTTCCTGGGACGAGGGTCCTTACTTTCAATCACAGAGGTTTGATGTGTATAAAAAATACGCTGAGATGCTCCTTAAAAGTGGTAAGGCTTACTATTGTTATTGCACAAAGGAAGAGATAGAGGAGAGAAAGAAAAAATCTATCCAGAAAGGTAAGGCGTGGAAGTATGATAGACATTGCTATTACTTAACGCCAGAGGAGAAGCAAAGGTATGAGAAAGAAGGGAGACCCAAGGCAATAAGATTTTTTGTACCAGAAGGTGTTACATCTTTTATCGATCTTATTCATAGCGAAATAAGTAGAGATAATAGTGACATTGAAGATTTTGTTATACTAAAATCGGATGGCACTGCTTCTTATAATTTTGCAGTCGTTGTAGATGATCACGATATGGAGATTTCTCATGTTATAAGGGGTGACGATCATATATCCAATACATTTAAGCAGATTTTGGTCTACAATGCCATTGGTTGGGATACCCCTGAATTTGGGCATCTACCTTTAATCCTTGGAGAGGATAGGAGTAAGCTTTCAAAGAGACATGGGGCAGTGGCTGTTTCCCACTACAGGGATGAGGGTATACTTCCCGAGGCATTTGTTAATTTTCTGGCACTCCTTGGTTGGTCACCCGGGACCGAACAGGAAATATTTACGATGGATGAATTGATAAGGCTGTTTGACCTGAAGGGTGTGGGTAGGAAAGGTGCTGTTTTTGATATAAAAAAATTGTTGTGGATGAATGGAGAATATATAAAGAAGATGGATAGGGATGAGTTATGCACCAAAATTATTCCATATTTAATTAAGGATAATCTTGTTAAAAAGGAGCAGATTGAGAGTAGTGATTTTAGGGAGTATCTCTGTAAGGTCGTTAGCCTTATGCTCCCGAGGTTGAATACATTGCGGGATTTTGCAAAAATAGGACAATATTTTTTTAGTGAAGATTTTGAATACGACGAAAAGGGATTGAAAAAACATACATATGAGGGCCTTTCCGATAGATTGAAAGACCTTAATAAGAAACTTGAGGCACTTGATGTATTTGATGAGAAAGCCTGCAGTGCGTTATTATATAAGATGGCTGATGAGCAGGGATTTAAACCAGGCGAGATTATTCATCCTGTAAGGCTTGCCATTAGTGGAATGACTTTTGGTCCAGGGTTATTTGAGTTGATGGAAGTCCTGGGCAAGAATAAGGTTATTAAAAGAATAGAAAGATTTGTCAATTTTATTGAGAAAGGAGGATAACCATGTTTATGCAGAAATTGAGAAAAAATGTTACATTCTTTTTATGGTTTCTTGCTGGAGTTTTTATCCTTTTTATCTTTTTTAACTTTGGAAGTAATGTGATCAAACCAGAGAGTAAGGTGCAGCAGGGTTATATTGCGAGGGTAGATAAAAATTATATCACAATGGAGGAGTATAATAAAAGGTATAATGATTACATAAAGATACACTATGGGATGAGGTCTGTTATAGATCCGAGAGAAATGAGACAGGTTTCTGATAAGGTTATCGATAACCTTATAGTGGATCAGATACTGAATGGTATAAGAAAAGAGAGAAAAATAGTTGTGTATCCTAAAACGATCGCAAGCCTTGTAAAAAATATGCCCCCACCTCAGGTCCTGAGGGATACCACCTTCTGGAAAAATGGTAAATTTGATATTCAGAAATACCAATCACTAATTTCAGATCCAAGGAATCGGCAATTTGTGATCACTTATGAGAATCAATTAATCGATGAGATTCCCAAAAGAATACTCAATGATGAGATATTATCCCTTGTGAGGATGACAAGGGATGAGGTATACAGAGAACTCATTGAGAAAGAAGCAAAGATAAAGATTGCTTATTTATTTTTCCCGATAAAACTGGCACGCGATTATAATCCCACAGAGAAAGAAATAACCGAATATTACAATGCCCATCAGGATGAGTTCAGGGACAATTATGTGGATTTATCCTATGTAGTTTTTAAGATAAATATCCTCGGGGATGACAAGCAGGCAGCAAGGGATAATGCAGCAAATGTTATAAGTCAGTATAAGGCTGGAATTCCGTTCGACAGTCTTGCAGCAATTTATTCTGAGGACGATTATGCTGCAGAAGGTGGAGAAATGGGTTGGGTCAGTCTGAAGAATTTAAAGGGAGAATTTTTAAGGGTTATCAAAAAGATGAAAGTTGGTAGTATTTCAGAGCCGATTGAAGGAAAAAACGGCTTAACTATTCTTAAATTGGAAGGCAGGAAAGGTGATAAAGTTAAATTGCGAGAAATATTTATCAAGTATAAGCCTTCCCAGGAAAGTTATGCAAATGCCAAGAAAGAAGCCGAAGAGTTCATAAAAAGTTATAAGAAAGATTCTCTAAACACGCTCAAGGTTTATAAGTTATTTCCAAAGGTTTTACGGTATAAAGAGGGTATGCCAAACCCTATGAATGTGGATTTTTCATTTTTGCTCAGGAATGTCAAGAAAGGAGATTTTCTTCCTCCTATTATAGGGGATGAAGGATTTTTTGTTTTCTGGGTTAAGGATGTAAAAAAAGGTGTAGCCCCTTTGAATGAAATAAAGGAAATGGTTATTGCTGCCATCCGTAGAGAAAAGGGGAAGACAGAAACACTTAAGGAAGCGATGGGTTTAAGAATGAAGATAAAGAAGGACCTCGCTCCATTTAAGAATGTAGCTATGTATAGGGTAACAGATTATTTCTCACTTAGACAAACAGTTGCAGGGATTTCTTACAGAAATGAAGTTTATGGAGCGGCATTCAGATTGCCTGTTGGTGTCGTTTCAAATCCCATTGCTACAGATAGAGGGGTATATATTATTAAGGTACTTGATAGAAAAAAACCTGATACGAAGACCATACAGGATAAGCTTAATGCGATATCTAAAGAGTTATATAATAAGAAGAGAAGTATCTTTCTGAATGAGTGGTACAAGGACAATCTTGACAGGCACAGGATTGATGACTACAGGTATGAACTTTCACTATAAGATTTTTGTTCTTCCGTTTATACTGAGTGGTTGTGCAGTATCTTTTACAGGTGGAGGGTTTAAGGGTTCTTTAAAGATAGAGCCACTAAAGAATGAAACGGTTGCTTATGGAATTGAGACCCGTCTGACTTCCTCACTAATCACAGCTTTTAATGAGGATGGGAGAATAAAGGTATCTAATAAGGGCGATTATATATTCAAGGGTAAAATAGTTGAATATAAGAAAAGCTCTGCAAGTTACACTGAGGGTGGGGTAATAAAGGAATACAGGTACGAAGTAGGACTTCATATATTAATAGAGGATAAAGATGGGGAGAAGAAATTGATGGATAGAACGATAAAGGAAAGTATTATTCAAAGCTCCGATAAGGATGACGATGTTGCACTTAATGAGCTTTCTGATAAAATTAAGGATACTGTCGTAAGGATTTTTCTTGATTCATGGTGAGTCGCTTGACAAACATTTATAAATTGTTTATTCTAAAACAGAATGAAATGGAAGGAGGTTAGTATGACAAGGACAAAGGCGTATTTGGTTGAGAAGATTGCAGAAAAGACAGGTATCCCCAGGCAACAGGTAAAGGCGACGATCGAATCATTTGTTGAAGAGATAAAGTCATCTCTCGAAAGAAATGAAAGAGTTGAGCTCAGGGGGTTTGGTGTTTTTAAAAATAAGTTGAGAAAAGGAAAGATAGGTAGAAATCCTAAGAATAAGGTAGAGGTAAAGATACCCGATAGATTTCAGCCTATCTTCAGGCCATCAAGAGATTTTAGAAAGATAATTGCAGAGAAAATTAAACCCTAAATTATAAGGAGGACACTTGCCCTGCGGTAGAAAAAGAAAGCTACAAAAAATAAGGACGCATAAATTGAAAAAAAGAAGGAAAAAAATGAGGCATAAAAATAAATAGCACCCGTAGCTCAACCGGATAGAGCATCCCGCTCCGGACGGGAAGGTTGAAGGTTCGAGTCCTTTCGGGTGCAAAAAGGAATTTATGGAAAGACTTCACATATTTTTGGAAAAATTAATTGAGGTAAATGGATCAGATTTGCATCTAAAGGTTGGTGAACCCCCTGTTTTCAGGATTGATGGGAAGCTCAAAAAAATGGATGATTTTCCAATTATTGATAAGGATTTTATTAAATCCTCTATTTTTTCTATTATGACTCCACACCAGATAGAGAGATTTAAAACCAATCTTGAGATTGATCTTTCCTATGAAATAAAAGGTAAGGCGAGATTCAGGATAAATGTTTTTCTTCAGAGGGGGAATCTTGGGGCTGCCTTTCGTCTCATACCTCTACGGATTAAAACCATTGATGAATGGGGTTTACCTCAGGTACTTAAAGATATTGCGAAGTATAACAGGGGTTTTGTCCTTGTCACGGGGCCTACTGGTAGTGGCAAATCGACAACACTTGCAGCTATTATTGAAGAAATGAATTCGAAGTATAAGAAACACATTATTACCATCGAAGATCCTATAGAGTTTGTCTTCAAAGATAATAAATGCATCATTGAACAGAGGGAGATTGGGGTTGATACGCTTTCCTTTGCGGAGGCATTAAGGAGGGTCGTAAGGCAGAGCCCTGATGTAATAATGGTTGGAGAAATGAGAGACCTTGAAACAATATCGCGGGCATTGACTGCTGCAGAGATGGGCGCCCTGGTTTTTGCTACCCTTCACACAACGGATGCTGCCCAAACAGTTGATAGAATCGTTGATGTGTTTCCCCCAGAACAGCAGCATCAGGTTAGACTCCAGTTAGCCAATACCCTCAGGGCAGTAATTTCTCAGACGCTTCTTCCGCTTTCTTCTGGTACGGGAAGGATTGCTGCTTTTGAAATACTTATTGCTACGCAAGGTATAAAAAATGCAGTTAGAGAAGGGAAGGTAGAACAGATATATAATCTTATCCAGTCAGGTGGAAAGTATGGGATGAGACTTCTTGATCAATCCCTTAAAGACCTATACCTGAGGGGTAGGGTAAATTATGAGGATGCGCTCTCAAAGGCTTCAAACCCTTCTGATTTTGAGAGTGCAATTGCGAGGACATAATGGTTGATGTAGGCGGACTACTCTCGAAAATGGTGCAAAGCAATGCATCTGATATGATATTAAAAAATGATAGCCCTCCAATTATGAGAATTTATGGTGACCTTATAAAGCTTGACGATCATTCAAATATAACAGCTGAGGATACTGATAGGATAGCTAAGAATGTTCTGACAGAGCAGCAGTATGAACGTTTTATCCATACGAATGAGATGGATGTTGCAGTAAATGTGCCTAACCTTGCAAGGTTCAGAGTGAACCTTTTTAAGCAGAAAAAAATAATAGGGATGGTCTTTAGAAGGATTCCCCATAATATCCCTGAATTGGAAGATGGCAAGTATAATTTCCCCCCTATTCTGAAGGATTTTGCGATGAAGCCAAGGGGATTGTTGCTGGTGACAGGTCCCTCTGGTTGTGGTAAATCCACTACCATTGCCTCAATGATAAATTATAGAAATAAGAAGGACGCCTGTCACATTATTACAGTTGAGGATCCAATTGAATTTATATACAAGGATGAAAAGGCTATAATTGACCAGAGAGAGGTGGGTAGAGATACCAAATCCTTTGCCAATGCAATAAAATATGCATTGAGGCAAGACCCAGATGTTATAGTGGTTGGAGAGATGAGGGATCTTGAGACTATTTCACTGGCAATTACAGCTGCAGAGACAGGTCACCTGGTGCTTTCCTCTCTTCATACAAATAATGCTGTTGAAACAATTGATAGGATAATAGATGTGTTTCCACCATTTCAGCAGAGGCAGATAAGGCTTCAGTTGAGTGCTAACCTGATAGGAGTGGTATCTCAAATCCTCCTGAAGAAGAAAAACAAAAGGGGACTTATACCAGGGTTTGAAATAATGGTTTCAATAGCAGCAATACGAAAACTTATCAGGGAGGCGAAAACACATCAGATGCCATCGGTTATGCAGACAATGGTAAAAGAGGGTATGAGAACTATGAATATGTCTCTTGTCAGTCTTGTAGCCTCAGGAAAGGTTTCCCCTTATGAAGCGGAGATTAATTCGCCCAATCTGGAAGAGTTTAGAGAAATGATGGCAAAGTACAAAAAACCTGAAGAGAGATAAGGGATAAAAATAGTTTTGAACATTACAGGGGATTAATAAAAAATTTTTCAACGATCTACCTAACCCATTGTAGATTCCCGTTTTAGATAGCCGATAAAGAAAAAAAAATAAGTAAAAAAAACTCTTGACAAAAAATTTTTATTTGTTTATACTTTACTACATCTTATTGTTATTGGTCGATAGAGCATGATGGAAGGATTTAATAACCTTAAAGAAGGGGGTGTCATATGCGTAGGTTGTTTGGTTTTACACTCTTTTTTCTAACCTTATCTATGCTCGCCGGTACGACAGGTAAAATTGTCGGTCGGGTCTACGATGCTCAAACAAAGCAAGGACTTCCAGGTGTTAATGTCATCATTGAGGGGACTTCAATGGGTGCAGCAACGGACCCTGACGGTTATTTTATCATCATGAATGTACCGCCAGCAAAGTATAAAGTGACAGCTCAGATGATTGGTTACCAATCTCTAACGATTGAAGATGTAGAAGTTATATCAGATCTTACAGTTACCCTTGATTTTCCTTTAAAACCTACCACAGTAAAGATTAAAGGGGTGACAGTTACTGCAAAGAGGCCTATTATTCGAAAGGATGTAACTACTTCCGTAGCAATAATCGATGCAGAACAGATGAATGCAATACCTGTTAACACAGTCCAGGCGGCGGTTCGACAGTCTGCTGGTATTGTGGCTGGTCACGTAAGAGGAGGAAGGAGTTCTGAGGTGGTCTATATGGTTGATGGTATTGAGATGAGAGATCCATATCTTGGTAATTTTGATTCCCATGTGCCTCAGATCAGCGTTCAGGAAACCTCTGTGTTTACAGGCGGATTTGGTGCCGAATATGGTAGCGCACAATCTGGTGTAGTAAACATTGTGACAAAGGAAGCACCAAGCACTCACATCAGCCTCAATTTAAGAGGTAGAACAAATGATGCAATGGGAGTAGAAGGATTACAGGACGTCATTGATAAGAATGCCAAGGGATGGAAGCCTGGTGATTCTTTAAACTGGCAGGCAGAAAAGTATAAGAGGTTAGATTTTCTTCTTGGCGTTCCTATCGTGCGTAAAATGCTTGGTATGGTAGTCTCTGGTGAGATCTTTAAGACAAACGGACTTCATCCCCATCAGGATGACTTTATGAGGTCATTCGATGGTAAGATTACCATTCACCCCTCACCATCAATAAAGATGACTATTCATGGTCTGTATACGCTTGAAGACTACCTTGGTTATAGCGCTCAGTGGAAGTATAACCTTGAAAACCTCCCAGATTATAAAGCGAATACATATGCCGTTGGAGTCAACTTTTCCCATGCTATTTCCCCTAAGACCTATTGGGAGTTAAAAGTTAACAGGTACTTTACTAAATTGGATGTAAATGTCTTTGAGGATGGTAGTTTCGATTTGAACGGGGATGGTTACATAAATTCTACTGATTCAACTGTTACTGTAAGGGAGGTTACAGCCTTTGGTGATACCATTGTCCACCATTATGCCAGTGACAGGAATGGGATTGATGATTTTGCAGATGTTGACCACGATAGAAACGTAGAGATAGATAACCTGGGCGAACTTGGATACGATTGGCCCCAGCTTTACAATTATCCTTTTGTAAGGAATCAGGATATAAATGGATTCATTATCAGTGGGTATTACAGAATTGCATGGCAGCAAGATGCTCACGCTATAAACACAGCAAGGTGGGATCTGACAAGTCAGGTCACAAAGAATCACCAGCTAAAGATGGGCTTAGAGGGCAAATACTTTGAAATATTTAGGTACAGAGCCGATATGGCATCGGGGGGAAATATATATATGACTTATGACAAAGCCTTCCCCCATTCATTTGCTGGATATATTCAGGATAAGATGGAATTTAAAGACTTTATTGTAAATGCTGGATTCAGGTATGATTTCTTTGATGCAAACGCTTACGTACCTAAAGATCCATATCATCCTGTTACTGATGTCAATGTGGGTGGAGAAATTTTAAATCCCGTAAAATCATCGCCGAGCTGGAAGATAAGCCCCAGGATAGGATTCTCCTTCCCCATAACAGAAGTGGATGTTCTCCACTTTACATACGGGCATTATTTCCAGATTCCTCCAATGTATATCCTCTATAGGAATAAAACCTGGGATTTCAGTGGGGCATTCCCTATGGTGGGGAATCCCGATATCTCCCCGGAAAAGACGGTATCCTATGAGGTTGGTGTAAAGCATGCATTTACTGATCAAATGAGGCTCGATGTAACCATATATATGAAAGATATAACTGGATTGACTGATACAGAGCAGATATTCTACACCCCTGTTAACTACTATACTATTTATGGTAATGCAGACTATGGTAGTGCAAGGGGTATAGAGGTAACATTTACAAAGAGACCTGGTGGCATGCCCGATTTTCTTACTTGGAATGTTTCCTATACATACGGAATTGCCAGGGGTAAGTCTTCTTCTACCAGACAGAATTATGATTATATTTGGGCTGGATATGTTGTGCCCGCTGAGGAGCACTACCTTGATTGGGATCAAAGACATACGGTTAGCGCAAGTATTGGTTTCGTTTCACCAGCAGGGAGAAATTTATTCAACATTCCAGGATTGAACGATGTGAGCATTAACTTCCTTACAAACTATGGTAGTGGTCTTCCCTGGACCCCTCCATCGAGATCAAAGGTCCAGAATATAAATGAAGGAAGAAGGCCTTATACGATAAGTACAGATGCAAGGATAACCAAGAATTTTACACTGGGTAAACTGAAACCCGGACTGCTTATAGATATCTATAATCTCTTTGATAAAAAGAATACATTAAGCATATCTGATGCAGAGTGGTATAATGTCTATCACGACCCAGCAGGGAGATATGACGATCCTACTCGATATTCTGCAAGAAGAAGAATGAGAATTGGTCTTGAAATAAAATGGTAAGGAGGTTGAGTATGAAAAAATTGCTTGGAATTTTTGTTGCCTTTGTTTTGATTCTTCCATTATCTGCAAGGGTTCACAATATTAGTTCAAAGAGTACTTTGGGCAAAGGCGGCAAGGCATGTACTATGGGTTACAAACCACATATCGTTGGTGATGTCTGGAATGTGGAATCGAACTTTGGGGATTATGGTGACCCAAACGCAAGTAACACAGGGAATCCATCCTATGATTGGCCAGGTGGTTTTGGCTGGTACTATCTATGGGAAGGTGCCTTGTGGGTTGGGACAAGGTTGGGTGGAACAGACTATGTTACTGCAGCGGATTATTCAATTGGCTATGAATGGGGGCCGGATGACATCAATGCCAGTTGTGGGTGGGTATATGTAGGACCGGATAAATCACAGATGGATATTGTCTCCTATTACAACGATTACGGTCCTTATGGCAATAATCCAAATCCCATTGGTCTGGATGTGCTGCAAAAATCTTATCAGTGGTCTGTTGATCCTTACAACAAGTTTATTGTCTATGAGATGTACATATCATATAATAAATCAAACAGTAGTATAGGCGGCCCTGATGTTCTTAGTCCTGTGTTTGTATCCTGGAAATTTGACGCAGATAACTGTGAGGCAGATGCAACCGACCCTCATCTTGATGACCTCGTATGTTTTGATGGTTACACGGGGAATGAATGGATCGGTCTTGCCCACGCCCCGGGTGATACCCTTACAGTGCTTGCAGATAAGAGTGTTCCTGGGGCAGATGGGGTGCCTGATTGGGCGCAGATATACGGCGATGACCCGGATGAGAGAACACTTACAGGAGAGACATACTATATCCCCAGGAATATGAGTTACATATATGATGCGGATAATCCTAGTACACCTGAGGATGATGAGGGTGAAGGCGGTGCCTGTGCAGGGTATATATTTGGGAGATTGATCTATGCACCCCCTGCAAAGAATGATATGTATTTCACCGATGCCAATGGGGACCCTGCAAGATTTCCCCTTGTTTATTCACATGCCTGGTGGAACTGGAACAATGACCCGGGAACGGATGAGAATATGTATGAATATCAATCTGGGACACATTCAGCTATGAAGGGATATATGTTTATGCCTCATCCATTTGATATAGGTGCAGCAACATTTGACTACAGGTTTCTTTTGACTACTGGTCCCTTCAAGATTGCAAATGGAGAGACCTTAAAATTGGTCTATGTTTCTGGTGTTGGTTATGGCCTTGATGGAGGTACTGATACATACTACAAAAAGGGCTATGTTCCGGGCGCAAGGCAGATATCTGATTATGCAATGACTGCCTACTATATGGGTTCTACCCATAGTGATCCTGCTCATCCCAGTGCACCGGATGAGGATTACCACTGGATTATTCCTGTACCACCAGCCGTCCCTGATCTTCACTACAGTGTTGATAAAGGAATTGTAAAACTGGTCTGGTCAAATATTGCTGAAATAACCCCTGATCCAGTAGATGGAATGTATGACTTTGCAGGATACAGGGTATATAGAAGTGCCTGGAATGTTGGGAATTGGCAGTTGTTAGCCGAATATGATACGTCCTATGCACCAAATTATCCTCATACATATGAAGATTCCACTGCTCTTCCTGGTGTCCCATACTACTATTGTGTGGCTTCGTATGATATGGGTAGGGAGGCTGATACACTTACTGGAAGACCTGCTGTCAAGCCCCTTGAATGTGCCAAGTCGAATTATATGAAGGACGAAAAGGGAGCAGAAATACCGATTTATATAACATCTGCCCTTCACTCAGCCCTTGATAGCGTTAAAGTTGTACCTAATCCCTATTATGGTTCTGCAAGCTGGGAGCAACAGTATGAGAATAAGATTGCTTTTGCAAACCTTCCAGGTAATTGCAAGATATTAATATTCACTGTGAACGGGGATTTTGTGAAAGAGATAGATCATACAGGCCCCACAGGAACAGAATTCTGGAATTTGAGATCCCGCAAAGACCTTGAGGTAGCAAGTGGTTTATATATATATAAAATTGAGCAATTTGACGAAAATGGAAAATTTATTGATTCTACAACAGGCAAATTCGTCATAATCAGATAGAGGGGGTGAAAAATGAAAAGGTTTATTCCAATATTGTTGTTATCACCGATCCTGATATTTGGACAGTTTGCAAAGGTGGGAATAAATGGAGCCAAGTTTCTTGATATTCCTGTAAGTGCGCGTGCTGCAGGTATGGGGGAGGCATACACTGCTGTTTGTGATGATGCATCGGCAGTATTTTTTAATCCTGCTGGTATGGCATTGACAAAGGGGTTGAGTGTATTTCTTAATAATACCTACTGGTGGGCTAATATCAATCTCACGACTATCAGTGTCGCTCAGAGCCTGGGCATTGCAGGAAATATCGGATTTTTCTACTCTGGACTATCCACAGATGATATGGAGGCAACAACGATTGAAAATCCAGATGGAACGGGACAGTTCTTTACTTATGGTGCTTATGAAGCTGGAGTTACCTTCAGTAGATTTATGACTGATAGATTTGCCTTTGGAATTAATGTAAAGATGATAAAGGAGGATTATCCCACAGATAATGTCCTGAATGATCATAATGTTTCAGGTTTTGGTGTAGATATAGGTGGCTTCTACCTGACTGGTTTTAGATCGCTCAGGATTGGACTTGCAATAATGAACTTTGGTCCTGATGTAACGCCAGCAGGTCATTATGACTCCTGGGCGAATGGTAGCATTGAAGAAGCAAACAAAACCTTTACCAATTACCCTCTTCCTGTGACCTTTAGAAGTGGATTTGCAATGGAGGTTTTTAAGACTGAGGGTGTGGATATTACCGCTTCCTTTGATTTAATCCATCCCAGTGATAATATTGAAAGGTATAATTTTGGAACAGAGGCCAACATACTTGATATTTTATATATCAGGGGTGGATATGAGCTTAATAGAGACAAGGATATTTCCAACTTTAATGGTGGAATTGGGATTGCCCAGAAATTTGGTATTGGAAAATTTAGATTTGACTACTCCTATTCAAATGGTAATATAATGCCTGGAATTCACAGGGTTTCTCTTGCCCTGGGATTTTAATAAGGAGGGATAGAATGAGACTAAAGTCACTTTTATTCTTGCTTCCTATCTTTGTTTTTGGCGGAAAAGAGGGAAAAATATTCTGGACCCAAGACCAGGGTGCATTTAAATTATACCGTCAGGTTGGCGCACTTTTGAGGGACACCACAGGAAATGTACACGTCTGGTCTGTTGAAAATATGATGCCGCCCTCATGGATTATTTCTGATCTGAGTAATCATTATATTCTCTCGCAAATTAAAGGGGATAATTCCACATTTGTAAGAAAGTCCGATTTTAATTCGGCGTGGGTGAGTATTTCTGGTATCCCTGGGAATGCAGAGGTGAATTATGTGGATATTCATTATAACTCAGCAACGTCTTCTCAAATTCTTGCCGCAACAAGTGATGGTGTTTACCTGTCTACAAATAGTGGTTCATCCTGGGCCGCGCAAAAGCCCAGTGTTCTTAAGGGGAATATATCTTACGTAACCACCTCTCCTATCGTTCAGTCAAGCCCATCTACAGGCGCAGAGAAGATGTACGCAGTGAAGGATAATTTTATCTATGCAAGGACCTATCAACCATGGATAAACTGGTCTCAATTACCACCTTTACTGTTGAGGGAAGGTTTTGAAGATTCAACTGTTTCTTCTGATACATTACCTGCTGGATGGACAAGGTTTGGGACACAGGACAATTATAGATACGTTACAAGGGATACCTCCTTTGTAAATACTGGCAATTATTCCCTTGTTATTCATGCAGAAGGAATGGGAGGTGATGATTTTGGTGTAAGTTATGCCTCTCCAGACCTTGGTTTTCTTGTAACGGACTTTGATATTGCAACTGGGCTCATTTCAGGAAAGATGGTCATTAAGAATATGGGTAAGCAGCTTGTAATGCAGGTTTATGGAGGTGCTTTGCGGGTATGGGGTGAATATGGGTGGAGTAGTATAGATCCTGCCTTTGAATCAACACCATTTACATGGAATCATCTTACCGTAACTACTAATTTTGAAGATGGTGTTGCTTATGTTACTACGCCTAATGTGGTGGATACTGTAGACCTTACGGCTGCCAGTGATAGTCTTCCTGCAATTTCATTTTATGGTCCTGGGTTTGAGGTTTCTGCAATATCCTACTATATTGACAACTTTAATCTTGAACCCAAGGTATATGCCATTGTTCCCGAAGATTCCCTTAAGGACAATATTTATGCAACTACACCGCTTGGTGTTTACTATTATGACGGTACGCTTGATGAATGGAGTAAGGTATATGATGTAAAGGGTCTGTGGTCGATCGCTGTCCACAATAACACAGGAACAAAGTATGTTGTTGCGGAGCCTACAGCTGGAAACACTAAGATCGTTGAGTATGATAGAACAGATTGGACAGATATTACAGGCGCCCTTGCAGATACCTCTATTGAGATAAGGAATATAGTATTTGATGATAGTGATAATGTCTACGCTGCGACAAATGATTACATCTATAAAAGAGGACCAACAGATGCAGATTGGACAAGACTTTCCAATGATTTTACAAACTACGGAGTTGAGTCCTATGTAAGAGACGTCAGTTGCGTAACAGCTTACAGTCCTGATACTATTTTTGTTGGCAATCTCAATGGCTTATATAAATCGTATAACGCTGGCACAAACTGGGTTGAGGATAACAATGGTATTGATGATGCATCCGTTACCCTCACAGATGCCGTTATTGCAAAGGTTGATTCATTTTTTGAATATATGACACCTGGCGTACCTAATACAGGTTTGTACGACCTTGTGAATGACAATCTTGATTCAATTCCTGATGTGGATGGGAAGCCATTGAATATCTTATTGCTCGATATAGAGGACCTTACTGCAGGCGGCTCATCAGATTGGTGTTATTCTTACTTTGATCCAACCAACGAGTACGTTGATAGCCTACATACCTACAGCAACAAGACAGAGATCATATATGTTGATTATCCTAAATTCCTCTCTGATCCCGATGAAGCAGTTCCAGAGATTGCAAAATCAATGGCAGAAATGGTAGGTTGGTGGGATGACCCCAATGAGGAAGATTGGTTACAGAAATGCTTTAACTACTATGTCTATCATATAGCAGCGTTTGGTTTGGGCGATACAGGAATTGATAGTACAGGTGTACAGTTTATGAATGACAAAGCCCTTGTTACCAAGGATGTTGCATCAGAAGGTAGCGGTGCAGAAAATTTGCCATATTTGTTTGTTCAATACCTCAGGGATAATTACGGTGACAGCTTTATCAAAAGTTTAATCAAGGCAAAAGGGATATTCCTGGTTGACCCAATAACAGGGAGAAAGGACACAATTCCTGTACAGGGTATTGCTTCCATTGACACCACTCTGGAACAAAACAGCTTAAGTGGTAATTTTGTTTCAATGTTTGAGGAGTTTTTCCCTCAGGGCTTTATGGATTCGCTAAAAACTGTTAAATCTATTAAATTTTTGCCTGTTCCGGTCACCACTATAGACAAAACTGGGGCTACCAGATATTATGGTGCTAATCTCTATAAGATTTCTTCTTACTATGCTTCTGGTTATGCAAGCAATAAGGTCGTATTTAACGGTGGCAATACTAATGATTTTGTTCTCTATGTAATAAAGACAAATGCCAGTGATAGTATAGTAAGTGTAACAAAGGTCGATACATCTGATTTTATAGCAGGCAATGTATACGAAATAGACATCAGTGATTTGCAAGATTCAACATCTGGAATTGATAAAGATTATGTATTTGTTGAAGTTATCTCCAATAAAGGGGTTGATCCTTTGAGGGCATCCTATGTGTTTGCTATAGATAACAGTCGTGATACTACTGTAGAGGTCGGATTCATTCCAAGTCCTCTTGCTGATAGATATCTGAGGGTATTACTCTTCTCTGAAAAGAGTCTCTATAAGGATATTGGATTGGAAACACCACTTTTGATTGCGGGCAGCGATACAACATTAATGACTCTTTCCCCAGATTCCCCGTTAGCAAATGGTAAGAACAAGTATGTAGCAGATTATGTACTCCCAACCAATACTGATACATCGGGAGAGATACTAACAATCTGGGCTGAAGATGCATCTGCTAATCCATATGTAGATACGATGATAGTTAAAACCACAGATGTATCCTCCAGTGGAACTGTTATTGCGGGAACATATGAAGTGAGAGTGCCTGCAGGTGCTGTATCTTCTACTACAAAATTCACAACTATTTCGGGTAAAAATGAATGTTATGTATCAGCATCTGGTGTATTGAATAAGCCGATTGTTATCAGTATAAGAAAACCCAATTTGAAAGGAACAGAAAAGATCTACAGATTCGATGGAAATAATTGGGTTGAGGTTGGAGGTACAATAGTTGGGGATAGAATAGAGGTTTCCACACAGAACCTTGGAACATTTAAGGTTATGAGCTCAAGAACCCCAACGCCTATAGCACCTACATTTAACCTTTCAGTTGATAGGATTTCTTCCGGCAGGACATCTATATCTTTCTCAATCCCTGTAGATTCAAAGGTTACTCTGAGGATATATGATACTTCTGGGAGAATGATAAAAGAGGTTGTCAACCAGAACCTTTCTGCAGGAAATTATAATTATAGATGGAACGCTATGAATAACAAAGGCCGTAGAGTTGCCAGCGGGGTTTATTTCTATCGTCTGACAGCTGGTGAAAAGAGAATCACTAAGAAAGGCCTCTTGGTAAGGTAAGGAGGTAAATGTGAAAAAATTAATACTTATATCTGGAATTTTGTTGGCACTTTTTGGTTGCTCCCAGCAACACGAAGAATGGAATATTCCCTATCCTACTACCTCTGATAAGATCCTTCAAAGATATATTACGACAGGGTGGGAGGCCTATAAGAGAGGTGATTTTAGCCTTGCCCATGCCCGTTTTGATTCCGCAGTAAAGATTGCGTCCGATAACTCTGATGCGTATATTGGATTGGGTTACTCTGAAATGCAGCTGGGTAGTGAAGATCCCTCTCTCTATAGCAGGGCTATATCCAATTTTGGATTTACTCTCTATCTGGAAGGGGGTAACCCTATAGAGGAACAGAAAAACTATGAGGATTTTGGCTGGGGAAACATAACGAGTGATTCTCTTTATTATGTTATGGTGGCGAATACCGATATAATAGGCCTGTACAAACTCATTGTGAATATGGTGGTGTACCATATAGAAGGTTCAGCAGAAGTGAAGGATGCGGAATTATCGCTTAATGTTGATAGATTCACAAACAATGCAATTATAACGAGTTCTGTCAAGGTTTTTGAAACTGGTATTGATCCGTCGGATAGCTCTGTATTTGTGCCAGGAAATACATATGGTGGGGTGACCTATGATGTTCATATCTATGCCGATATAGCAACTACAACTTTAGATGAAATAACCGGGAAGGCAGCAGTTTCCCTTGCGGGTGTTTCACAGATTGATCAGATAAAATGGAAGAGTAGCGGAAAGCTTGAAGATGACCTACTGCCCTCCATCATTTATGCACGTGCATTTATGAATTATTATCCAGAAACAAATCCAGTTCAAAATGATCCTGAACTTAGTTATCTGGACCCAGCTATTACATCTAAGAATGTCCACATCCTCCTTACGCAGGACTATCTTTACGCAGGGCTCTATGTGAACTGTCTCTGGGAGTTGTGGAAGCTCGATCCAGACACGAAAGATCCAGCAAGTCCGAATTATATTGATCCGACTTCATCAGATTTCGTGTATAAGTTGACAAGGGCAGTAGAAGGATTGTAAGGAAATTAAAAACCTAAAAAGGAGGTGTTTATGCGTAAGTTGTTTGTCTTGCTTGCACTGACTGGTTTTGTTGTTAGTGCTGCCACAGCGGATGCCTATCTGCTTCCTGCAAGGCCAGGGCAGAAGAGTGAAGTTGTCCCGCTTGCTGGCAAAAAATTGGTCTCACCCACGATTTCGAATAGGCTTTTTCCAAATTCAAAGGCGACAGTCGACCAGTGGCTAACCTACACCGGTGGTGGAGACCCTAATTTCTATCTTGGTAGCATTGAAGACATGGATACTACTATGGATTGGTTCAATCCACCTGCTGCCTGTTCACTCCTGGCAGCCCGCTACAGTTATGTCTATACCGATAGAAACCAGAATCTGGTAACACTATTTGTAGCAGAACTGAATCATAATGACGATGTCGGTTATTATACGGATAGTTTCCCTGAGTATCATCCTAATCCTCCGGGTAATCCCAATTCACCTATCTTGAGTATACTTGCCTCAGAGCAAGAGTCTGTTATTCCAAATCCTGATTTGCCTGCGTATGCGGATGAGGACACATTTGATATCTCTTCTCTTGCCTATGACGATTCACTGAGGATATTTGGTGTTGGCTGGGTAAAGGCAATACCTGACTCTTCACCATGTCCTTCAATATATGCAAATGGTAATCCACCATACCATACCTTGATGCACAGGGATAGAGGCAGTGGACCTGCCTGGTATTCATCCTACCATTTCGCTTATATATGGGCAAAAGTAAGGTTTTATTCCAATCCACCTCCAGTTCTAAAGGCCTGTGAAGATCTTCCAGATAACTATTCAACAGACCCAAGAACGGTGAATGTATGGTGGGAGGACTTTGGTGTACCTTCTGAATCGAGTGGTGTAGAAAATGCAATACTTTACTACCAGGTGAATAGTGGTGCTATAGATAGTATCGTAGACGATATTTCAAATATCGTTTACGGCGATTCGACCAGTGGTGTATTTGCATTTTCTATTCCTGGTGTTAGTGTTGGTGATACGGTTACATACTGGACATCTGCCATTGACTTACAGGGTGGAAGGACAGATGACATAAACACCTACTCATATGTAATTCGTGCAGGCACGCCCGATCATTTCCTCCTGCTTGTTGACTATAACAATGCATCCTATGGATGGGCAAGGTTTGGTTACTACTGGCTTTACAATTATGGTTACTACGGTGGACCTGTCTGGAAGAATTATAGTAATGTCCTTGATTTCTGGGATACAGACCAGTATGGAAACGCAGACTCCTCTGTA
>CAZQRW010000040.1:0-18906 GCA_964596115.1 uncultured bacterium
CATCTTTAACTGGAGGTATATTTTACTATTTTTGTGTTGATTTTTAATGAGGCAAATCGAACTATTGACCATCCGCTTTTATGTGATTATAATTCTAAAGGTATAAAAAGGAGGTGTTTATACTGTATTTATATCTATCACTGATTTTTATGTCTAACTTCAACGGTGTTCAGTTCACAGTCTTTGATGGAATTGGTGGGCAGTGGAACACAGAAAACATCTATAGGGCAGTGCTTGGCAACTCTACTTATGGCGAGTTCTCGTTTAAATTTGGAAATCTCAGTTTAGGAACTGCCATCTACTATTCTGCAGTTGCAAATAGTGGAATCACGATAAACGATACTATTGATGGAACCCCTTACCAGTGGGATATTACCAGAATATATAGAAATTCTTACCTTCCCATAACAATAGGGTATCTTATAAAAAAACAAGGGAATGTTGAGCTTATCATCAGGTCCCATCTGTCTCTATGGGGCAGTGGGGAGAGGTCATCTTTATTAATTGACACTACAGATTGCAGACAATACAGGTTATACCTTTCAAGTGATAAAATCATCAATCTTTCCCTTGAGATGAATATACCAATGTCAAAGGGTTTTGAGCCTTATTTTTCTCTTGGGTGTAATTTTATCCATTACAATAAAACAGGCTATGATGAAGAGATCCAAAGAGGGCTTAATCAATTAAATCCCTGGGAGGTATCTCCCTACATTTCAGCGCATGGAAGATTTTCTCTTCCCATATACACCCATGAAAAGAATGAAATAAAAAACAAAATTGGGTATTTAACCTCAAACATATCAACGGGGCTTCTCAGGTTAGGATACCTTTATTATCTAATAAAAGGCAATATAAGGAATGATTTTTCTGACGTTCAGGGTTATGGATATATCATTGGAACAGGGATTGGCACATCATTACTCCAGACCGGAATCCCCTATCTTGCTCTGACAAACAGCAGGGATAACAATATCTTTGATTACATCACCATAGGTATATCAACTGGTGTTCTAACGGGATTTATAGATGGTTTAATGTTCGACTATGTCTATTATAACCCCTCTGGAATGTGTGTTTATAATTCCATCATTGAAGGTGTTACAGGTGGTGCTATCGGTTTGATAAACTATATTGTGAGCAGATAGTTGGAAGGAATTGGCGCTTAAAGAACTTCAATAGATTTTTTGATAATTTTCATGACTTTAATTGTCTTGAATCCTGGGGACAGTAATATAAACATTTTTGTTTATTAACGTTTTTAAATCTTTTAGTTTTCCAAAAAGGTTCATTCCACCCATAAACTCATTGACATTAAAGTATTTTTGTGTATTTTTTCCATATGAACTTAGAAGACTTTAGGGGCAAAAGAATACTTATAATCGGCGATGTAATGGTAGATGAATATAAAAAGGGGATAGTCGAAAGAATATCCCCTGAGGCGCCCGTACCTGTTGTATCCATAGAAGAAACCTTTCACAGAATTGGAGGCGCAGGTAATGTTGCAAATAATATAAAGGCACTTGGAGGAATCCCTATTTTAGTTGGGGTAATTGGATATGACTATTATGGTGATCTAATCCTTGAATTAATGGAAGAAGAAGGTCTTGATAAAACGGGGATTATCAGGGAAAAGGGTAGGAAGACAACGGTTAAAACGAGGATCGTTGCACACAATCAGCAGGTAGTCAGGGTAGATATAGAGGATGCTTATGAGATAAAGAAAGATACTGAAAATAAAATCCTCGACCACGTATTTTCCTTCAAAGACAGAATAGATGGCATTGTCTTTGAGGATTATGATAAGGGTTGTCTTACAAGTAACCTTATATCAAAAACGATATCTAAATTTAAAGATAAAACGATTACAGTGGACCCCAAATTCAGAAACTTTTTTTCATTTCAAGGCATAAGCCTCTTCAAACCAAACCTGAGGGAAATGGAAAAAGTCCTTGGGAAAGAACTTAACAATGAAAAAAGCATTCTGGATGCAGGTTTTAGTCTTCAAAAGAACATTAATTCACCTGTCCTTGTAACAATGGGCAGTAAAGGTATGGCACTTTTCTATTCAGGGAAACATAAACTTTTCCCATCAATGGCAAGGGAGGTTTATGACGTATCTGGTGCAGGTGATACCGTAATAGCAACTGCTACATTGGCACTTACAGCTGGTTTTCCTATTGAAGAAGCCGTATACGTCTCTAATATTGCAGCAGGTATCGAGGTTGGAAAATTTGGGGTAGCAACGGTCACATTGGAGGAACTGAAGAAAGAATATGATAATAAAAAGGGAAGACATTAAAAGAATTGTTTCCTCAATTAGAGAGGAAGGGAAAAAGGTTGTTTTTACAAATGGTTGTTTCGATTTGATCCATCCCGGACATATAACATTATTAAGAGAGGCAAAAAAAAGGGGTGTGCTTATAGTTGGTATAAATACAGATGAATCGATACGTAAAATCAAGGAAGAGCAAAGACCAATCGTTCCCCTCAAGGCAAGAATGGAGGTTCTTGACAGTATAAAATATGTTGATTATATAATACCCTTTTCTGAAGAGACGCCTATAGAGATCATCAAAATGATCGTGCCAGATATAATTGTGAAGGGTGGCGATTGGAAAGAAAACGAGATAGTAGGAGCTGAACTTGTAAAAAAAAGGGGGGGAGAGGTAGTGAGAATAAGATACAAAAATGCTTATTCAACATCAGAAATTATTAATACGATTAAGAGGAGGTATTGTGAACTTTGATAAATTCACGGAAAGGGCACAGGAGGCAATTCAGATTGCGCAATCTTCATTGACGAAATTCAATCACAGCGAGCTTGATGCTGAGCATCTTTTCTATGGACTCCTTGAGGATCCCCAGGGCATTGTTCCTCAAATTCTGAAAGAAATCGGTGCTAATCCGTTACAGGTAAGGAATGAACTGATCGATTTTTTAGAGAGAAGGCCAAAGGTTTACGGCGTGGCACAGGCATATATGACACCACGAGCGCAAAAGGTTTTGAATGATGCGTGGGAAGAGGCAAGAAGGCTTACAGATCAATATATAGGAACAGAACATATTCTCTTAGCACTTACCGAGGCAGGTGGTGATGTTGCTGTTATATTCAGCAAACATAGAATAACAAGGGAAAATATATATAATGCACTGAAGGTTGTAAGGGGAGAAAAGAGAATTGAAGAACCGGATGCAGAGAGTAAATACAGAATACTTGAAAAATATACAAGGGATATGACAAAAGAGGTAGGAGACCCCGTTATCGATAGGGAAAGGGAGATAAAAAGGGTAATTCAGATCCTTGCAAGAAAGGCAAAAAACAATCCTGTTCTGGTAGGTGAAGCCGGGGTAGGAAAAACGGCTATTGTTGAAGGACTTGCCCAGAGAATAGCAAAGGCAGAGGTCCCTGAGGTGCTTCTGAACAAAAGAGTCCTTGCCCTTGATCTCCCGGGGCTTGTTGCAGGAACAAAATTCAGAGGCGAATTTGAAGAAAGAATGAAGGCAATTCTTAATGAGGTATTAAAACAGAAAGAAAAGGTTATTCTATTTATTGATGAGTTACATACAATTGTAGGAGCAGGGGCAGCAGAGGGAGCAGTTGACGCTGCAAACATTATGAAGCCCTTCCTTGCCAGAGGAGAAGTTCAGACAATAGGTGCTACAACCATTGAAGAATACAGAAAATTTATAGAAAAAGACCCAGCCCTTGAAAGAAGATTCCAACCCGTTTGGGTAGAAGAGCCTGCCATTGAGGATGCTATTAAAATTCTCACAGGGTTAAGGGAGAGTTACGAAAAGCACCACGGCGTGAAGATCTCTGATGATGCAATTAAGGCATCAGTAATACTCTCTAAGAAATACATTCAGGGAAGATATTTACCCGATAAAGCAATCGATCTGCTTGATGAGGCATGTGCAAGGAGAAGAATAGATCTTTCCGAGATGCCTCCCGAACTCAAAGAAATTAAAAAGAAAATTGCAGACTTAAAGAAAGAGGCAGAGGATAATCCACAGCTTGCAGATGACCTTCTAAAAAAGGCTTCCTTCCTTGAAAAAGAGCTTGATGAGAAGAAGAAAAAGTGGATGGAAGAAAAAAAACTGTCAGATACAATGGAAGAAGAAGATATAGCTGAGATTGTTTCAGAGTGGACAGGAATACCTGTTACAAAGATGCTCGAAGAGGATAGGGCGAAGTTAATACACCTTGAAGAAAAGATACACGAACGCATTGTAAATCAAGATGAAGCCGTCGTTGCCATCGCAGATGCAATAAGAAGGGCAAGGAGTGGGTTAAGGGATGAGAGGAGGCCTATAGGTTCTTTCATATTTCTTGGACCAACGGGTGTGGGTAAAACAGAACTTGCAAAGGCACTTGCCTGGGTTCTCTTTGACTCAGAGGATGCAATGGTGAGAGTAGATATGAGTGAATATATGGAAAAATTTTCCGTTTCAAGACTTATTGGTGCACCTCCAGGATATGTGGGTTATGAGGAAGGAGGATACCTCACAGAGGCTGTTTTAAGAAGACCCTACCGGGTTATTCTTTTTGATGAAATTGAAAAGGCACATCCTGATGTATTCAATGTCCTTCTTCAGATACTCGATGATGGGAGACTCACTGATGGAAAAGGAAGGACAGTAGATTTTAGAAATACAGTTATAATAATGACATCCAATATTGCATCTGATACAATACAGGACCTTGCTGACAATTATGAAGCCCTGAAGGAAAAGGTGTTTGACCAATTAAAGAGAACAATGAGACCTGAATTCCTCAACAGGATAGATGAGATAATTATTTTCCGTCCTTTAAAACTTGAACATGTGAAAAAAATTGTGGAGATCCTGCTGAAGGACTTACTCAGAAGGCTAAATGAAAAGAATATTAAACTTAATGTCACTGAACGGGCAGAGGAATTTCTTGCAAGGGAAGGTTATGATCCTGCTTACGGTGCAAGACCACTGAGAAGAACTATCCAGAGGTATATTGAGACGCCCCTCTCAAAAGAGATACTTGATGGGAAAATAAAAGAGGGGGAAGTTACAGCGGATTACGAGGAAAGTAGAATTGTTTTCAGGCAGTGAATTTCATTAATCCTTACACCACTGTTTTATTATTGAAACCACACTTTTCTTTCTAAAGGCAATGGATGTATGCGTTGCCCAGAGATATTTTAATGTAGGATAACCCAGGTCCCTCCACAATTTCAGCGTAGATTCTCTTGGAATAACCATATCAAAAAGGGCATTTATCATTAATATTTTTCTACCCTTCAGAAGCGGTGCATATGTAAGTGGGTCATAGTAAAAACATATAACCTTATTCTTTACACTATTTATATCACCTGTTTCCAGAAATTTATTTCTAAAATTTTCAAATTTTGATCTACACTTCAAACAATCTGCCCTGGAGATCCCCTGCCTTTTGTAATCCTTTCTTATTTTAAACATAATAGGACTATCCCAGGTGAGAATTCCGTAATCACCGCCACCAAGTATAAGTGCAATACTTGTTATTCTTTTATCCATAGCTGCTGCCATTGTAGATATAATACTTCCAAGACTTATCCCAATAATTCCATATTTTTCATACCCCATTACCTGTAGAAGGTCTATACCTCTCAATACATCAAAAACTGCCTGTCTAAAAAATTTATAACCGAAAACCCCATCCATAAAATTCACTTTACTTTTTGTCTCTTTTACATTTTTGATCCTGCTTAAATGGTAGGGTAGATGAACAAAAAATGTTGCATAGCCAATCTCAGCGAGCTCTCTTCCCATTTGAAACCATCCATACTCTTTTCTTGCGGCGAGTCCATGCACGAATAGCATTATTTTTTTTGTGTTTTTGTCAGGCACATTTAACACTGCTTGCACATCGTCGTTAATGGTGTTGTCACTCACCACAGGTGAAGGATAAAAGATTCTATATCTGTTATTTCCTACCTTCCATACCTTTGCTTTGAATGAAGCTGCAGAATATATATACAAATTAAATACCCATTACCTTAACTATTATCCTTTTTCTTCTTTGGCCATCATACTCTGCATAAAATATCTGTTCCCAGGGACCGAGATCAAGGTTACCATTTGTTATAGGAATTATAGTCTGATGATGAGAAAGAATTCTTTTCAGGTGTGCATCCCCATTTGCTTCTCCACCCCTATGGTGTTTATAATTTTCTCTGTAAGGGGCTAACTTCTCAAGCCATTCCATAATATCTTCCATCAACCCTTCTTCGTAGTCGTTTACAATTATTCCTGATGTTATATGCATAGCAGAGACCAAACAAAACCCCTCCTTAATACCACTATTCTTCACTATGTCTCTTATCCTCTCGGTTATATGAAGCAATTCTTTCTTCTTCTTTGTTTTAAAAAAGATGTACTCCGTGTGTACTTTCACTTTCATTTTTCCTCCTTACCCTCTATGATACGGGTGACGATGGATAATGGTAAATATTCTGTATAGTTGTTCAAACAATAAAAGTCTTGCAATTTCGTGCGGAAATGTGAGTTTTGAAAGGGATAATATAAAATTTGCCTTTTCCCTTTCCTCATTATTAAAACCCGCATCATCTCCAACTACAAATTTTATTCTGGGTTCTTTGTGTTGAATTCCCTCAAAAAATTTCAAGAAATCGAGGGTTCGGAACTCCTCTCCATTTTCATCCAGTAAAATGGAATAACATCCCCCTAACTCTTTTTTCACATTCCTCCTTTTTACCTCTCTCTCTTTTATCCTGAGAAAACGGGAGGAGAGCTTCTTATAATAGTCACAAAGAGCTCTTATTTCTTTATTTTTTATTTTGCCTACAGCTACAACTTCAAGCATATTTATAATTCCAATCCCTGGACGAATATTTTTCTGTAAGAGGTGATATACTATCGTATTTTAGTGGAATAAATGTAATTCCAAATGCCTCTTCAAATCCCTTTTTTACAGCCTTCTTTATATCTTCAAGAGAAATCCTCTTCCCCAGCGCCTCTTCAACTGATATAAGCCCCGGCATATGTGGAAAAACGTTATCTGGCTTTTTTGCTGCAAGGGTTCCCTGTTGAAGACAAATACCAAATCTCCTAACCTGTGCAGAACCTATGATTTTTTTGCCCTTAAAGGTAAACTCATACCAGGACGGTGCATTAAAACAAAGATCGCTGTCCCTATCACCTGATTTTCTCTCAAGCTTTACATCAAGTCCCAATATCTCAAAACCTTTACCAAACCCTTGTGAAATCTTTTTGTATGATTCAAGTACGCTTCCACCTACCAATTCATCACTCTGTGGGAATGCAAGCGAGTATGTCATATCTCCAGAGTGAATTACAGCCCTTCCCCCTGTTGGTCTTCTAACAAATGGATAACCCTTCTTGCCAAGCGAGATGATCCATTCTGAGACCCTCTGGTGAAACCCAATGGTTATAGATGGTGGAGAAAAGTTAAAGAACCTCAATACAGGCTTGCCTGTTTTTTCTACAAAATTCATCAGGGCTTCATCAAAACCCATATTAAAATATGGGTCTCTGAAGCCCGTGTCTATAAAGAACCATTCCATCTTAGAAGAAATGCGCCAGTTTAAGAATTGCCTCTTTCAGAAACTCAAATCGGCCTATAAGAAGGGAGATCCTTGCCATTACAGTATAACCGAAGGATGCACCAAAGGCAACCATAATAAACATAATACCTATCTTAGCCGTCTTCCCAATAGCACCCTTGTGCTCCTTTGAAAAATAGAAGTAGATGAGTGTAGTGAGGACGCCAGCGACAATTATGAAATTGTTTACAGATGTTATCCACTTGCCTGTCCACAGAGGTAGTAGAGTTGCCTTAACCTGGGGTAGGATGTATCCGTGAATTGCACCTGTCAAAACGAGACCTGCACCTATACCCACTGTAAAAGCAATAGACCATCTGCTAAGCCAGGCAATCCTGGGAAACCATCTTGTAAGCATCAAAAATCCAAAGATTAGAGGAATTATAAGCATAAGTGAACCAGGCTGCTTCTCTGCAATGGGCTGAATAACCATAAGTTTTATTGTGAAATGCCAGGTATATATAAGCCAGTATCCTGCAGAATATCCTACGTATAGATGTTCTGCGAATTTGTAGAAGGGGTTATCTCCATACAGAAACGAAAAAATGCAGAGAGTCAATCCGGCTGCCACCCATATCCCAAATGCCTGTATCATAACCTCTTCCCCTTTCTTCTCTCAACAAAAAATCCTATATTGCCCAATATGATAAAAATAACTATTGCCACATGTGCCCAGGATTGAGATGCCATCCCAACATGTGCAAATCCAGGGTGATGAACAAGCCTTTCATACTCTGCAGCACCCTTCAACCCACCTATTAGTCCTTCTATCTGTCCGGATTGTACATAAGGATAAGCGTTCGCTGCCATAACAGCTGTAACACCAAGAATCAGCTTCTGCTTGAAGCGTGCATTAACATACTGAACCCAATAATCCCCCATAGATCCAGCCTCAAGCCCAACAACAACGGCTATATCATCATAGTTATGGATGTTATCCATCATAGGCAGGGAATCAAGGGGAGTTCCACTTATATCGCCATAGAAAACATTCCTTATCTCTAGCCCCATTCTGAGCATTACAGCAATATCACCAGGTCTATATCCAAGATTAACATAATCGATACCATACTTCTTTTTGTACTCCTTTGCCACCTGTTCAAGCCCCTGGGTTCCTATTGGAAGCCCCAGTGGCCAGAAATCTATAAGAATAACCTTGAGATTTTTGTCAAAACAATGCCTCAGGATTGCTATTAACATAGGTTGAAGCTCTGGCATAGAGGCAGCATCATAATCAATTGAGATCATAACAGCTGACCCTGGTTTGAGATCATTTATAGCATTGTATGCACTTTGAACAGCAGGGGAAATCTGGACACTCATCTTAAGCCCAAAAATTATCGGGATAAGGACCACTATCCCTATTATAAGAAATATTATTCTTCTATCTATCTTTCCTAATCTTTCCCATATACTCATTCATTCCTCCTCAAGAGAGGTATGTCCTTTCAATACCAAGAATCAGTCTCAACGACATTGCGACAGTCCCCAATGCTATACCAATCATTATTCCCCTCATTGGTCCCAACTGTAAAACATTTAATATCCAGCTTGTTATGGGCGGTAGCTTATGCCATAACATATATCCTGCTGGAACCCTTCCCAGCATAACAATTACCGCCGTAATCAATAGAAGGGTCGCCTCAAGGTTTCTTGCCCTGAATGCCCTATACGAAGCAGAGGCAATAAAGAAGGCAAGGAGTGCAAACATCGTGGATTGAAGTGGAATAAGTACATAATTATAAAAATACATAAAGGAGCTTTGCACCTTAAAGGCATCTCCGAACCTGAGCTCTGAGATAAGTCCTGTAACAAAGCTAAGAAGAAGACCCAAAAAGAATATTGTGCTGAACCAGGAACCCTTCTCCCTCCTCCTAAGTTTTGTGGCATGAAATCTCACGAGTGAATCAACCCCTAATAACATCGTAAAACCAAATATAACAGAATACCAGACAAGGGCATCTTCCTGAAGCCTACCAAAAGGAGGATGAGGGATAAAGAATGTAACGACAATTATTACTCCCGTTAAAAATGTTATAGCAAGTGGTATCGTTTTTTTCTTCATTTATATCCTCTTAAAAGACCGAGACAAGTTTCTCAAATATATGCATAAGCGTATGTCTCCCTGTGCTCATCAGGATACCTGCAATTGTGCCGAGTGTAACGTATGCCCCAATTATAAATATCAAAACTGCCTTTCCCCAATCAGAACCCTTCACACTTCCAAGCATAACAGGTTCTCTTCCAATATATGAAGAGGCAGCCAGTAATTCTTCCCCAATTAATACATAGTCACAGGCAGCAACAAAGAAGGGTAATTGAACCGTTGCAGTAGTGCCTGCAATCTGAATCGCACCAACTGCATGACCTGTCTCTGCAAGAATCAAGGATTCGGCAAAGAAATATCCCTGTAAGAATATGGCACCTGGTTTTTCTCTTGCCATCAATCCATCAACACCTGCAGTATATCCAAACTGCTCATATGTGAGATATATGATATTTTTTTCATTGTATGCATCGGGTCTGCCTGCCTCTGTGTATGCCTGTTTTACGGTCTCCTGTGAAGCGGTCATAACAATAGGGTCAAAATTCGTAACGAGGAGAGGGGTATCGTACTCTGCAATCTTTTTCGCCACTCTCCTAAGAAGTGTTATAGCAGCAAGGGTCCCTGCATCTGTAATCCCCATAAGCCCATGCACAAAGAAGGTTGGTTTTCCCAATTCTGTCGACCTTCCTATAGCCTCATCAATAGCATCAAGGGCGGGTATCTTTCTAATAAATAACCCTTCTGGATTCCGTTTGGCAAGTTGAATAAACAAAAGAACCAGGGCAGAGAAGAGGATTAGATACATCAATACAGCCGCTCTGGTCCTGTTAAACCATTGTGCAGTAGAGACTGCTGGTTTTGTAATATTGTAGTAGAAGGTACTCTCGGGAAACACGACACCAAGCCTGTAGAAATATTTTTCTCCATCCTTTATAGAATCGTTGTCTGTATACTTCATTGAAAGAAGTGAGAAAAATCCCACCTGTTTATAAACTGTATCCTTCTCAGTTCTTCTAAAAACCAGTATTTTTTTAACATCGGTAGGTATATCCCTTCCAATAATGGTTATACTCTGTCCCCCATCATTGGGGGTGTCCATCGCTTCGAAACTCATCGACAAAAGTAATAGTACCATCATTTTATAATCCCCAACCAGTCATGGAGGAGGAATTGCATCCTCCCAATTAATAATGAAATCCTCGCCATTACAGTATAACCGAAGGAGGCACCAAAGGCAACCATTATAAAAATTATCCCAATCCGGGCGGATTTACCAAGAAATCCCTCATGTTCCTTGGAAAAGAAAAAATAGACAAGTGTGGTTAATACCCCAACAAACATAATAGCATTGCTGATACCCAAAAACCAGTTATTGACCATAGCCCTGGTCAAAATTGTTCCCTCCACCTGTTTAAAGATATATGCCTCTAATGTTACAGGCACAGAGAGACCTGCACTTGCTCCTATATATATTGCAAGTGGGTATTTTATAACCCAGGTAAATTTTTTCGAAAATATGCCAAGTGTAAGAAGCCCTATAAATATCGGTATGAAGAGGAAAAACCTCATTGGACTCGTCCCGTGTGCTAATGGATCCCAGAGTCTGGGTATTATAGAAGTATACCACAGGATAACAGCACCATAGCCAATAGCAAGCCCCATAAATAGGTGCTCAGCGAATTTGTAGAAGGGGTTATCCTTATAGAGAAATGAATATATGGCAAGCGTCAAGAAGGCTGCAATCCATACCCAGGGATTTGTAGAGATATGCATCAACCCTTCCTCTCTGCTTTTCTAATAACGAAGTATCCAATGTTGCCCAGGATAATAAACACAACTATCAACAGGTGCACGATTGACTGGGCATCCATACCTATCGTTGCTGCCATTCGGCCTGTGGGAATTTTGTTCATATTTATGAGCTTTTCATATTCCGCAGCTCCTTTTAGTCCCCCCAACATCCCTACAAATTGGCCTGTCTGAAGCCAGGGGTAATACTGGGCAGCACTTACGGCAGTGGTGCCTACACCAATTCTACATCCATACCTTTGATAGGCGTAACTTGCCCATAGCTGTGGAAGAGAACTTCCCGATAGATCAATTGCAACCCCTATGCCATCGTAGTTATCTACCTTAGAAATGAGGGGTAGGGTATCAAGAGAATTACCGTAATAGTCATTCCTGAAGGTTCCCTTTATGGACTCGCCAATAGATAAAATTACAAGGCTTATACCAGGTACATATCCAAGAAATACGTAGTCCCTACCATATTTTATATCGGGAAAGTCGGATTTGACCTCTCGCAACGCCATCTCCACCATACCAGCGCCCGGGGCATAAAGTCCACCATAAAGGATTATGGGTATTTTTTTTGCAAAACAATGTCTCATAATGGCAACTCCCATAGGAAGAAGCTCTGGCATTGTAGAGGGATCAAAATCAAATATAAGTAGAACTGCCTTATCTGCAGGTTTCTGCTTATCCACAAAATTATATAGATTTTTCGCAGGTGGAGTAACGTTCACAGGAAGGCCAATAGGTTTTAAGAGTGGAATTGTTACTGCAATCCACACAAGGAGAAAAATCCATCTCCTATCTATCCTTATAAGCCTCTTCCAGAAATTCATTAATCGCCTCCCAGATAACTTCTTTCAATACCGAGGATTATCTTCAGCGAGGTTGCAATCATTCCAAGTCCCACACCAATGAGTATCCCCCTCTGTGCTGCCATGTTTGGATACATCAATATCCACTCAACAAGTTTAGGCATACCCTTCCATATATATGCACCGATGGGAACACGTCCAATCATAACAATAGTGGCAGTGATCAACAAAAGAGACGCCTCAAGGTTTCTCGCCCTGAATGCCCTGAATGCAGCGGAGGCAATAAAAAAAGCAAGGAGTGAAAACATCGTTGCCTGCAGAGGGGCAAATACATAGTTGTACATTTGATCAAAGAAAAAGCCTCTATTTGACAGGAATCCCGCACCTGCCATAAGAAAAACACCAAAAATAGCAACAATAGATGCCCACCACCCCTCCTTCTTTCTCTTTACCTTATTTATATGGTAGATGCCGAAACTCCTCCAGGCAAATATATAGAAAAATATGGATATGATGATGAGCCATTGCTGGACCATAATCCTGTAGAACTTTTGAGAAAGGGGATGCGGGATAAAGTATTGAATAATAAGTGCAAAACCAAAGGCAAATGCAAGGGCAAGCGGGAACGTCCTTCTCATATCCTATTAACCTCCATTATACAGTTGAAAAGAATTTAACTATTATATCCATATTCAATAGGGCAAGTATACTTCCCAAAACCGTCAGTCCAATAAGTATTGCCTTACCCCAGTCCTGTGCCTTTATTGAACCAACTAACTTTGGATCCCTTGAAAGGTAGGCACTTGCAGCATAGAGTTCCTCTCCCATTATTGTATAATCGCAGGCAGTAACAAAAAATGGAAGCTGTGCAACGGCGTCAGTACCAGCAATCTGTATAGCACCCGTCATATTTCCTGTTTCTGCAAGTATAAGGGATTCTGCATAGAACATACCGATAAATAAATTTGTAGCAGGTCTTTCCCTTACCATAATACCATCGACCCCTGCTGCATAGGCAAACTGAGAATCGGCAAGGAAGAAAACATTTTCTCTCCTAAAGGCATCGGGCCTGCCTGCCTCTGTGTATGCCTCCTTCACAACCTCCTGGGCAACCATTGTCACAATTGGATCTCTATTGGGGATAATAATGGGTGTATCGTACTCTGCCGTTTTCTTCGCAACAGGTGCTAATATATTTATTGATGCGATGGTAGCTACATCACTCATAGTGGAAATCCCCGGTACATAAAGTATCGGCTTACCCATTTCTGTAGCCCTTCCCACTGCTTCATCAAGTTGGTCAAGACCTGTTATTTTCCTAATAAATAACTTCTTTCCTTTTGCAGCAGTGGTAAAATATAGGATCAGAAAGATATAAATGATGGCGACAGAAAATGTATTAATTCTGTTTGTTTTAAACCATTGAGGGCTTGGTGCTACAGGTTGGGTAGGAGGTGAAAATGCAGAAAACGAGCCATCTTTTCCAACGGATCTCACGACAAATTCGTATTCAACACCATCTTTCAAACCATTTACACTAAACCTGTTCCATTTTTTCTGAACATACCCCTTCTTTTTAAACCCTGCTTCACCCTTTTTTCTTCCGAAAATCTCATATCCCTTGAGAAGGGTATCTTTGACTGCTTTCCATTCCACTACAATGGCACCACCACCATCACTTGACTTGTCGTAAGCCCTCACTTGAGACGGTGGCAGTATACCATATATAATTAAAAGATAGAACATAAGAATGTTTTATCAGAAAAATTTTTTTTTGTCAAGGGTTTTTTCAGTATCTCTATTTTTTTTCTGAGCATATTTATCCCTTTAAGTTGTTGGTATAAGTATTTGGGGTCTTCTAACGCCTGCCCTTATCTGTGTCCTTCCATCTATCGTGACAAATTTCCCTTTATATTTATTCAATTTCTTTTTCAGGTCGTTATCCAATTTCAATCTGCCAAATCCTTCCATAAGAATCATTGTAATCCCTGTATCATTTTCCTTTGTAATACCCTTCCTGATCTCATCTCCAAATATATCATCAAATTCCATTACAGAAATAGATGGGGTAATTATTCCCTGAACTTTTCCCCGTAAGGACTCAAATTCTTTCCTCTTAACGGGCTTATCAAAGATAATTATATCCGTCCCAAGCCTTCCCCATCTCTCTCCCCCAAACCCAAAGACACCGTAAAACACTTCTGCCTCTGTCTCAATTATGACACCCCTTTTTGGTATAATTTCTTTTATAATGCCAGGAATAGACGCATTCAACTTCCTCTCTTCTACTGGCCTTTTTATAACCACATCCCCCGTTTTAAGGTTAATATCCACAACCTCCCCATATATGGGTGACCTGCAATACTTCATTACAATCCCGGCATACGCTGAGATCGAAGCCACAATTCCTCCTTTCTCAACCCTTTCTCCTATATGTTTTTTAAGATTTATCTCAAGCCTCTCTGGAGGAATGTCAAGCGCCTTTGCACAATTTATTGTCACCGGCCCTATTTCATCCTTACCAATCTTTTCCCTGATTATTACCCCTCCTGACGCAGGAGATATATACTCAAGTACGCCACTTACAGGTGAGTCTGCCAGCATTCTCGCCCCCAGTGTTTTTCTTACTGCAATAATTTCGCCAGCATTTACGGTATCACCCACTTTTTTCGTCAGATACTCCTCTATTTCAGTGAGTCCTACCTTTAACCTATCTGCAATATTAACGATGAACGGCCTCTCCCCGATATAAAACATCTCAGCAACGAGAGTTTCAGGCTTGACAATGTCTCCTTTATCTACAAGGACCCTCCCATCAAAGGGTAGTATCCTCTTTTTTAGAATTTTAGCCATTTACCCTCCCAGAAATGATTTTTCTCCATTTTTCAACTGCTATTCTATCGGGTTTGAGTGGTCTTTCTCTCATATCACAGATTATTCCTAAATGCCCCGGCCTTACAATCTTTTTTATAGGTATACCCCTACCAGCACCTGCATCAAATCTTTTAGTCGGTTTAACTTCGATTTCCACTTCTTTTTCCTTCACTGGAACTCGAACAAGCTCGCCCTGTCTTATCTTAAAACTCCGGTCATTTACGGATATTGTAAAGGCAATCTTCCCCTTTTTATCCTTTCCTGCAGGAGAAACTACAGTACCCAAAGGAATAAGACATTCCCTATCAAATAATTCAAGGGCAAGTGCAGGATTTATAGAGGAGAGAATTCCAAGATGGGGCATCATAAATACAGAGTCAACAAAAAACTCTGTTATACCTTTCGCATTGATTCCATCGAGCATTATCTCAAATGCCCTTTCCCTTGGATTGTGGGATAGTATACCTCCACTGCCTATAACCATATCAATCGAAAGGGAATCTAATGGACTTCTTCCTACATTCCATTCCCTCACTTTTACATTCTTACCCTGAAGAGAGGAAGTTATCACATCTGTTATCTCCCTTGATTTTGCAAGTTTATTGTGGTCCTCAAGGGCAATTCTTACAATTTCCTTTGCCACTGCAATTTCCATCTCCTGCTCAGCACCTTTCTTTGGAATGGATGTAGGAGATATCATCTTGTTTGCGGCCACATTCATCAATTCTTCCGTATCTATTTCAAGTGGTATCCACTTCATTACATTCTCAAGACCTGCCCTTTTTATTGTCTGGAGCAGGGAATAACTCATCCCAAGATTTGCGCTAACGGTCCTTGTTACTTCACCATCATAGGCAGAAAAAACATCGGTAGTTGCTCCTCCTACATCAAAGGAGAGCATATTAATCTCCCTTTCCTGGGAGTATTTTTTTAAAAGTTCGAATACAGCCCCTGGTGTAGGGAGAATTGGTGCTGAGACAACATTGAGTAACCTTTCGTACCCAGGTGCTCTTTTCATAACATGGTCCATAAATATCCTTAAAATTTCTCTTCGCGCAGGATCCGGATTTTCCTTCTTGAGATCTGGCCTTATATTTTCTGTTATGGTGAGATCAAACTTCTTCTCCAGTGCAATTTTTATAAATTCGCTTCCATTGCTGTTACCTGCATAGACAAGTGGAATTTTATATTCTCCGAATTTCCCCTTAATCTCAGAAGATGCTAAAATTTCACCCAGTTGAACAACGCCAGAGACTGCACCACCCTCAACCCCACCAGAGAGAAGTATAATATCTGGCCTTAAATCCTTCAATGCCATAATTTTCTCAAATGGGGTTCTCCCATCGTCAATTGCAAGAACATCCATAACAATGGCGCCTGCGCCAAGTGCCGTTCTTTCAGCACTCTCACCAGTATAGTACTTCACAAGTCCTACAGTAATCATTTGAAGTCCTCCCCCTGCACTGCTCGTAGCAAGGAATAGATCTATACCTCCATCAGTTGATGAAGGGATAAGGAATTTTTCATTCTTTAACATTCTCCAACCTGTTTTTTTCTCAAGTGCCCTCACAGAGTTTATTAATCCAATCCAGACATTCTCCTCTGGAAATTCTACTGTAGTTTTGTATTGTTCATATCCAGAAAAGACCATATCACCTTTATTATTCCTCCTGAAAAGTATCGCTTTTGTTGTAGTACTTCCCACATCACATATAAGAATGGCATTCAAGGAATGACGAGATACGATATCAAGAATCTCCTTCTCTGAATATCCTACCCTTCTCGCCTCAAAGAGAAAATCACTATAAAAATCAAGAAGGAGTTTCTCTCTCACCCCCGATGGAAGGGAAACAACAGTTGCTCTACTCCCTTTCTTCGTTTTAATAACGCCCATTTCTTCAAGCTTTCTATATGCCCTTACAACAGTTGCAGGGTTAACGCCCAACTGAGAAGAAAGCATCCTTACAGAAGGGAGTTTTTCGCCAATACGTATTTTTTTCGAGGATAAAAGTATTATAAGACCATTAAGAATTTGTTCGTATAACGGAATGTGTGAGTCAAAATCAATTTTTATGTTCATCTGTATCACCTATCTGATATAGTATAACAATTCTCAAAATTTTGTCAAGTCTTTTTTAAAAAAATTTAAAGAGCAGAGCCCTTTTTACTTCACGCTTCACGGTCTATATCCTATTCCCTATATCCTGTTGTTATTTACCTGTACTTTGCAAAAATCGGTTGCAGGTGAAATTTGCGACTATCAAAGACAAATGGGTATTTGTCTTTCGATGGGGTTTTACTTCTCTCGTTGTGGTTCTCATTATAAGTCTTGATTTAATGGGCAGTACACCTGTTTATAAGAGTGGATTACATGAGGAAAAATTTCTAAAAATTCACCTTGATGAAAATAAGTGTAAAGGGGCAGCATTCTGTGAAGAGGTATGTCCAAGAAACTGCTATGAGGTAGATAGAGAGAGAAATATTGCAACAATTCCAAGACCAGATTTATGCGTTCAATGCGGCGCCTGTGTCATTCAATGCCCATTTGACGCCATTTATTTCATAAGTCCCCAGGGAAAAATTATACCCCCAGAAGCCATTAGAAAATTCAAGTTGAACCTAATGGGCAAGCGTCTCGTGAAGGTGTAGGGTTCTTTTTCTCTTGACGCACTCTCTGAAAAACATATAATATTTGTGAAGGGGGAAATTTAACACAAAGATATGTGGGCTATATTTTTCTGCAAAAAGATGAATAATTTATGTGAAAGGAGGTGCCCAATGGAGAATGAGGATATTCTAAAAAAAATTGGTAATGAAGAGATTGAGCCTGATGATTTCGCAGAAATAATAAAGAAAAATTGGGATTTACTTTCAGAAGTGTTCAAAGGTTTAGATTCGACAAAACCAGAAATAAAATATAGTTGCGCAAAGGTTCTGCGGAGTATTAGTGAAGAAAATCCGGAAAAATTATATGCTGAGTTTGATTTTTTTGTGAATCTTTTGGGTAGCAACAATAAAATTCTTAATTGGATTGCAATTGATGTTCTTGGGAATCTTACAAAGGTGGATACAGAAAACAAATTTGATACTATTTCTGAAAAATTTTTTCATCTTCTCACAGATCAAAGTATGATAACAGCTGTACATACAATTGAGAATCTGGGGAAGATCGCAAAAGCAAAACCACATTTAACAAAACAAATTACAGATAATCTTTTAAAAATAGAAAGTACTCCCAGAACCCAGGAATGTAAGAACATTTTATTTGGGAAAGCAATTGTGGCTTTTAGTGGGTTCTTTGACCAAATTGCTAATAAGGATGATGTAATTTCCTTTGCAAGAAAACAACTTAATAACCCCAGAAATGCAACAAAAAAAATAGCAGAGAAATTCTTGAAAAAATTCAAATAATAAGAGAAATAAAAAAGGGAAACTAGGTAATTCAAATAACTGTATTCCAAAAATACTGCTAATTACAATCTAAAATTTTTTGATTTAAATTCAGACTTCATATTAAACTACTTATTGCCTCATATAAGGATCCACACGAAAGGGTATTCATTGCTTCATTTATATTTCCACATGAAATATATATTGATTTTCGTAGGAAAGCAACTCTTTTTGCAAGTCTCTTTTCTGTATCCATTCTTATACCTTTCTTTCTTATATGGAGAGGAAGTTTCCCTCCCTTGATGGGAGGGATTAAGGGAGGGTGTTCTTCCATTTCATTCACCCTCACCTCTGTCCTCTCCCTTCAAGGGCGAGGAGGTTATTTTTA
>CAZQRW010000041.1:0-18555 GCA_964596115.1 uncultured bacterium
AGGATACTTTAAATCTCTGTTGACATTTCTAACAAAATTGGATATAAATAATATAGCTTCTATATCTATCAATGAGACATTAAAGTATTAAAATAGGGGGAAAAATGAAAAAAAATATTTTGTTTCTATTTTTTATTGTAACATGGGTTATGCTATTTGGTTTCATCGTATCTTCAGGGAAGGAAAAAGACAAAAAAACTGTGTTTACCTCAGAGATGATGTTACTCCCAGAGCCAGAATACGATAGTCAAATCTCCATTGAGAAGGCATTGTTAAAGAGAAGGTCTATCAGGAATTATAGGAATGAACCTCTAACACTAAAAGATGTTTCACAAATTCTCTGGGCTGCACAGGGCATCACGCATCAAAAAAGATTTAGAACCGCTCCTTCTGCCGGGGCATTATACCCACTGGAAGTTTACCTTGTTGCAGGTAATGTAAATGGCATTCCCAAAGGGGTTTATAAGTATAAACCATCTGGCCATAGACTTGTGAGAGTTTCGAAAGGGGATAAGAGAGAAGCACTCTCTGTTGCTGCCTTGAATCAGATGTGTATCAAAGAGGCACCCATTGATATTGTATTTTCTGCAGTCTATAAACGGACTACTAAGAAATACGGGAAGAGAGGAATACGATATGTATATATGGAGGTAGGCCACGCGGCACAGAATGTTTATCTGGAAGCTGTTTCCTTAAACCTTGGGACGGTTACTATAGGAGCATTTTACGATGATATTGTAAAAAAAGTATTGAATATGCCAAGAGAAGAGCATCCACTTTATATTATGCCTGTGGGGAGAAAATAATATGAGAATAAGGGAATACCTGCCAGGGGATAGAGATCAGATTGTGCATCTTATTGCACAATTCAGGGTTACACTGGCAGGGTTCAAAAATATCAAAAGGACTATTAATCTAAAAAAAGCAGAAAGAGAACTTGCAGATTTTATAAAAAGTAAATTTCCAATTTTTATTGCTGAAAATAGTAACGGTATCATTGCAGGTTACATAGTTTGTAAAGTAGTGGACCAAATAGTATGGGTAGAATCACTTTTTGTTTCACCTGAATATAGGAGAAAAGGGATTGGTTCTGCCCTCTTTGAGCAGGCATGTAAACTTGCAGGACAGTATGGAGAAAATACCGTCTACAATTGGGTACATCCTAACAATGATGGAATGATTGCATTCCTAAAATCCAGGGGTTACGATGTTTTAAATCTGATAGAGATCAGGAAGCCATACCGCAATGAGAAATTCAGCCAGAAAATGAAAGTAGGTAATAATGAGTTTAACTATTGACAAAGATGCCTTTGGGCATGCACTTTTGGATTTTTTACATACTGAAAATGATAGGATTAGTGTAGTAGTTGAGAGGAATGATGGATACGTCGATGTGTCAATGATACATCCCTACTTTTCTAATTTTAGTGAATGGCCTGTGTCTGAGAAAAAGGCAATTAAGTATGTAAAGGGTAGAGTCCTCGATGTTGGTTGTGGTGCGGGAAGGAATGCACTATACCTACAGGGAAAAGGATTAGATGTTCTTGGTATAGATATTTCCTCATTGGCCATTAAGGTTTGTAAACATAGAGGAGTGAAAAAAGCCAGGGTCTTATCTTTTACCGAAGTAAACTCAAAATTGGGGAAATTTGATACAGTTTTGATGTTTGGAAATAACTTCGGACTTTTTGAAAATTCCAGAAGGGCAAAGTGGTTACTAAAAAGACTTTTCAAGCTGACCTCAAAAAGTGGAAAGATCATTGCGGAAACCTTAGACCCTTATAAAACAGATAAACCAGAACATCTCAGATACCATAAATTAAATAGAAAAAGGGGTAGAATGGCAGGACAGGTCAGAATAAGGTTGAGATATAAAAAGTTCATAAATCCCTGGTTTGATTATCTTTTTGTCTCAAAAAAAGAGATGGAGATTATACTCAAAGATACTGGATGGGAAGTATCACGATTTATTGGTGACGGGAGCGCGGTATATATTGCGATTATTGAAAAGAAAAAGTTACTCGAATAATCAGATATCCTTATTGTTGTCTTTATGTCTAAATGAATGGACAGCTGTGGAAGGCAAAATATAGGATATGGGGTCAGACAAGGTAGAAGAGAAGTAGAAAGAAGAGCAAGGTGGGAGAAATAGAAAGTAAAAAGACCGTGATTCGTGAATCGTGAAAAAAGGCTTTTCTTTACAGGAGACAGAGATTAAACACCAAACACGACATCAAAAACTAAGTAAGAGAAAAGCAATAAAAAGAGCGAGGTAAAGGATGGCAAAAACTTAATATTGACAAATGGCTTATTTGCCTCATAATAGAACCCTATAATACACTATCCCAGAGGGAGGTGCAGTAAGGATGTATTTACAGTCATTAGGTTTTTTAGATAATAATGTTGCTAAGTACCTTCTTATATTTACGTTCTCTTATTTAGTGGGGAGTATACCATTTGCCTTTATTATAGCAAAAAGAGTAAAACATATTGACATTAGATATGCCGGGGAGGGAAATGTAGGATCAAGGAATGTTCTACATACCGTTGGAAGGTTTTACGGCATCCTTGTTGGAATACTTGATTTTTCCAAAGGTATTTCTATATCCCTTCTTTGTTTGTGGTTGGAACTTCCATTAACCATAACTTTTATTGCAGGATTCTTTGTAATTTTGGGCCACGGATTCCCAATATTTCTTAAATTCCGAGGTGGAAAGGGAGCGGCTGCTGCCCTTGGGTTTTTATGCGGTCTTTTCCCTTTACCAACATTATCTGCACTTTTGTTATCTTTGATACTTTTTTCCTTTAGAAGGAGATTCCATTTCGCCTTTGGTTTTGGGATGGCAAGTTTGCCCATTTTATGGATGCCAATTTTTAAAAATAGCCTGAGGGAGATCCTACTGACGGTAATTCTAATCTCTTTACTTGGAGTTAAAAGAGTTATTGATGAACCTCATATGAGAAGTGTTAAAGAAGAATCAGGGTGGGATAAGGGATGATTCTTTATCAGAGTATTGTCACAATATTTCTGTTTGCTATTTTGATAAATCTCTTGAACAATTTGAGACTATTGAAACATCTTCCTGCAAAAAAGAAAAGTTTTAAAAATCCTCCCCTTGTTTCGGTTCTTATTCCTGCGAGAAATGAGGGCAAAAATATAGAAAGATGTATAAAATCCCTTGTCAACCAGGATTATCCCAATGTTGAAATTATTGTGTATGATGATAATTCTGAAGATGATACATTGGTAAAACTAAAGAGACTTCAAAGTAAATACCCTCGTTTAAAAGTATATTCGGGGAAGCCATTACCCGAAGGGTGGACTGGGAAAAATTTTGCCTGTTATACACTTTCTCAGTATGCACAAGGTGAGTGGTTACTTTTTACTGATTCTGATACGCTTCATAGACAGGGTTCGATTTCATCTTCTATAATAGTAGCTACAGATAAAAAAGCGGAGTTACTCTCAATTATGCCGGAAATTGTTATAAAAACCTTTGCGGAGAAGCTTTTTATGCCCCTCGTTCAATTTGCTCTTCTTAGTTTTTTACCGTTAGGTCTTATAAACGTTGTCAAAGAGCCCAGGGCTGTAATTGCCATTGGTCCTTTTATGCTTCTTAATGCTGAATTTTATAGAAAAATTGGAGGGCACAAGGTTATTAAGGATAAAATTGTGGATGACCTATGTCTTGCCCAGGAGGTTAAAAAGAATGGTGGTAAGGTGGTATTCTTTGATGGTAGTGATAAAGTCTCGGTCAGATTTTATGACAATATAATAGATCTCTGGAATGGCTTTTCAAAAAATTCCTTTGGTGCCTTTGAAAACTCTCCCTTAATACTTCTTTCCTTTCTAACATTTAATTTTTGCTTATATATTCTGCCTTACTTCTTGTTCCTGTCAGGAATATTGAGGTTGCAGATATATCTTTTTCCATCAATGCAGATATTGTTGATTACAGCACAGAGATTTTTCCTTTCCCTAAGATTTAGGACAAAACCCTTACTTATATTTCTTCATCCCTTCAGTATGATCCTGGGCTTTCTAATAGCCCTGAACTCTATGAGATTAGCCTTACTCGGCAGGGCGGTAGTTTGGAAAGAACGAGTCTATAACCAAAAGTAAAATAAGAAGTTAATTTTTTGCTGCTGCTTTTTTCGAGGCAAACTTAAAAACATCCTTATAATTCTTACACTGCTTCAATATGTTTATTGCAGTTTTTACCTGGTTGTCCTCGGAGAGCAGAGCTTTATATCTTCCCTTTGTTCCCCATTCTCTCTCGTAAAGACTCATTTTCAGGTAGTATTTATTTTGTTTATAAGAGTCAACCCAATCTTCCTTTGAGTATTTTATACCTTTGCTCTCTATATATTTCTTAAATTCTTTCATCATTTCATCCGAAATATCCCTAACTGTTTTTTTGTGTATTGCCATATAATGAACAGCAAATTGAAAAAAGATATTCTTAATAATTAATGTCTGAGTCAATTTGTTTCTTTTTGGGTAAGGAACTGTGGTGTCCGGGTGAATTCCCCCCCCACCTTTCTCAATTCTACCAAAGACGAGTGTTTTGTATGTATTTGCAGTATCACTTCTTGCGAAATATTCGCTTATTCTTCTGCCTGATGGTGTTAGCCAGAGTGCGATTGTTATTTTTACTGCGCCACCATCCTCGAGGGGATAAACCCTTTGAACAGAACCTTTACCAAAAGATCTTGTGCCAAGAATTAATCCTCTATCCCAGTCCTGAATAGAGCCACTTAGGATCTCCGATGCACTTGCAGAACCATTGTCAATGAGTACTATCAGGGGGAATTTTTTGAAACGATTACCCCTTGATTTAAATTCTTCATATTCATTCCTTCCCTTGGTACTGACCACTACTTTTCCTCTATCGATGAAAAGAGAAGAAAGTTCAATAGCCTGGTCGAGCAACCCTCCAGGGTTTGATCTTAAATCAAGGACAATTCCTTTTACACCTTTATTATTAAGTAAATCGTTAAGTGCCTTTTTAGTTTGAGAGTAGGCATTTTTATTGAAATCTGAAAGTCTAATATAACCGATACCATCAATAGTTGTAAAGAAAGGAACTGCATCGATCCTTATAATTTCTCTCGTTATCGTAACATCAAAGGGCTCTTCTCCTTCTCTTGATATCGTTACTGTGACCTTTGTGCCAGGCTTTCCCCTCATTTTACTTACAGCTTCGGCAAGGCTCATATCAAGTGTGGACTTTCCCTCAATCTTTACAATTTTGTCACCAGACTGGAGGCCAATTCGGTATGCAGGGGTCCCTTCTATAGGTGCCACAATAGTTATATAATTTCCTATTTTACTTATTTGGATTCCAAGACCCCCGAATTCGCCTTCCGTGTTTATCATCAAATCCTTATATTCCCTTGGTGACATATATATGGAGTGTGGATCCAATTGTTCCATTACACCCTTTATTGCACCCTTCATAAGGCTATCCACCGGGACAGTCTCAACATATCGAGATCTAACAAGTTTTAAAACCTTGCCAAGAATGTTGTAGTAATTAACCGTATTTATGGTTGAAAATATAAGCCACCCACTGAGTAAAAGAATGCCAGTTATGATAATAGAGTTTTTCAATTTTTTATTCATAAATCCTCCTGATTAAATTTTCTATATTTCTTGTTATTATTTTATGTATATCTTCAATGCTTTTTGTCCCATCAATTATGAGAAACCTTTTTGGTTCTTTCTCTGTGATCTCAAGGTATTTTCTTCTTACTCTTTCATGAAATTCCAATGTTTCCTGTTCCATTCTATCAAAATTTTTTATTCTTTTTAGTCCAATATCAACAGGAAGGTCAAGCAAAATTGTTTTGTCTGGTTTTAAGCTAAAAATTGGTAACGTAAGTAATTTCTCCATACTTGTATCTTCTATAATCCTGCCACCTCCTTGATATGCAATAGTAGAATCAAAGAATCTATCCGATAAGACAATGTTTCCTTTATTTAAAGAGGGCATTATTACCTTTTCAATATTGTTCGCTCTGTCTGCAAGATATAAGAATAGTTCACACCACTTTCCGATATTATTTTTTCTGCCCAGGAGGATACCCCTTATCTTCTTTCCTGTCAGAGTTCCTCCTGGCTCTCTTGTTATTGTAACTTTGTAACCTTTTTTCTTTAAATACTTCTCTAATAGAGAGAGTTGGACAGTTTTCCCGGATCCCTCTACACCTTCAAAAGTAATAAATAATCCCCTTGAAATATTATTTCCCCTTTTCTTCTTTCTTTTTGTCGAGTCTGTACTGTTCTATAAATTCCTCTGTTTTATCACGTGCAATATTATCAGGGAATTGAACAGGGGGTGATTTCATTAAATAGCTGGATGGTTCAATTAGTGGGCCTGCGACTCCGTTATCCATAGCGAGCTTCATAAGTCTTATAGCATCGATAACAACTCCAGCTGAGTTTGGTGAATCCCACACCTCGAGTTTTACCTCCATATTTAAGGGCACATCTCCAAATGTTTTGCCTTCTATACGCATGTATGCCCATTTCCTGTCTGTAAGCCAGGCGACATAATCAGATGGTCCAATATGTATATTCTCTTCTCCAATATCATAGGGAAGAAGGGATGTTACAGCCTGTGTTTTAGAAATCCTTTTTGATTCCAACCTTTCTCTCTCAAGCATATTGAGAAAATCCGTGTTTCCACCGATATTCAGCTGGAATGTCCGTTCAATTTTAACACCCCTATCTATGAACAGTTTTGTGAGTACTCTGTGAGTTATGGTTGCACCTACCTGAGATTTCACATCATCACCTATAATTGGTACGCCAACCTTCCTGAATCTGTCTCCCCAGTATTTTGAACTTGCTATGAATACAGGAATTGCATTGATCATTCCAACCTTTGCTTGAAGAATTTGTTCAACGTACCATTTTGTTGCTTCTTCGCTACCGACTGGTAAATAATTTATAACAACATCTGTTTTTGTTTCCTTCAGGAGTTTTACTACATCAACCGTTGAACCAGGGGCTTTCTCGATGATCTTGGAAAGATATTTTCCAATTCCATCATGTGTCATTCCTCTTGAGACCTTTATACCCGTTTTTGGAACATCGGTAAACTTATAGGTATTATTTGGATAGGCAAAAATTGCACTCGCAAGATCCTTACCTACTTTTGTTTTGTTTATGTCAATGGCTGCAACGAACTCAATATCTCTGATATGATATCCCCCTAAATTGACATGCATTAAACCAGGGATACGTTCATCTTCTTTAGCATTTCTGTAGTAGTAGACACCTTGTACAAGGGATGATGCGCAATTTCCTACACCAATAATAGCAACCCTTATTTTACCCATTGTTACCTCCTTTTGTTTGTTTATAAAAGACAAAAATCCTCTGTAGACCTGTTATATTAGCAAGTACAGCAATAATTAATACAACCCACCAGAGCACCCTATAACCGAATAACAAGCCCAGAATAATAAGTATAATTCGCTCTGGTCTTTGAATTATTCCGACCTTTAAACTGTATCCCAACGCTTCAGCTCTTGCCCTTGTATAGCTTGTAATAAATGATCCGATCAAAGCTACCAAGCTCAAAATAGTAAGGTTAGAACCCTTTCCATATATTGCTATACAAAGAAATATAAAGAAATCAGCATACCTGTCAAGGGTGGAATCAAGAAATGAACCAAAAGGTGTAATCTTGTCTGTATACCTCGCGACTTCCCCATCAATTGTATCAAATATAGCTCCGAGAAGGATAATTAATCCGGCTGTGAAAAACCTACCTGTAAGTATAAATACCGCCCCAACTGTCACTATCACTGTGCCTATCACTGTGAGGACATTGGGAGGCACCTTTTTAAAGAGTAGAACAGCAGGTTTCGCTAATTTTCGTAGATCATCCTTTTTCATTTTTTACCTTCTACGACAATTACAAATTCTCCCTTTTCTTTTATTTCACCCTTTAGTAGATCAGGGGCTTTCCCTTCAATTCTTTCTTCAAAAAATTTAGTCATTTCCCTCAAAATTACAATTGTTCTCTCAGGTAAAATTCCAGATATATCCCGGAGCAATTTTTTGATTCTATAGGGTGATTCAAAAAGTATTGTTGTTCTTTCTTCATTTTTTAATTGTTTAAAAAATTTCGTTCTTTTCGAACCCCTTTTTGGCAAAAATCCCTCAAATACAAACTTGTCAGGTGGGAGACCTGAAAGTATAAGGCCATTTATGACGCTGGAAGGTCCAGGAATTGAGGTGAAGGGAAGCTTTCTTTTAATAATTTCCCTGATAAGATAATAGCCTGGGTCAGAGATACAGGGTGAACCTGCGTCAGTAAGAAAGGCAATTTCTTTCTTATTTTTTACATCTTCTATAATTCCTGGTGTTTTCTTTTCTTTATTATAATCATTGTATGACATTGTTTTCTTTCTACTAATACCATAATGTGAAAGCAACTTTTTTGCTCTTCTCGTATCCTCACAGATTACGTAGTCTACAGATTTTAAGGTTTCTATTGCCCTATAGGTAATATCACCCAGATTGCCTATTGGTGAGGCTATAAAATAAATCATATATCCAGTCTTTTAAGCTTGGATTTCTCGAAAAATCCGGCGCTCTTTAAGGCAAATCTATAATCCTTGATACATTCGTAAACTACCTGGTCTGTTTCCCTGCCAAGGACAACAAATATAGAATCAACAAATTTATCTATCCAGGATGCAAAGGCAGCTGTTGCTTCGTCAGTTGTCGTTACAACATTGGCTTCCCGAACTAAAAGATCATCTCCAACGGTAAAATGATTAAGTAGATTATACTTATTTCTTGCAATGTCATACGATGCCAGGAGAGTTTTATTTACAATAGATTTACCCACTATGTTTGAAAATGACTTAGCAAGATTGTTTAGAAATTTTATGTATAAAGAAATAAGTGCTGGTTGTGCCTGTTCCACCTGGGTTATACCTTCGTAGGCACTTATTATGATATGCTCTGATTCTTTTTCAAGGAATTTTAGAAGAAGGTCGCCTGTTATATTTGCTCCATGCTTGCCAGCAAGATACATTCTTACCGGTTCTCCTCTCTCAAATTTAACAAAATAATATTCCACTCCTTTGAGCAGAACGAGAAAACCGCCAAAGTTGATCTGTTTTAATTTCTCAATAAGTTTGCGCCTATCAATAGATTGTACAGGCTTACCAGCGAACAATGGTTTCTCTTTAAGAGAAACAATCATCATAAATAGTAGCTCATCTGGAATATCATAAATGTTTACTATACCAATTTCTGAGGACTTAGCTCTTTCTACAACATCTTTTATAGATACCAACGAAAATCCATTTCTGTTATATCTGCCTGCATTTATAGGACTGCCTTGTTTAAAAAATAATAAGTCAACCTCCTGAGGATAGATAATCTGGATATAGCCATTAAGTCTACCCTCCCTGGCTTTCTTTGCTTGATTGAGGATGTTATCAAAATTTACAAAATGGATTTTAACATTTTCAAGTATAATTCTTCCCTTTGGAAATTTCATTGCCTAAGCCTCAAATAAATTCCAACCATCCAAATTTATCTTCCCTTTTACCCTCAGCAATTCCGAGCAGTTCATCCTGTATCTTTTTTGTAATTGGTCCTCTTGTACCATTCCCAATTACTATTTTATCAACAGATCGTATGGGCGTAATTTCTGCGGCACTTCCTGAGAAAAATGCTTCATCTGATGTATATATATATTCTCGCGGTATTCTTTCCTCTAAAACTGGTATTCCAAGAGCGTTTGCAATTTTTATTATCGAATCCCTGGTGATGCCAATTAAAATAGAAGAATCAATAGAAGGTGTGTAAATTTTCCCATCTCTTACAAGAAATAGATTTTCTCCACTACCTTCACTCAGAAATCCAAAATAATCAAGTGCGATACCTTCTATGTATCCATTTATAATTGCCTCCATTTTTATTAATTGGGAATTCATATAATTCGCACCAACTTTTGCCGTTGCCGGTAAGGTACCTGGAGCCATTCTTCTCCAGCTTGATACCATCACATCAACCCCTTTCTCAAGAGCGTCAGTCCCAAGGTATTTTCCCCATTCCCACACAGCTATAGCCATTTTTACCGGGCAATTCAATGGATTTACCCCTAATTCATTAAATCCTCTATATACAATCGGTCTTATGTAACATTTTTTAAGTTTATTTTTTTGAATGAGTTTTTTAATATTTATTGCTATTTGGTCTTTTGTATAGGGGATTTCCATTCTATATATCTTTGCTGACTCAAATAATCTTTTGAGGTGGTCCTTTAAACGAAATATTGCAGTACCTTTGGGTGTCTCATATGCGCGAAGGCCTTCATAAGCAGAAGAGCCGTAATGAATTACATGAGAGAGGATATGGATTTTTGCATCTTCCCAATGTACAAATTCTCCATCCATCCATATAAATTCGACTTCTTTAATAGCCATATGTTGATCTCCTTTTTCTCGAAGTTTAATTGATTAATTCTAATATGTCAAGTTAAAAGTGAGGAATTCTTGACAAAAGCACATTAAACTATAATATTAATTGTCTTGGGTAAATGGAAAGATGTTCAAACATTCCCCAGCAAAGGGAATAAATATAGCTTATATTTCAAAATAAAAAGGGAGGTTGATATGACAAAAAGGAAAAGGGTTATCATTATGGGAGCAGCTGGTAGAGATTTCCACAATTTTAATACATTTTTCAGAGATAATGAGGAGTTTGAAGTGGTCTGTTTTACTGCCACACAAATTCCAAATATTGAAGGAAGAAAATATCCTTCAGAACTGGCAGGCAGATTATATCCAGATGGTATACCAATTTACAGTGAAGAAGAGTTGCCTGATTTAATAAAAAACTACAATGCTGATTATGTCGTTTTTGCCTATAGTGATGTTCCTCATATTTATGTTATGCATAAGGCATCCCTCGCCATGGCATCAGGTGCTAATTTTCTTTTGCTTGCTCCCAAGGATACAATGGTGAAATCGAATAAACCGTTGATTGCTATTGGTGCCGTAAGGACTGGTAGTGGTAAGAGCCAAACAACAAGATATATAGCAAAAATATTGAAAAGTATGGGTAAAAAGATTGCAGTAATAAGGCATCCTATGCCATATGGTAATTTGTTAGAGCAAAGGGTACAAAGATTTGAAACACTTGAAGATTTAGATAGATATCATTGTACAATTGAAGAGAGAGAAGAATATGAACCACATATAAATATGGGTTCTGTTGTTTATGCTGGAGTAGATTATGGTGCCATTCTTGCGGAGGCTGAAAAAGAGGCAGATATAATCCTTTGGGATGGCGGCAACAATGATTTTTCATTTTATAAGGCAGATTTAACGATTGTCGTTGCTGATCCGCATAGGCCTGGGCATGAGATAAGTTACCACCCAGGTGAAACGAATTTAAGGATGGCAGATATTGTTATTATCAATAAAGTAGATACAGCTGATTTTGAAAATATTGAAACAGTCAGAAATAATATTTTTATGTATAATCCAGATGCAATTGTTATTGAAGCTGCTTCCCCTATATATATTGAAAAGCCAGAAATGATAAAGGGTAAGAAGGTTCTTGTAGTTGAAGATGGGCCAACTCTTACCCACGGTGGTATGGCCTATGGGGCTGGATTTGTTGCAGCTAAGCGATTTGGTGCAAGGGAAATAATAGATCCAAGACCGTTTGCAGTTGGTTCTATAGTAGATACATATAATAAGTATAAAACTACCGGGAATGTTTTGCCAGCTATGGGTTATGGTGAGCATCAAGTAAAGGAACTCGAAAAAACAATAAATAATTCAGATGCGGAAGTTGTTATTATTGCTACGCCAATTAATTTGGGCAGGCTTATAAATATAAATATTCCTCATTTGAGAACATCCTATGAACTTGAGATAATAGGAGAGCCATCTCTGGAGGATATAATTAGAAAAAGGTTCTGAAAGATGAGAAAAGCAGTTGTTGCCCTTGGTGGAAATGCAATTCTTCCAAAGGGCTCCTCAGGTGATATACATGAACAGTTTAGAAACACACGTAAAAGTCTTGAGAGCATCATTTTTCTCATAAAGCAGGGATACAATATTGCCATTACGCATGGCAATGGACCACAGGCTGGAAATGAACTTATAAAAAATGAGTTGGGCAGAGGTATAGTTCCAGAGCTGCCTCTGGGTGTTATTGATGCTGCAACAGAAGGATGGATGGGTTATATGATAGAGCAATCTTTACAAAATAGATTAATGCAGGAGGGAATTAAAAAAGATGTTGTTACTATCCCTACCCAGGTACTTGTTGATAGAAATGACCCTGCCTGGAATATACCTACAAAGCCTGTTGGTCCCTTTATGAGTAAGGATGAAGCAAAAAAATTGATTGAAAGGGGATACCCTGTAGTCGAGGATGCTGGAAGGGGTTGGAGAAGGGTAGTTCCTTCACCAAAACCAAGAGAAATTGTTGAAAAAAAGATAATAAAAAAGCTTGTAGATGATGGAGATATTGTTATTGCCGCAGGTGGTGGAGGAATCCCTGTCTATGTTGAAGAGGATGGAAGGTTAGAAGGGCTTGATGGTGTAATAGATAAAGACCTTGCTTCCAGTGTATTAGCAACGGACATTGGAGCAGATATTTTAATTATACTAACAGCTGTACCTCAAGTCTATCTTAATTTTGGTAAACCTGGACAGAAACCTATTCCTAAGATGACTCTTTCAGACGCGAGGGCATTTCTTCAGAAAGGTGAATTCCCAGCGGGGAGTATGGGCCCAAAGATTGAGGCTGCATGTGAGTTTATTTCAAAAGGTGGAAAGGAGGTTCTTATCACCTCTCTGGGAACTATAGTTGAAGCCATGAGCAGAAATTTGGGTACAAGAATTGTACCAGATTAAAATATGCAGCCTATACTTCTGATTCATGGTGGTGCGGGTAACAAGAAAAGTTATTATAATGAAAGAATAGAAGGGATTTCTACTGCTTTGGAAGAGGGGAATATTATCTTAAAATCTGGTGGGTCTGCTATTGACTGTGTGGAAAAGGCAGTTATCTCAATGGAAAATAACCCTATTTTTAATGCTGGCTATGGCTCAGTTCCAGGACTTGATGGTGAAGTTGAGATGGATGCTGCATTAATGACAATGGATGGAAGATTCGGTGCGGTTGCCGCTATCAAGAGAGTTAAAAACCCGATACAAGTGGCGAGAAAAGTAATGGAGGAAACAGAGCATCTTTTAATTGTTGGAGAAGGTGCTACAAAATTTGCCCGGGTGATGGGCTTTTATGATTTCGATCCACTCACGAAAGAAATGAAAAAAAGGTATAGTGAATCAAAAGAAGTTTCGTATTATAAGAAAGTGGAGTATTTTAGAAAATTATATGGACTGGGAACGGTAGGTGCTATTGCTATGGATAGAAATGGCGAACTTGCAGTAGCAACATCCACAGGAGGGCTCTTTTTACATCTTCCTGGAAGGGTGGGGGATACCCCTATTCTTGGTGGTGGTACCTATGCTTCAAGTATGGGGGCTGCTTCTGCCACTGGCTATGGTGAAGAAATTGCTCGAAACTTAATCGCTAAGGTGGCAGTTGATATGTTGATTAATTATTCGCCTCAAAAAGTTGTTGAGAAATTATTAGACAAATTTAGTTTTTCTTTCGGGATAATAATTATGAACAAATATGGAGAGTATAGTGTAGGTTATTCAACCAAATATATGGCAAGAGGATTAATCAAGGGTAAAAACAAAGAGGTTGATTTTGAATGATATTGATACTACTATCTTTTCAGTCCTGTTATAAATTAGAATATTTTTCAATAGAACGGTCAAGGAACTTTGATAGTTACCTTGAAGTTAATACTAAAATTAAACCATTGAGGTTTTTTATCTCATCGGGATATTCTGTAGATTTGTATAATAAACAAATCTTTGGGAATTTACATAGTTTTTCATTTGGAGGAGGCTATTACAGAGATGGCAGATTCTTAATAGGAGTTATTCCATTCTTTGATTTTCCCATAGGTGGCAGTGATACCTTCAGATATTTTTCTGTAAATAAGATTTCTCCCGGTATTAAACTCAATTTAGGAATGGGTTATAATTCATTTTTGGGTGGAGAATTCTCATATGAAAAGAGGGATTTAAAGATTGATGATATTAAAAGTTCAATAAGTATTGAAAAAAGGGATTCATTGGGTTTTGGGCTTAGTTTTCTTTATAGGGGATTTATTTATAATAATGAATTAAACAATGTCTTTTCTTTATTGCCGTACCTTTCACTTTTAAAGAATAAAATGGAATATACTCTTGGAATTGAATTCAGGATTACACCCCCCGGGAGGGATATCTCCGACGTTGACAGAACCGGGTTGAATACAGGCGAAAGGGGGTTTCCATTGTTTAAGTTTTTCCTTTCAGCAAGGTATAGGAGTAGAAAGGTGAGTAAATCTGATAAGTTTTCCTTAAGTGTAGGGCTTTATGACCCAAGTGGGAATCCTGTAAAGGGGATTTTGAGTATTGAAGGTATTGGGAGCTATAATATTTCTGAGGGAAAAAATCGGGTTAACCTAAAAGAGGGCAAATACAACTTGAATTTTTATAGTAAAGGTTATATGAGTGTAGACACTACGATATACCTGGTTCAAAATACAGAAATAAACATTTTTTTTAAAAAGTGTATCAAGGGAACCATTGTGTATATCTGTTTAAGAGATAAAAAGGATAATAGACCTGTTATGGGGAATGTGGTTGTTATAAATGGATTAAATCTTTCAATCAAAGCAGATTCTACTGGGATGTGTATTGCCCATCTTAAGCCAGGTTCATATATATTAAAGGCAATGGGTGAAGATTACATATCAAAAAATTATTATCTTGAGGTTAAACAGGAGAAAAAAATTAATCTGACGATTTATCTTGAAAAGGTGAAATGAAAAAAGTATTAAAAGAACTTATAAAAATCGCCATCACTGTCCTTATCTTTTTTATACTTTTTAGACGTATCCCATTCCATGATGTTGTAAGTACCCTCCAGGGAAGCAAACCCCAATATTTCATTATAGCAGGTGTATTGTTTTTCTTATATTACTTTTTCTTCTCTTCGAGATGGAAAACTCTTTTGAATGCTATTGGAATAAAGATTTCAGAAGAGAAGGCATACATATACATTATTATAAGTTTTTTCTTTAATAACATTCTTCCAAGTGCAGTAGGTATGGATGCTGTGAGATCTATTTATGCAGGTGGTAAAGAAAAATTTTCAGGTGCCTTTGCCTCTTCTATAATGGAGAGGGCATTGGGGATGAGTGCCATTCTATTTATAGGGCTTTTCAGCATATTCCGTAGGATAGAAAATGGATTAATTTTATTTTTGATATATTTAGGGCTTATCCTTCTAATATTTATCCTTTATCTTGTCCTTACTGGTATAAAATTTAAGTGGCTTAAGAATTTTATATTGAAGATAAAGTTTCTTAATCTTGGTGAGGAGATAAGGAAATTCTATAGGGCATTGAAAGAATACAGGGATAAAAGACGGGTAATCGTGATTGGCTTCTTACTTTCAATCTGTGTTCAAATGATGATTGTTTTCATTAACTATATGATTGTAAAGGGCCTGAACCTTGATATATCTATTTTCCATCTTATAACCTATCTGCCCCTGATAACAATCGTAAGTTTAATTCCTATTACAATAAATGGACTTGGCTTAAGAGAATCTGCATATGTTCTTCTTTTTAATGCAGCAGGTTTACCTGGCAATCAGTCTTTGAGTCTTTCGCTTATGTTTTATTTTATTAGTGTTATTGCAAGCATCAGTGGAGGAATTGCATTTCTCTTCTTGAGGGAGAAACGGAAAGACAGGATATAAGAAGTGAGAAATGGGAAGTGGGAAGTGGGAATGCGAAAGTATAAAGACCGTGGAAACTGAAAGAACGTGAATCATCAGACTGTTTGAAAACTCTTGAACTTTTTTCTATTTATGGTAAAATAACATAATTTGAAGCAAAGAATAGGAAGGTGTATAAAAACACCAATAAAGGGAAAAATGAACCCAGGGATATATAGAATAAATATAGATGGTTTTCCATCAGGTGTATATTTTTACAGAATTAAAGCAGGAAAAATGCTAAAAACTGGTAAGTTTAAAAAAATAATATAGGAGGGAAAATGTTATTTATAATATTTTCACTGGTTATTACGGTTGACACAACAGGGCTTGAAGGAGAGAGCCTTCAGATAGCCATTGATTCACTGTCAAATGTACCTGGTATAGATACGGTCTTCTTAATGCCAGGAAAATATCATCTCAATATAAACCCTGACCCTTACGGCTATCAAGGATTGTTAATGAAAGCCAAAACAGTTTTAATGAGTATGAATGCAGAATCCTGCACATTGACAGCATCTTCTGAATCTGGACTTGATACTGCCAAACATGTAATTTTTGATAACTACGAATCTCTTGATACAATTGTTGTAAAAAATCTTACTATAATGGATGGAAGGACTAATCCATATGAAGGAGGGGGTATTTCATTTTATAACGTCTCAGGGGTTACCGTTGACTCCTGCATTTTCGCAAACTGCAATGGTTGGGCGAGTGCTGTAATTTATGGTGAAAATGCAAAAATTTCAGGTAATATATTTCAGCATAATTCATCAGATAAAGCAGTGCTCTATTTTTGTGGAGTACATTCGGAAATTTTTAATAATTTTGTTGATTCAAACATTGGCTCAGGAATATATTTGGAAGGGTGTATAAACGTTACTCTTCATAACAATACTATAAAGAATAATTGTAATAATGGAATATGGATTGTAGGTTCCGATTCCATTTCATCCCACGGTGATACGATAGCAGAAAATAGAAGTTGTCTCACTAAAAATATATTAAAGCAAACTATCGTTGGATATGGTGCCCATATAGAGAATACCACTGTTTCCTTTGAAAATTGCGCATTCATTCATAACCACGCTGATAACTTTTTTTCAACTGGTGGAGGCAATATCGGTATTGGGGACAATTCAAATGTAGACATAAAAAAAAGTATAATAAAGGAAGGGGGTGTTGAGAATGATGGGGGTGGAATATATATATCAAACTCTAACCTATACTTGGCAAATGTTCTCATTGAAGAGAATCATTCTTTTAATGGTGGTGCAATATTCTTGACAGATACTGCATATGTTGGAATTAAAAAAAGTATTCTTAGAGTTAACTATGGTGTCAATAATACCTTTTTTGTGGAGAATTCATCAAATCTGAGTATAGAAAAGTGTGTGATAATGAGTAATTTTTCAGACTCTAATAAAACTGTTATCTTTGACACATTACATAGTAAGGTTGGTATAGATAGTTCATTCATTGTTGATAATAGTAATTATATCTTAAGGCTTGCAGGAGATGGTGATTCTATTAGGGTAAATAACTCAAATATCTATTACAATACATTCCAGCAGGATACAGAGATATACAATAATTCGTCTATTTCAATGAATATAAAAAACAACTTCTGGTGGGTTAAGACAGATGGTGAGATTTCATCTATAATATATGGTCCAAACAATCATTCAGGATTCTATACAGATTTTATTCCTGGTGTTCCTGGAGAGCCTTTATCCGTTGATTCTGTAGTAAACTATGATAGTATATATAGTAATAAAATTGACACACTATGGTCACCGGGGAAACTATATTTAAGATATTATGGTATGGACAGAAATCCAGATATTACAGAGGCAGCAATTGTTATTGTCTCTTCTGATATATATCCAACAGGTATTAGTGTTGCCCTTTCAGAAACAGATACAAATTCAGGTATATATGAGGGTGAGGTTCAGGTAGCGGAGAATAGAAATTCTTCTAATATATTTGATGACGATGTCTTCAATTTGATTAGGGCAGATTCAACAGGTGATAATATACATATAAAACCAAATATTGATACTACAATAGACTGTATTGTTTATTATAAAACGGGTTCAGGGATTAAAGAGAGAGACTTTTATATACATCCCATAAACAAAATATCCAGGGGTAGAATTAAATTTGAGTTATTTCTTTTGAAAAGTACTAATATAAAAATGGATATATTTGATATTACAGGGAGGGTTATAAAGAGAGTAAATAGAAGGTATAGTAGTGGAAGTCATACGATTGCCATAAAGCTTGAGAAGTCAGGTGTATATTTTTATAAGATAAAGTTTAACAGAGAAATTATAAATGGTAAATTTATACTTCTGAAATGATAATTGATAACGACTGATCTATTCTTTCAAGGGCACTCATTGTTCAACCTGTTGAATCAAGAGGGGCGTTTATATCTATACTCTCACCTTTTGCATTAACAAGATCTCTTTTAGATTTTTCAAAGTGGAAACAGAAAAACCGTAAATCTAGAGAAAAAAAGAAAGACGAGATTGCCACACAGAACGACAGCAAGCATAATAGTTCGCAATGACGAAAAAGGCGAGATTATCAGCCTGAGAGGTACAGGGGAGCCGAACTCATAATGGCAACATTGAGGAAAGAACGTG
>CAZQRW010000042.1:0-18183 GCA_964596115.1 uncultured bacterium
CTGAAGAATTGGGTTTCTCCCTGAATAGAGTAAAACCGAAAAAATTCCTCGAAAAGCTAAAGGCAGGGGCAAAAGTATAGATATATCTGATACAAATTGTGTATCTTTTCGGAATTTTAGTATTCTTTTCTCCCGATTTTTTATTGAAACGTATAGATCCCTTTTTTATTTTATGTTGCGGATAAAATTATAAAATCGATATAAAAAATAATTACTTGAAATTTATTTTGTGGACAATATAGTTAGATATGGCTTTTCCCAAAGATAAAATGTATTTTAAATTTTGCTTATATGGATTTCTCAAAAACCAAAGGTTTTTTGATCCTTTTATAATCCTTTTTTTTAGAGAAATGGGTATGTCTTTTCTCAGTATTGGCACTTTATTTTCTTTAAGGGAAATAGCAACAAATATTCTTGAAATCCCTACCGGTGTAATTGCTGATTCATATGGCAGGAGAAAATCAATGATTTCAGCTTTTTCTGCTTATTTAATATCTTTTTGTCTATTTTACTTCTTTAATCATTTTTATATTTACGCATTTGCAATGATACTCTTTGCAGCAGGAGAGGCATTTAGAAGTGGAACGCACAAGGCAATGATACTTGAGTATCTAAGAATAAAGGGGTGGGAGGATTGGAAGGTAGAGTATTATGGTCATACCCGATCAGTATCCCAATTTGGTTCTGCCATATCTTCCCTGATCGCGATTGCTATTGTATTCAGTGCTAATAGTTATCGACCTGTATTCCTTATGTCAATGATTCCTTATGTGTTTGGACTTCTTCTTATGTTTACTTACCCAAAATATCTTGATGGAGAGATCCTGAAACTTAAAGGGAAATGGGGAGGAAATATAAAAAGAAGGTTCGGTGCAACCCTGGTTGAATTTAAAGGGATGTTTATAAATAGAGAGGCTATGAAAGCTATTTTCAATTCCTCTGTTTTTGACGGATTTTTTAAATCTTCCAAAGATTACCTCCAGCCCATATTGAAGGCGCAGGCATTGGCACTACCAATTTTCCTTTATCTTGCAAAAAAACAGAGGATTGCTGTTGTTGTAGGTATAGTATATTTCTTCCTTTATATTCTTACAAGTTTAGCATCGAGGAATGCAGGCAGGTTTGTAAATAAGATTAAGTCTCTAACACTTGCAATAAATCTTACATACATTGTAGGAGGAGTATTATTGTTAATTTCTGGGATTTCAGCCTCTTTCAACCTGCCTTCCATAGCAGTTCTTGTTTTTATATTATTTTATATTACTCAAAATTTAAGAAGACCGATGAATGTAGGATATATAAGTGACAACATTTCTCACAAAACAATGGCTTCAGGATTAAGCGTTGAGTCTCAGATAAAAACTATACTAATGGCGATATTAGCCCCAGTTATAGGTCTACTCGCCGACAGATTTGGAGTAGGAGTTGCTCTTATTATAGTAGCTATTCTATTTCTTCTCACTTTTCCATTTATTTCGGTTTCAAAAAAAACGACTCGTCCGGATAATTAAGATGCCACAATTTATAACCCCTATCCCTCCAACCGTTCCTTTGGTCTTCTATTCATACATAGATGTCTAATTTTTTCAATTTTCTCCATAAAGTTGTTCGTGATATACCGAGTATTTTTGCTGTTTCATTTTTATTATTTTGCGTTACCCTCAATGCTTCAAGAAGTAACTTTTTCTCGCTTTCTTTCAGAGAGCCTAAAGAAGATTGCCCGAATTTATTATTCAGGTGGTCTGGAAGGTCCATTTTCTCAATAATACCAAATTTTTTTTGTGCAAAAACATACTCAATGACATTTTCTAATTCTCTAACATTACCAGGCCAGGAATAGGTGTATAATATATGTAATGCCTCGTTGGAAATCCCTATAATCTCTTTTCCCATTTTTTTATTATTTATTTGAATAAAATGGTCCACAAGTGTTGGGATATCCTCCCTTCTTTTTCTCAATGGAGGGATTTTTAGATTTACAATATTTAGTCTGAAAAAGAGATCTTTTCTAAAAGTTCCCTTTGCTACTTCTTCATATAAATCCTTATTGGTAGCAGCAATAATTCTTACATCCACCTTAACAGATGATTTTCCCCCTAGCCGTTCAAATTCCCCTTCCTCAATTGCTCTGAGGAGTTTTACCTGGAGATGGGTTGGAATATCCCCAACTTCATTCAGGAATAAAGTTCCCCCATTTGCGAGTTCAAATCGACCAGGTTTGTCTCTTACCGCTCCTGTGAAAGCACCTTTTTCATATCCGAAAAGTTCGGATTCCAATAAGGTTTCTGGAATGGCTGCACAAGTAACTTTAACAAATGGTTTGTTTTTTCTACTGGAGTTGAAATGTATTGACCGTGCCAGAAGATCCTTGCCCGTGCCTGTTTCTCCCTCTATCAAGATATTCAGGTTAGAATCAGCAAAGGACTCTAATTTTCCGTAGATTAACTGCATCTCTCGAGATCTGCTAATGAAATTGCCGAACCTGTATTTTTCTGAGATTTCTTTAGTTAGACGCTTAATTGAGGAAATATCACGCATGGAAATGACACAACCTATTTTACCAAAACCCTTAAGCTGGAGAATGGCTGTGTTTATAGAAACAGGAAGTAAGATATTATTTTTTGTCCTTATAAGCACTTCTATATTTTTTACCATGGTGCCTTTTTTCAGGTTTTTTTGAAGTTTACATAGCTCTTCGCAATTTGAATTTTTAAATATTTCAAAACATTTTTTTCCAATTACTTCTTTACGGTTGTAACCCGTTATTTTTTCAGCGGAAGAATTAAAAGATGTTATTTTCAACTGGTCATCCACCGTAAATACTCCATCTGCGACAGATTCAAATATTGCCGAACATTTCTGGTGTTCCTTTTCGTACAACCGAATGCATTCAAGACAATTTTCCATCTCTTTAAAATTGAGTATCTTGACATACGATTTTTTGTTGACATCCAGCTTTGTTAAGGAAATGAAAACGGCAGTTTCTGTATGGTCTTTTTTTAATAATTTTACAGGAGAATAAACGCCTATATTAGTAAGGATGTTGGGAAATTCAGGAAGGATCTTCACGATTGACTGACCTATAAGTTCTTCTTTTTTGTATCGTGTAATCTTTTCAGACTCTTTGTTCAGGTCAATTATTCTATCTGTGCGGTTTAAAATTATAATTCCTTCCTGCAAACATTCAAAGATTTTTCTTTTCATTTCTATACTAAAAGAATAAGACAAAGAAGAAAACTGTCAAGGGATAAAGTTACGTTTTGTAACATGTTTCAAATAGAAACTCACCTCATTTTGTAGTTCCTTGAATTAAAGTCTCCTTTTTTGAGAATGAAAATTGTAGACATCATAAAAAAGGAGGTTTATATATGAAGAAAGTATATCTAATTCCGAACAGGTGTCTTGGATGCGAAGAATGTATTGAGGCGTGTTCAAAGGAGCATGGATGGATAAATAGAAATTATGTTTTATGGATTGATGATGTTTATCCTGTGCAGTTGCGATGTGCTCATTGTGAGAATGCCCCCTGTATGAGAGTTTGTCCAGTGGAAGCGATTAAGGTTAATGAAATGGGGATGGTTATACTTGACGAAGGTATATGTATAGGTTGTGGCAATTGTGTCCTTGTTTGCCCATTTGGTATTCCGAAGTTAGCAGAAGACGGCAAAAAAATAGTAAAATGTGACAGTTGCTACGATAGAGTTAAGGAGGGAGAGATGCCGGTTTGTGTTAGGAATTGTCCGACTTTGGCGTTGCAATACGGGGAGATAGATGAATATGCATCGCAGAAAAGGAAAAATTCAGCGAGATTGATACTTGAATCAGGAATGTATCTAAGAGAATTAATAACCTCAAAGGAGGAATAAATGGGTGCAGTTACAATTGCAAGACCGATCGAAGAAATAGAAAAAGAATTGGATAAGAAAGATATAATTTCTTTAATTTCCTGTAATACTTGCGTCAGATTTTGCGGAACAGGGGGTATAGAGGTGATGAATAAACTTGCCAATAGATTGAGGAAAGATGGATTTACAGTAGCAGACAAAATACTTGTTACCGCTGCCTGTATCAGGGATTATACAGAAAGAGCAAGGAAAAGCAAAGGAATCACAAAGGTTATTGCCTTAACATGTGAGGCAGGCTGGATAAGTATAAAACAGGCACTCCCGAATATCACCGTGATCAAAGCAAATAAAACCCTTGGAATAATGGTTGTGAGCCCTTCGAAGGGGATTTTTAAATTGATGAAAACATATAAAGAATATGATAAACGAAAGGGGGATGAATTTGAATTATTAACAGGTAAACTGCAGAAAAAAAGAGTGTTAAATATGGAGGTGGGAAAATGATAGTTTCGTTAAGGAAGTTTTCATACGAAGACTTGAAAAAACAACTAAAAAAAGACGATAAAATAGTTGTATGGAGTTGTAATAATTGTGTAAAATTCTGTGATGGTTTTGGGGGGAGAGAGGCAATGAATAATCTTGCCGACAAACTTACAAGTGATGGTTTTAATGTAATAAGGAGAGAATTGATAGGTATGTCATGTGTGCTCGATCTCGTTTGTCTTAGAACAATGGATACTGCAACAAGAGAGATTTTCGATTCTGCCACAGTTATTATTCCCCTTGTTTGTGAGGATGGTCTGGACAATTTGAAGTATGTTTTTAAGGGGAAGAAAATCATTGATGTTCCCCTTACTGTTGGACTTGGTGTGTTTTCAACAGAATTTGGTTCATTAAGGCTTACTGTTCCCTTTGAAAAGACTGGGTTGCCCTTTTCTCCTGAAGGGATTCCACTCTCTGAAGTTGCAAAGAAACTTGGTGTATATGCGGGTCCGTTTGTCAAATCTGTGGAGAAAAAATAATGGAAGGGAATAATTTTGAACCCCGTATCATTGCATTTTGCTGTAACTGGTGTGCATATGCGGGTGCTGATATGGCTGGTGTTTCAAGATTAGAGATGCCGCCATACTTCAGAATAATAAGGGTAATGTGCACTGGTCGTGTAGACCCTCTTTTTATTTTGCATGCACTTGCGAGTGGAGCGGATGGTATAATCGTTGCAGGATGTCATCCAGGCGATTGTCACTACATCAGTGGAAACCTGAAAGCAGAACAAAGAGTTAAGTTTCTGAAGGAGATGCTGAAACAGACAGGGATGGACAAAAGATTTGAAATGTATTTTGTTTCAGCAGGAGAAGCAAATAGATTCCATGATATTATCTGGGAATTTACGGAGAGAATAAAGAAACTTGGGCCCAACCCCGTTAAAGGGAAAGTAAGTCCCTATATGGGGATACATAAGAGAGAACAGCTACTTTTAGAACTTACAGCGATTTTTAATGGTCTAAAAAAAGAACCCCAGCCTTTTTTTGCGGGAGAAGAGGAGGTTATACCTGGTTTTGGACAGCCAGAATTTGACTCTGAAAGATGTGTTGGATGCGGTGCATGTTACAGAAACTGTCCAGAAAATGTCATTCATCTAAATGATGTGGATGGGAAGCGGGTTCTCAGCCATTATCACTGGAGTTGTATAACTTGTTCAACCTGTGAAGAGATTTGTCCTGAAGAGGCTGTGAAAATAAAGAAGGGGTTTGAATTAAAAGAATTTATCGACCAGGTTGAAACTGTGGATGTAGAGCTTCCCCTAAGAAAATGTGTTGAATGTGGGAAGATGTTTGCGACTTCACCACAGATTGAAAAACTGATGAAAGAAGAAGGTATTGACATTCCCGAAGAACTTATGAATCTTTGCCCAGATTGTAGGAATAGAGCAATGGCGAGGAAATTCAAGGAAATAGCAGTTAATGAAATATCTAATGTTATATATTCGGGGGATTATTATGGATGAGCTTTTTGCAATAAAGATAAAAGTTTTGAGGTCAATGGGAGATGTGTTAAAAAATGTGCAGGAGTTAATCGAACTTGCCAATGGAAGAGAAAGTGAAGAAAAAATCCAATGCTACAGGGAAAAATTTGAAACCCTTGGAGATATTTATGAGGAATGTATAGATTGCTGTATGGAAAGTCTCGCTCAAAAAATTCGGCCTGAAAAAGGAGGAATATAAGGTTCAATTCTAATTTTTATTGCAGGCTTACTTCAGTAATTCTGGAAGCAGGCGTTTACTTTCTCAAAATTACAATTTTGAAAACTTTTAACGCCTTCAATTTCAATTTACAAAAATAAGTTAAAAAGTGGAGGTAATCTCCAAAAAGTCAGGCCTCTATTCCATATAAGGAGGGTTTCTCTTTAATTTCTAAATTTGAATGATTGATCCTCACAGGGATGTATTGACTACACAAGTTTTTTTATTATCTTTCCTGTAATGGAAGCAAAGGATATTTATATCAGGGGAAAGGTACAAGGAGTAGGTTTTAGGCCATTTGTTTATAGAATAGCCAGAAGATATGGGCTCAAAGGATTTGTCAGGAATGAAACCACTGGCGTATATATACATATTGAGGGAGAGAACGGCAAAATAAATAATTTCATAGAGAGTATTGAAGGAGAAAAACCAACCCCATCAAATATTGTCGATATAGAGATTAAGAAAACTGAATTCAAGAATTTCATAGATTTTTTTATTGATTTCAGTCAGGGCAAGCATGAAAAGTTTACATTTGTTTCACCTGATATTGCAACATGCGATAGATGTTTAGAGGAGTTATTTAATCCAGATGATAGGAGATATAAATTTCCCTTTATAAATTGCACAAATTGTGGCCCAAGGTTTACAATAACCTTCGATGTACCTTATGATAGAAGGAATACCACAATGAATGAATTTGAGATGTGTGATATATGTAAAGCAGAATACAGCAATCCTGAATCGAGAAGATTCCACGCACAGCCAAATTGTTGTTTTGATTGTGGACCCACACTCATACTACTAAATAATAAGATGGAAAATATAGAGGGTGAGCCTATACGTATGGCGGCAAAATTCATAAGAGAGGGTTACATTGTTGGCATAAAAGGCCTGGGGGGTTATCATCTTGCCTGCAATGCAAAAAATAACGAAGCTGTAAAAAGGTTGAGAAGCACAAAGAAGAGGGGTAATAAACCGTTCGGAATGATGGCGTCCATTGAAATGATTAAAAAAGAATGTGAGGTTTTAGCTGATGAGGAGAGGGTATTGAGGTTACCAGCTGCACCCATTGTGCTTATGAAAAAAAGAGAGGATTCGACAATTTCAGATTTTGTGGCACCTGGACAATCCCGTCTCGGTTTTATGCTACCATATACACCTATTCATCATCTTCTTATTAAAGAAGTAGATTTACCCCTTGTAATGACAAGTTTTAATATTGCTGATGAGCCAATTGAATATAATGATGAAAACGTCGGACAGCATAGTGATCTCTACGACTACCTTCTTACTCACAACAGGAAAATATACATTAGGGCGGATGATTCTGTTATTTCTACACTTAATGGAGAGGTATATCCCATAAGGAGATCAAGGGGATTTGTGCCTGACCCAATCGAATTACCCTTTAAATCAGACATCGATATATTGGGCATAGGGGGTGACCTAAAGAACACATTTTGCCTGATAAAGAGAAATTATGCCTTTTTAAGCCAGTATATAGGTGATATGGGATTATTGAAGACAGAAGAAGCATATAAAGAAAACCTTGAACATTTTAAACACATTTTTGATATAAGGCCTGAGATAATTGTTTCTGACCTTCACCCTGGATATCATTCAGTTTCAATGGCTGAAAAAATGCAAGGGGTTAAACTTATCAAGGTTCAACATCATAAGGCTCATTTTGCTTCTACACTTGCTGATAATTTTTATGGTGGAGATGCCATTGGCGTCATCTTTGATGGCACAGGTTATGGTGAGGATGGGAATATCTGGGGAGGAGAATTCTTTGTGGGTTCATTAGAAAATATTGAAAGGGTTGCTCATCTTCCATACATTCCACTTCCTGGAGGTGATATGGCTGTTATTGAACCCTGGAGGTATGCCATTTCCTTATTGTATTATGCTTTTGGTGATAATTTTTCTCTCCCTATCCATCTTGAGAAGAGAAATAACCAGTTTATCCTCCAGATGATAAAAAATAGTATAAATTCTCCACTTACTTCAAGTATGGGTAGACTCTTTGAAGGAATTTCTGCATTGGTGGGGGTTTGTAGTGATAATACATTTGAAGGAGAGGCAGCTATGAAATTGGAAAGCATAGCACACGAAACAGATGGAATGTATAATTTTTACTATGATGGCAACAATCTGGATATAAAGGATTTAATTATAGGCATATCTAATGATATAAAAAAGAAGGAGCAGGCCAGCGTTATTTCATACCGTTTTCATAGGAGCATTTCCGAGATAGTCTATCGGATTGTAAGCAGTATTTCGAAGAAAACAGGGATAAAAACCGTTGCACTGGGGGGAGGGGTCTTTCAGAATTTGTTGCTTATGAAGCTTACACTTGAAAGATTGGAGAACAAAGGATATAATGTATTAATTCATAGGAATATTCCAACGAACGATGGTGGACTTTCTCTAGGCCAGGCGGTAATGGGATATTTTATAAACAAAGGAGGAAAGTAATATGTGTCTTGGTATACCGATGAAGGTTATCGAAAAGGATGGTGAGAAGGCATTCTGTGACCTTGGGGGCAGCAAAAGGGAGATTTCCTTAAAATTGATGCCAGAGGTTGAAGTCGGAGATTATGTAATAGTCCATGCAGGATTTGCTATTCAGAAACTCGATGAAGAAGAGGCAGAGGAAACATTAAAAATGTTAAAAGAGGTCAATTACATTTGAAATATATTGACGAATTCAGGGATGCTGAGATACTAAGGGATTGGGGGAGAAAGATAAGCCTAATAAAGGTTAGTAAGAGCATTAATTTAATGGAAGTATGCGGAACTCATACTGTATCAATCCACCGATTTGGACTCCATAAACTACTCCCTGAGAATGTAAAACATATTTCTGGCCCTGGGTGCCCTGTATGCGTTACCCCAAATAGGTATATTGATGAGGCAATAGAACTTTCTAAGATGGAGGATATAACCATAGTAACGTTTGGTGATATGGTGCGTGTACCTGGCTCAAGGAGTTCCCTTGAAAAAGAAAAAGCTGAGGGAGCAGATATTAAAGTTGTTTATTCTCCCCTTGATAGTCTAAAGATAGCAGAGGAAACAGAAAAAAAAGTTATTTTTCTTGCTGTTGGTTTTGAAACAACTGCCCCAACGATTGCAGCAACAGTGGCAGAAGCGAGGAAAAGAAATATAAGGAATTTTTTTATTTTACCGGGCAATAAAACAATGCCAAATGCAATGAGAAGCCTATTAAAAGATAGAGATATAAAGATTGATGGATTTTTATTGCCCGGCCATGTTACTACAATTACTGGTTTTAGGGAATACGAGTTTATACCACGAGATTTTGGAGTGGCTTGTGCTGTTAGCGGATTTGAGCCAGCGGATATAATGCTTGCGTTTAATTCATTGATAAATCAAATAAAGACCGAATCTCCCAAAGTCGAGAATGTTTACCAGAGGTCGGTAAAAAGAGATGGAAATCCCTATGCAAAGGTGTATATCGAAAGGGTATTTGAGCCCATCAATTCAGAATGGAGAGGTCTTGGTGAAATAGAGCATAGTGGATTGGGTTTGAAAGATGAATTTAAGTCATTTGATATCAGAAATGCGGTTAAGATAGATATACCTGATCCATTTGAACATCCTGGATGCAGATGTGGAGATGTTCTTAAAGGAAAGATTAATCCTTCGGATTGCCCTTTATTTGGGGATCCGTGTACACCTGATAACCCTATAGGCCCTTGTATGGTTTCAAGTGAGGGTAGCTGTAGTGCCTATTATAAATATGGATGATAAAATTTTACTCTCCCATGGTGGAGGGGGTAAGAAAACACAAGATTTAATTAGACATATTTTTTTGGAGAAATTTTCAAATGAAGAACTTAATGAATTAGATGATGGAGCTGTAATCGGTGATATGATTATTACTACTGATAGTTTTGTCGTTAATCCTCTCTTTTTTCCTGGGGGCGATATTGGAAAGTTATCCATTTCCGGAACAGTTAACGATATTGTTGCGATGGGTGGGACCCCACTTTTTCTTTCTGCAGGATTTATTATAGAAGAGGGTTTCCCATTAGAAGATTTAAAAAAAATAGTTGATTCGATGAGTAATGAAGCAAAAGCAGTGCCAGTTAAGATTGTTACAGGTGATACCAAGGTTGTTGAGAAGGGGAAGGGTGATGGGATTTACATAAATACAACTGGATTTGGTAAAAAAACCCTTGAACTCGGTTTAGAAAGAATTAAGCCAGGTAATAAAATCATTATTACAGGTACTGTTGGGGATCATGGTGCATCGATACTACTTTCGAGAAATCAATTTGAAATTGAAAGCGGGCTCAAGAGTGACTGTGCCCCTTTGTATGGTTTGTTAAAGTCAATCTTAAGTGAGGATATAAAATTTATGAGAGATCCAACAAGGGGTGGATTGGCAGCTGTGTTAAATGAGATAGTAAGAAAAGATTGGGGGATAGAAATATTTGAGGATAAAATACCAATTAGAGAGGACGTAAAGGGTATATGTGAAATGTTGGGAATAGACCCTATTACAATGGCCAATGAAGGGAAAATGGTAATATTTGTAGAGGGGGATAGGGTGGAGGAAACACTTAAAACCCTCCATATGCATCCACTTGGAAGGGATGCCTCTATTATTGGTAAGGTGACAGATCAAATTAAGGGCAGGGTCGTTGAGAGGACAGTGGCAGGTACAACGAGAATTATAGATATGCCATCAGGAGAATCACTGCCAAGAATCTGCTAATGCATGAAGGCTCTATAGCAGCAAGTATAATAGATGAAACAAAAAAATACGCTCTGGAGAATAAAATAGGCTCCGTCAAGAAAGTTTTTGTTAAAGCGGGTGTTATGAGGGCAGTTGTTGATGATGCATTAAAATTTTTCTTTGATATTATGAAAAAGGAAGAGGATATCGTAAAGGATGCCGAGCTTTTGGTTGAGAGAGAAGAAATCCTCTGTAGGTGTAAAAAGTGCAATAGCGAATTTAGGCCTGAGGGACTTCTCTTTATCTGTCCACGATGTGGATCTACTGATGTTGAAATACTTGAGGGTGATAGTATACTCCTGATGAGTATAGAGGGAGAGTAAAGAGAGATTCTGAGGGTCAAAAAGCACAAATCTACCTTATTGCCTCATATAAGGATCTACACGAAAGGGTATTCATTGCTTCATTTATATTTCCACATGAAATATATATTGATTTTCGTAGGAAATCAAGTCTTTTTGCAAGTCTCTTTTCTGTATCCATTCTTATACCTTTCTTTCTTATATAGAGAGGAATTTTCCCTTTCCTTCACCCTCACCTCTGTCCTCTCCCTTGAAGGGAGAGGAGGTTATTTTTTTTCTTTCGAGGGGGAGAGATGGAGAGGAATTTTGTTCTCCATTCTCCATTCTCCCTTCTTCATTCTTCGTCTTTCCTTCACCCCCACTTAATCTCCCCCGTTGAGGGGGAGAGGGAGTTTCCCTCCCTTGATGGGAGGGATTAAGGGAGGGTGTTCTTCCATTATTCCTTTTTCACTTTCTTATACCTCCTTTTCTGGGGATATATTTTACTATTTTCGTGTTGGTTTTTAAATGAGGCAACGTATTATATTTCATGTTGATTTTTAATGAGGCAAATCGTCTGCTTGACAATATTTCTTTATAGGTTATGATATACCAATGATTAAATACGAGTGTAAGGGATGTGGCACACTAATTTACCTGGAAGAGGAGGGTGAACCATCTTGTCCTGTGTGCCGAATGACTATGACAGAATTAGGGGAATGTAAAAAACCTGCTAAAATAAAGAAATTTATCTGTCCTGAATGTGAGCACGTATTTTATATGGAGACAGGTGATTATCCATACAAGTGCCCATTCTGTGACTACACATTCCCGCCTACACCGAAATTACAGCAGGAAGAAAAATTATAAAAATAAACAAAGGGAGGTGTAGTATGAAGCGTTTTATGGTTTTCTTCATTCTTGGTTTTCTTGTATTTGGAGTTGTCTCATGCTCAAAGAGTGCACCTGAGCCCCCCACACTGCAGGTGAACCCAACATCGCTTAAAGAGATAAGCGGTCCTAATACTACCAAGCAGGATACAACCATAATGCTTTCTACGTTGTCAAATATGATCAACGTTGTAAATGGTTTTGCCGATGGAACCTATAATTTTGGGTCTGCACTTGAAAACCTGCGTAATGAGATGGGTGAATATAATTATGCAAATGGAACCTGGACATGGACCTGGTCATCAGCTCAGGGCAGCGTAAGAATAGTATGCACAGAAGGATCAGAGGGATATACCTGGGAAATCTATATTAACGATGAGAAGATATATAATGGCTATGTTAAAATGGACGGGACTTATGCATATTGGAAATATTGGGAGTCTGATACTGTTTATGCCTCTTTCGAATGGAATGATGATGGCACAGGTGGCTTCATTAAATTTAGAAATGGTGACCTTACAGCGGATCCGCTAATCTGGTTTACATGGACTACTGGATCTAACTATATAGACATAACCATTCATGCGACTAGTATTACTGTTAATTATAGAATAATCATTCATGCAAACGATGACAAATCCGGGTATGCAGATTTTTATGAAAACGGTGTAAAAGTATTGCACGTGGCATGGGATACTTCTGGTAATATTACATCAAAATGAATTTTTTGTCGTTATAAAATTCCCTTTTTGGGGGGCAAATGCCCCCCCAATTTTTATTCAAAATTTTACCTTAAGGCTCTTGACAAAACAAGGTTCAATCATATTTTATATATGCAACTAAATTGCACTAGATCTTTGACAACTGAATGGGTATAAATTTTGGACAAGCTACTAAGGGCAAACGGTGGATGCCTTGGTAGGAGCAGGCGATGAAGGGCGTGGCTGGCTGCGATAAGCCTCGGGGAGCCGTCAAGCAGGCTTAGATCCGGGGATTCCCGAATGGGGAAACCCAATGGAGGTAATACTCCATTACCCTGAGTAATCAGGGGGCGAACCCGGTGAAGTGAAACATCTCAGTAACCGGAGGAAGAGAAAGCGATAGCGATTCCCAGAGTAGTGGTGAGCGAAAAGGGAAGAGCCTAAACCCCTGTTGTGTTAAAGGCTGCACCCGTTGCAGCAGGGGAGTAGTGGGATTTGTTCAGAGCCAAGTGCAGAAGGCTCGGGGAGTTACAAAGTTCCCACTTAATCGAATGGTCTGGAAAGGCCAACCATAGAAAGTGATAGTCTTGTAGATAAAAAGTGAGGAACCTCCCTGGAACATTCTCCCGAGTACCTCGGAGCCCGTGGAACTTTGAGGGAATCTGGGTGGACCACCACCTAAGGCTAAATACTAGCTCCTGACCGATAGTAAAATAGTACCGTGAGGGAACGGTGAAAAGAACCCCTGGCGGGGAGTGAAAAGTACCTGAAACCGTTTGCCTACAAGCAGTCGGAGGGTCCTGATTTGAGGGTCGTAAGATCTTCTTCTCAGGCCTGACGGCGTACCTTTTGTATAATGGGCCGGCGAGTTACTCTATGTTGCGAGGTTAACCGACTTTGTCGGGTAGCCGTAGCGAAAGCGAGTCTGAATAGGGCGATTAGTTGCATGGAGTAGACCCGAAGCTGAGTGATCTATCCATGGCCAGGATGAAGTCCGGGTAAAACTGGATGGAGGTCCGAACCGGTTACCGGTAAAATGGTATCGGATGAGCTGTGGATCGGAGTGAAAGGCTAATCAAACTCAGTGATAGCTGGTTCTCCCCGAAATGGCTTTAGGGTCAGCCTTGAATGGTCAGTAATGGTGGTAGAGCACTAGATGGGCTAGGGACCTAACCCGTCACCAACCCCAACTAAACTCCGAATGCCATTACTCAAAGTTCAGGAGTGAGGCAGTGGGGGATAAGCTCCATTGCCGAGAGGGAAACAACCCAGACCGTCAGCTAAGGTCCCCAAATACAGGCTAAGTGTTAAAGGATGTGGGGTTGCTAAGACAGCCAGGATGTTGGCTCAGAAGCAGCCATTCATTTAAAGAGTGCGTAAAAGCTCACTGGTCGAGCGAGCCTGCGCCGAAAATGAAAGGGGGCTCAAGCCTGTTACCGAAGCTGCGGAATCTACTTAATGATTTATCATTAAGCAGATTGGTAGGGGAGCGTTCTGTTAGCGTTGAAGCGGTATCTGCGAAGAGCCGCAGAGCTTACAGAAGTGAGCATGCCGGCATAAGTAGCGATAATCAGGTTGAGAATACCTGACGCCGAAAGCCTAAGGTTTCCTGGGGAAGGTTCGTCCACCCAGGGTTAGTCGGACCCTAAGGTGAGGCCGAAAGGCGTAGCCGATGGGAAACGGATTAATATTTCCGTACCACCCGATAAGCGTTATTACCTAAGGGGGGACGCAGAAGGGTAGGCCATGCCAGGCGCTGGTTGTCCTGGTCTAAGCCTGTAGGAGGGGAAGGCAGGTAAATCCACCTTCCTGGGCTTCGTGCCCAACTCTGAGAGGCGATGGGGTGGCCGTAAGGCCGGAACTGGCTGATCCCATACTGCCAAGAAAAGCCTCGTAGGGAGTTTATCTGGTGACCGTACCGCAAACCGACACAGGTAGGTGAGGAGAGAATCCTTAGGCGCGCGAGTTACCCCTCGTTAAGGAACTCGACAAATTGACCCCGTAACTTTGGGAGATGGGGTGCCCACATCAGGTGAAGACACTTGCTGTCTTAGCCGAAGTGGGTCGCAGTTAAGAGGTCTTGGCGACTGTTTATCAAAAACACAGGGCTCTGCGAAGTCGTAAGACAAAGTATAGGGCCTGACGCCTGCCCGGTGCCGGAAGGTTAAGGGGAGGAGTTAGCCGGATTCACTCTGGTGAAGCTCTGAACTGAAGCCCCGGTAAACGGCGGCCGTAACTATAATAACCGTTGTAGTTACGAAAAAAAATCTGGCTATTTGCTGGAAAATCCGGAGTATCCAGGGCTACTGTATTTGGAATACAGTAACAATGCTTCTGGTGCGGATAATCAGCAGGAAAGACTTACAAGGAGGCTTGATGGATCCGAGAATAAAAAGGGTTCCATTAAAAAAGTATTAAAAGCCTCTAAAAGTATCCTCAGAGGCCATACGCCAGATACCACGAAGAACATAACCGTATGCCGTCGGTTCTTCGGGTAATGAGATGGTCCGAACTCTATAGCGATATAGAGAGGTTGAAAAACCTACCAGAATAGATTTTTCTGGGAACATATTAGAACGGTCCTAAGGTAGAACGGAAGTTGCTGCCTGCCTCAATGGTAACATTGAGGGTAATATTTGGCTGTATGCGGGGAACCCCTGAGAGCTCTTTCTACCAGGATAAATTCCGGTAAGAATGAAAGAGATTGGGCAATCCGCAGAAAATCCATTTAAATTATGGAGATTCTCAGAGACTATACGCCAAATATCCTGTTAAGGAGGTTTAATGGAACTATCAGCAGATTGGGTAGTTGGATTTGTTGACGGAGAAGGATGTTTCTATGTGGAAATTAACAAACATCCAGAAATGGCTGCTAAATTCCAGGTTCTTCCAGAATTCAGAGTAGTTCAACATAAAAGAGATATCCAAGTTCTTTATGCAATAAAGCGATTTTTCAGGTGCGGTGTTGTAAGGCGAAATCACGACGATAAATATGAATTTAGGATAGGGAAATTGGAGTGCCTTAAGAAGATTGTTGAATTTTTTCAGAAGCATCCTCTGAAGACGAAAAAGAACATTGATTTCCGAAAATTCGCTAAGATTGTTAGAAAAATGGAGAAAGAAAAACATCTTACAAATGAAGGACTGAAAGATATAGTAAAAATAGCAATGGATATGAATACAGGAAACCACACGAAACTGAAAGAGATTTATGATAATCTTTAACTGGATAAAGATATAGTCCACCCCTGGTAGAAATATCAGGAAAATGGTGAGCGAAATTCCTTGTCGGGTAAGTTCCGACCTGCACGAATGGCGTAACGACTTAGACATTGTCTCAACGAGGGGCTCGGTGAAATTGGAGTCGCGGTGAAGATACCGCGTACCCGTGGAAGGACGAAAAGACCCCGTGAACCTTTACTGCAACCTGGTATTGGGTTTTGACAAGGCATGTGTAGGATAGGTGGGAGGCTATGAACCCGTCTCGTCAGGGGCGGGGGAGCCAATGGTGAAATACCACCCTTGTCTTGTTGGAGCTCTAACCTCTGGTGTGTAGCCAGAGGGACATTGCCTGGTGGGCAGTTTTACTGGGGCGGTAGCCTCAAATAGTGGGGCGCCCTGATGGAAACATCAGGGGCAAATCTGGCTATATGCTGGGAAGTCCGTCCTCTAACAGGTTTTTGCCTCTAAAACCTGCGAAGGGGTTAGGATCTGGTGATACTTATAGTAATAAGTAAAAAATCACCAGTGCGGATTATCAGCAGGGAAGGATTTATTCCCCCTCAACGACTATACGCCGGACATCCCTTATGGGATGGTGATATAGTCTGATCTTCCAGGCGACTGGAAGCCCAAAAAATTTGGGGTCTGGCTGAATATATAGAATTTTTTAGCCAGGCTAACACAAATGCCTAAAATGTAACGGAGGCGTCCAAAGGTTCCCTCAAGCCGGACGGTAACCGGCTGTAGAGCACAAGGGTAGAAGGGAGCCTGACTGTGAGGGAGACATCCCGAGCAGAGCCGAAAGGCGGGCCTAGTGATCCGGCGGTTCCGAGTGGAAGGGCCGTCGCTCAACGGATAAAAGGTACTCCGGGGATAACAGGCTTATCTCCCCCAAGAGTCCACATCGACGGGGAGGTTTGGCACCTCGATGTCGGCTCGTCGCATCCTGGGGCTGGAGAAGGTCCCAAGGGTTGGTCTGTTCGCCCATTAAAGCGGCACGCGAGCTGGGTTCAGAACGTAGACAACACTGCGTTGCCAGAGAGTAATCTCTGGAAAAATAAAGTTGGCTCATATCGGTGAAACCCTACTTCTCTTTCCGAACAGAGAAGGGGCAATACCGAGGGAAGGCAGGTAGTTATATGAATTCAACAATCATTGCCTATATTGCTGGTTTTCTTGACGGCGATGGCAGTATTTTCTTTCAGTTGGTTAGAAGAAAGGACTATGTTTATGGTTAGGTGAGAAGTTCTATCGCTTTTTGTTAAAAGAAAGAACACATAGAAATTTTGAGTGGTTAAAATCCGTTTTTAAATGTGGATATATTCGTCATCGTCCAACAGGGATCAGCGATTATACGATTGTTGAATTAGCTAAGGTTAAAGAAATTCCGATATTGTTGAAACCTTATGTTCGACTTAAACAAAGACAGGTAAATCTGGGTATTAAAATCATTGATGAACTAAACACTGTAAAATGCCCGGAAGACTTCTTGAAGGTATGCAGAATGGTTGATTATTTCGGAGAACTCAATTATTCAAAGAAACGCAAAATTACTTCTCAAGATGTTAAAAGGTTTCTGGAAGTGCATAACTACCTTGCCCCTGTAGAGACTGATTCCGTAAAGGATGAGAGTCATCTTTTGTAATAAGATGGCTAATACGCCAACCGCCTCTGTGGCAATCAGAGGATGAAGGTATAGTCCATGCCACCAGTAATGGTGGAATAACATGCGTGAGACAGTTCGGACTTAATCCTCCACGGGCGCAAGAGACTTGAGGGGAGCTATCCCTAGTACGAGAGGACCGGGATGGACGAACCTCTGGTGTACCTGTTGTCACGCCAGTGGCACAGCAGGGTAGCTACGTTCGGATGGGATAACCGCTGAAAGCATCTAAGTGGGAAGCCCACCCCAAGATTAGGTCTCTCGTCTCGAGGCTTCGGCTTTGAGACTAAGGTCCCTTCGAGATCAGGAGGTTGATAGGCGGTAGGTGGAAGTCGGGTAACCGATTAAGCCGAGCCGTACTAATAGACCGAGAGGCTTGTCCAAATTATATTATTCCAGAATGTATGCCCATTCAGTTGTCAAAGATATTAAAAATTCAAGACTACGTAGTCTTGAATTTTTTTTTAAAAGGAGACTATAAACAAAAAATAAGGAGTGAAAAGGATGAAAAGTGCTCCTTGGGGACGGGGGTTGAAAATTTGAAAATTTAGTCATTTTCTATGTTTATA
>CAZQRW010000043.1:0-17900 GCA_964596115.1 uncultured bacterium
AACGAAAGGCGAGGTTCTCACGTCGCTGCGTTCCTCAGGATGGCAACATTTAAACGCCATAAGAAGAAAAATGAGCCTTTATAAAATATGACATTTTGCGTAGGAATGGTATAGAGAAATGGTTACCATCTCAGGCCTTGACAAATAAAAAAAATATACTATATATGTATATATGCGTAATTATGCAAATATGAAGAAATGGCAATTTAGTTTTGGAGATCCTAGGACAATAGTCTTTAAAGCGCTTTCTTGTGAACATAGAATCAAGATTATCGAAATGCTGAAATATGGTGAACAAAGCGTGTCTGAGATTGCATCTTTCCTTTCTTTACATCCATCTGTAGTATCTCGCCATCTTTCTATGTTGCATTCAGCTGGTCTTATTGTTGGTAGAAAAGAAGGGGTAGAGGTGTATTACAGATTGCTATCAGATGATGTTATGGGTCTTCTTGACGCAGCCAGAAAAATCGTTGAGGAAAAAAAGAGATTAACGAGTCTTTAAAAAAGGAGGATTAATATGATTATTGCATTTGCATCAGATGACAATAGGGGAATTGATGGCATTCTTGCCTACCATTTTGGCAGATGCCCTTATTTTACTTTTGTTGAGGTTGTGGATAATGATATTAAAAATGTGACGGTTGAGAATAATCCCTATGCAGATTCTCATGAACCTGGTGTTGTTCCCGAATACATACATAGTAAAGGAGCAGAGATGATCGTCGCAGGGGGGATGGGACCCAGGGCACAGGAGTGGTTTTCTCAACTGGGTGTAAGACCAGTGGTTGGTGGCTACGGAAGGATAAAGGACATAGTTGAACAGATTATACAGGGGCCAGTTAGGGTTTCTGCCGTTCCTGCTGAAACAGAGCATAAACATACGGAGAAGGGGAGTGAAGAGATCGATAGACTTAAAAAAGAAGTTAGCCATTTAAGAGAGGTAATTGCTGACTTGAATGAGAGATTGAGACACGTAGAGAATAAATAGATAAATAATGCAGGCCTTCTTAATTAATAGGTTGTTTCAATCTCAAAAAATGATTGCATCTATAAACAAGAAAAACTTGAAAGCTTGTTTTTATAGAGACTTATATGGAAGATGATTTTAAAACAATAAGGGTGGGCAATAGCTCAGTAGGCATTATTGGGTTGAAGGGAGCATTTAAAACGATAGACAAAGAGCATCTAAAGGATGAAGAGAAAATTAAGGAAAGGCTGCTCGCTTTGATTTCTCAAAAAAATTACATACCCTCTTCTGCATCCACTAAATATAAGAAGGCATTATACAGGGAATACAGACTTTTCCGGGGTGAAGCCGTTGAGGAGGATGTAGAAGAGGGATTCTGTGTTAAAATACTTGGTCCAGGGTGCTATCAGTGCGATAAATTAATGGAAGAAACACTGAAGGCATTGGGGGAAATGGGGGTTGCAGCAAATGTCGAACACATAACAGACCCCGAGGAAATTGCAAGGTATGGGCTTGTCCCAACGCCGGGACTCGTCATAAATAAAAAATTAAAATCAGCAGGCAAAATCCTATTTGCAGAAAGAATCAAAAAATATGTAGCAGAAGAGCTGGAGATTAATGGAAAAGAATAAAGTGATCGGTGCTGCAAAGAAGACTTTTTTTTCATTTCTTGAGATGCTTCCACTTCTCTTATCTATTCTACTTTTAGTTAGCCTTTTTATAACCGCTGTTCCTAAGTCGTTATATGCGAAAATTTTTACAAAGAATGCCGCTTTGGATAGTGTCATTGGAGCAATATTGGGAAGTGTTTCTGCAGGTCAACCTGTTACAAGTTATATTATCGGTGGGGAACTGTTGAAAGCGGGTATAAGCTTAATAGCAGTAACCTCATTTATTTTATCCTGGGTAACAGTAGGTTTAATTCAATTACCCGCAGAGTGTTACTATTTAGGTAAAAAATTCTGTTTTTTGAGGAATTTCCTTTCTTTTATTTTTGCCATAGTGATATCTCTTTTTGTAGTGTTCTGTTTGAGGATTATATGAAAACCAAAAAGATCGGTAGCATAATATTATTCATAATAACTATGCTTATATATATTGTTATATACTACGTCAATAAGCAGCTCTTTTTTCATTCGCTGCGATATTTTAGCCATATCTTTTTGAAATTATTCTATATATTACTTATCGTTTTCTTTTTTATATTTATCACCAACCTATTTTTAAAACCAAAAACAATAATAAAATATCTTGGGAGAGGTTCAGGCATAAGAGGATGGATTATTTCCTTGGTTGCAGGTATAATCTCAATGGGTTCAATATATCTTTGGTATCCAATGCTGAGTGACTTGAGGGAGAAAGGGATGAGTGAAGGCCTTATCGCAGTATTTCTGTATAGTAGAGCTGTAAAAATCCCAATTTTACCTGTTATGATTTATTATTTTGGATGGGCTTTTGTAGTTCTTATGACATTTTTTATGGTTTTATTTTCAATATTTTTGGGTATCATAATGGATCGTTCTTCTGTACTTTGAGATGTTTTTCACCTCGAGAATTTTACCTGTAAAGATCTGTGAATAAGTATTTTTGATATCCTTAACAGCCATTAAATCTTTTTACTTTTTATATCTCATTAATACAGATTTAGATAGAGCAAGTGGGATTTTTCTCTTGACAAATTGTAGATAGGTATTACTTTTTCGAAAAACGTAACACAGGAGGCAAAATGATTGTATTATTGTTCCTGGGTTGGTTTAGTGTTATTTCTGCTGACAATACAGTAAATCCAAAAAGATCAAATGATAATAAGACCATTCTCACCGGGTATGTATTGCCAGAGGTCGTTGTAACTGCAACAAAAACGAAAGAGAAGGTCTCTGATCTTTCTTCGTCTATTTCACTTATCACAGAAAAAGATATCAAACTTATGAATGCCTTTGTTGCCCCTGACCTTCTATCCAACATCCCGGGGATAACGATTATGAAAACTGGAAATTTCGGAAGGTCCGATATCGTTATCAGAGGTATAGGGGCAAATGGTAGGAGACTGGCAGTTCTTGTAGATGGTAGGCCTGAGAAGATGTCTATTTTTAATTGTGCTATAACCCATACACTACCCTTACATAATGTAAAAAGGATTGAAGTGGTAAAGGGGCCGCTTTCTTCCCTTTATGGTTCCGGTGCAATGGGAGGGGTTGTAAATATTCTGACGCATAAACCACCTGATAAGACTGAGGTTCAGATATCTTCAGATTATGGGAGCAATAATACATATAATTTGATCGGTACTATCGGTAGTAAAATTCCAATGTTAAGAATGCAGGGAACGGTTCAAAAGAATAGTTCTGATGGATATCTTGAAAATTCTTCCTCAAGTAATGAGGATTACCAGGGCAATTTCTTATTTGAGCCAAACAAAATATTGAACATAAAAGGATACTATAAATATACAAATGCATATAAAGAAGTGCCTGCTAAGGTCGGAGAAACAATACCATCAAATGAATGGCAGATATATAGGAGAGGATCCCTTGACTTCTCTATTTCAGGAAGGATGAAGGGGTTGACATCCTCAATTAAATTCTATAGAACATTCGGGCATCACATATTATCAGATGGTTGGAATTCAAGGGATTGGATAACTGGAGTATCGTTACAAGCGAAGATTTTTTCTTTGAATCAGAATAAAACAATTATAGGGACTGATTACCAAAAGCAATATGGGAACTGGGTTTCACACGGAGAGTGGGAAAGAAATATATATGCAGGATTTCTCCATACAGAGCAGAAGACGGATGTGATAAATATTTCTACAGGGCTTAGGTATACCTATGATACAGACACAAAGAGTGAATTTTCTTACGATGGAGGCGTTGTTCTAAAATTAAATGATACAAGATTAAGAATAAAGGCAGGAAAGGGATTCAGGGTACCGTCAATGAGTGATCTTTATCTTTTTCCCATTTCAAATAGTAATCTAAAACCCGAGAAATTATACGATTATGAGTTAGGTATTGGGCAGAAATTTCTACAATGGATAAAATTGGACCTTTCTACTTATTATATGTATACAAATAATTTCATAAGATTTTCGCCTGCTTCTGGCAACTTCCAAAACGTTGATACTCTTGTTGAAAAGGGGGGTGAAATTACTGCTTCTCTCTATCCATTAGAAGGGCTAAGTATACAGATGGGTTATTCATATATTGATAGAGGTGAGAAGACGCAAGGGATCCCCGGGCAAATGATTAGTGGAAATGTAACGATGAAAAGTGGGATTTTTAGTGTAAGAATATTTGGCAGGTATGTTTCAGATTATTATGCTTCTGATAATAAGCAGGATCCCATTCCATCTTACGGTTTAATAAATTTTCATTTGAATGTAATGCCGGGAAATAATCTAACCTTATCGCTGGGTGTTGATAACTTGTTAAATAGAGATTATTCTAAATATGTTGATATTCCAGGTAATGACGCAGGCCTCTATAAGATGCCAGGAAGAACATTTAAAATAGGAGTGATGTTAAAAAAATGATACTAACATTTCTCTTATCCACAATAGGTGTAGTTACATCTACCTCAGATATTTACAGTGTTGCTTATTTTTTGGCACCCGGGAATATGATTGTAGAAAATATAGTACCAGGTGGGATGTGTCCTGGACATTTTGATTTATCACCTGTAGAAGCTGATAAAATTTCTTCTTCAAAAATCATTTTAGCCCATGGGTGGGAATCCTGGCTTAAAAAAGTAAAAGAGATCAATCCGTCTATTGATATGATAATATTAAAAACAGAAGGTAATTGGATGATACCTTCTATATACCTTAAGGGTGCAGAGGAGATATACAATGATCTTAAGAGAAGATTTAGTGGTGATTCTGTATTTATAGACCAACTCAATAAAAATTTTAAGAGATTAAAAACAACAATTGAAATGACTATAAAGATTGCGAACAAGAAAAAGGAAAAATTAAAAGGGATAAAGGTTATTTGTAATACTTACATAAAAGATTTTCTCACGTATCTTGGAATGGATGTTGTTGCTACTTTCCCTCCAGGGGATGAGGTTAATGTAAAAGATATCTCGGATGCAGTGAAAAAGGGGAGAAAAGAAGGAGTTGTGCTTGTTGTGAGTAATCTTCAGAGTGGGAAAAAGGTTGGATGGACAATTGCGAGAGAGCTGGGGGTAAATCAGGTTGTAATTTCAAATTTTCCAGTGAATTGGAATTATAGAGAAACCCTGCTGGAGGATATAGATTCACTTATTAAAGGAACCAATAATAGAAATAAAAAGAGTTAGCAAATTCCTACAAAGAAATGCAGCACTCAATGATGTTTCTCTGGACATCAATAATGGCGATTTTATTGCACTTATTGGACCGAATGGTGCAGGAAAGACAACCCTTCTAAATATAATTGATGGGCTTATGACCCCAGATTCAGGTGATCTAAGGGTTTTTGGTAAGAACCCTGCTATGAGTGGAATGTTACATCAGAAAAGAATAGGATATATCTTCCAGGATGAACATATTGAAAAGGAAATTCCCCTTTCTGTTATGGATGTAATAAGCGTAGGAAGAATGGGGATGCGAGGTATTTTTAAAAGATTGAATAAAATCGATAAATATGCAATAGAAACTGCAATGAAAGAGGTCGGTATATATACATTAAAGGATAGACCAGCTGGTTTCCTTTCAGGGGGTGAACAGAGGAAGGTTTCCATTGCAAGGGAAATATCGAGGGAAGTAGAGATAGTTCTTCTCGATGAAATCCTGATGAATCTTGATCCTGTTTCTCAGATGGAAATAAATAATCTTATAAGCAAGATTTATAGAAAATATGAATTAACAATCATCTTTGTTACCCACCTTTTGCACTACCTCCCCGATGGTATAAATAGGATTATTGCTTTAAAAGATGGAAAAGTATTCTGGGAGGGAAAGCCTCATGAACTAAACATTGCAATCCTTACTGAGCTCTACGGTTGCCCAAAAGAAGCATTGAAACGCTATGTTGGAACTTTTAAGATTTAGTTTTTTCCAGAATGCCTTGATTGGTTCAGTGCTAGCGGGGATGGGTCTTGGAATCATTGGTGTTTGGGTTGTTCTCCTCGGTATACCCTTTGTTGGTGTAGCTATATCTCATGCAGCATTTGCAGGTGCCGTGGTTGGTCTTTTAACAGGTTTAAATCCAATACTTATGGCTATAGTTTTCTCACTTGTAGCATCTGTTTCCATCGGTCCTGTCGCAGAAAAATCAGGGCTCGATCCTAATATTTCTATAGGAATTATATTCTCTCTTGTTTTGGGTATCGCATTTTTGGGTCTTGGAATGATAAAAGGGCCAAAGACAGAGGCGTTTAATCTTATTTGGGGGAGTATACTTACGCTCTCAAGAAGAGATATTTTGACTACCTCAATAGTAACATTTATAATTTTGTTATTTTTAGCATTATTTGGGAAAGAAATAAAGGCAATATTTTACAATAGGAAAGTTGCCAGGGCATCAGGGATTCCGGAAAGGTTTATTTTTTTTAGCCTTCTTTTCCTGTCTGGTTTTGTTATTTCTTTGAATTTAAATACAATTGGTGGGCTGTTAATATTCAGCCTCGTTATTAATCCTCCATCAGCGGCAAGACTACTTACGCATAAATTGTGGGCTATGTACCTACTTTCTATGCTCTTTGGAATAATATCCTGTATGTTTGGGCTTATTCTTTCTTATTTTTTTAGAGTGCCTTCAGGGGCAGTAATAATTATTGTATCAAGTTTCATATTTATTATTGCTATGGCATTTAGAGGAAGAAATGGCAGAAAATTTTTTTGAGAGAACTTCGAAAGAATGGATCGTGACAGAAAGAACAGAAAGGATAGCGAGAAGAATTGTTAATATTTTGATCCCAGAAGATGCAAAAAAAATTCTAGATATTGGTTGTGGAAAGGGTGTACTTGAAAAATTCATAATAGAGAAAATTGCTAATTCAAAGACATATTGTGTTGATACTGCCCTGGGAATGCTTCTTGGAATGAAAGGAACATTCCAAAATAATGTGAAAACCATTAATGGCAGGGGAGAGATGTTGCCCTTTCGGAATGAAACCTTTGATACAATAATAATCTTTAACGCATTTCCACACTTTACTGATAAAAAAAGTTCTATTTTTGAATGTTATAGGGTGCTAAAATATAACGGGAGATTGATCATAGCTCATTCATCTCCTCCTGAAAGGATAAATAAAATTCATAGGGCAATAGGTGGAGAAATAAAGAATGATATGGTGCCGAATAAGAGATGGTTTTTTAGCATTCTTAGAGAAGCTGGATTCAAAGATATAAAATATTTCATGAAAAATTATTTTTATATAACGGGAAGGAAATAATATTAAATTGTTATTTTACATATACCCTTGGGAGTCTTTTTCCCATTCGTGATATTACTTCATACGGAATAGTATCTATTATCTTAGCAATCTCCCATGCAGAGATTTCATCTCCTAAAATAAGCACATCATCTCCTATCTTCACATCAGGTATATCCGTAACATCTATCATCGTTGCATCCATAGTAACGTTTCCAATTATAGATGCCTTTTTGCCGCGTACCAACATCCATCCCTTATTAGAAAGATGTCTATCATACCCATCTGCATAGCCAATGGGAACCACTGCCACCTTTGTTGGCTTTTTTGCAATATATGTGCGTGAATAACTGACTGAATGGCCAGGAGGAATAGTTTTTAAGAAAGAAATCTTACTCTTTACCCTCATCACTGAACTATAATCTATTTTCTGATTATATGAAGGAGAAATTCCGTATAGGATGATTCCTAATCTGTAAAGATTAAAGAAATCATCCTTGATATTCATAAATGCAGCGCTATTCGCGATGGAAAGCAGGGGTATTTCTATTCCAATAGAAGAGGCAACGTTTATTAGATCCCTGAATTTCTTAAACTGACCAAGGGTAAATCTCTTGTTATTATCAGCGGATGGAAGATGGGTCATAGCACCCAACACCTTTATATTTGGAAGATTTCTCGCTGTCTTTAAAAAATATATAAATTCTTCGGGAAGAAGTCCGTATCGTCCCATCCCTGTATCAACCATAACGAATATGGAGACTTCTTTTTTTTGTCTTTCCCCCTCTCTTTGTAGTGTGAAAAGAAACCCTCTGGAACAAACTGTTGGGACAAGATGATATCTTACTATCTCTTCTGCTCTTTCTTCAAGCTCCTGTGAAAGAATCTGGATAGGATGGGTTATACCAGAATTTCTCAATTCAATACCTTCCTCTACTATCCCAACCCCAAGCCAATCTGCCCCAGCAGAAACAGCCCTTGTAGATATTGCTACAGCTCCATGGCCATATGCATCAGCCTTAACAACGACCATAAGTGATTTATTACTGACGGCAGATTTTGCTTTTTTCACATTCTTTTCGAAGTTTTCGAGGTCTATCTCCACCAGTGAAGGTCTCATAAAAGCATTATAACAGTTAGAAGATTTTTCTCAAGTCTTTTTTTGGAGTGTGGCTATTATAAAATAACATTCGACTGGGAGGCTTACATACGTGATAATACTACAAATCCATCAAAAAATTTTCCTTGACTTGTAAATTTATGTTTTTATACTTTGACTATGTTTTCAAGGGTTTACTCCTGTGCAATCCACGGGGTAGAGGCAAAGAAGGTAGAAGTGGAGGTGAATCTTTCAAAAGGGATTCCTTCTTTTACAATTGTAGGCCTTCCGGAGACTGCAGTAAAGGAATCACGAGAAAGGGTGGAAACTGCTATCAGGAGCATAAATCTTTCATTCCCAAATAAAAAAATAACGGTGAATCTCGCTCCTGCAGATGTGAGGAAGGAGGGAACAGCCCTGGATTTACCTATAGCCCTTAGCATTCTTACTGCTTCAGGCCAGATGAGCCCACAATACTTGGGAGGTCTTCTTATTATCGGAGAGCTTGCATTAAATGGGGAAGTAAGAGGGGTGAAGGGTGTTCTTTCAGCTGCACTTCTTGCCAAGAAGGAGAAATCCCATGCTATCATCGTTCCAGAGAGCAATGCAATGGAGGCAGCTATGGTAGAGGGAGTGGATGTATTTCCTGTAGACTCTCTGGAAACTGCGTTTGATATATTGAACGATGGATTGGCTGAACCATTTGATCTTGAGAGGAATTCTATATTGGTTAAATCAAAGAAATATGATGTAGATTTTTCTGATGTCAAGGGTCAGGAGGCTACAAAGAGGGCTCTTGAAGTGGCTGCTGCAGGGAGTCATAACATACTGATGATTGGTCCTCCAGGCTCAGGGAAGACAATGCTTGCAAGAAGATTACCATCTATCCTTCCTGATATGGCTCTGGAAGAGTCAATAGAAACGACAAGGATACATTCTGTAGCCGGTCTTCTACCATCAGATGAACCGATTATAGGAAGAAGACCCTTCCGCTCCCCTCACCATACTATTTCATATGCAGGGCTTATTGGGGGAGGAACGTATCCCAGGCCAGGAGAAGTGAGTTTAGCGCATAACGGGGTACTGTTTCTTGATGAACTGCCTGAATTCAAGAGGGATGTCCTTGAGGCATTGAGGCAGCCCCTTGAAGATGGGATGGTTACAGTTTCTCGCGCATCTGAAAGGGCAACCTTTCCTGCAAGATTTATGCTTGTTGCAGCTATGAATCCATGTCCTTGTGGTTATTTTGGCGATCCATACATTGAATGTACCTGTACACCAGGTCAAATAGATAGATATGTAGGCAAAATCTCAGGTCCATTAATGGATCGAATTGATATACATGTGAATGTTCCGAGAGTGAGGCTCGAAGATTTGAAGAGCAATAAGGTATTTGAGAAATCAACTGATATAAAAGAGAGGGTGAATAGGGCAAGAGAAGTACAGGTTGAGAGATATAAAGGAGGTAAAATCTTTTTCAATTCACAGCTACAACCAAGGGATATAAAGCACTATTGTGGAATTGACGAGGATTCACAGTCGCTATTAGATAGTGCGATGAAAAAATTTGGATTCTCAGCAAGGGCGTATAACAGAATACTTAAGGTTTCAAGAACAATAGCAGATCTGGATGGTTCTGAAAAAATATTGCCAATGCATATATCAGAGGCAATTCAGTATCGGTCACTCGATCGAAAACTATGGCTGGAGGTGTAGCGTTATGTTAATGCTTTTTCTATTGTTGTCTCAATATCCATTTGGTCAGAATAAGGTTCAGTATAAGGAGTACAAATGGATGACTAACGAAACAACCCATTTTACGATTTATTACCATACAGGTGATGAACCACTTGTCTCATTTGGTGAGTCTGTTCTTGAGAGCACCTACGACTTTTTGAAGAGGGACCTTTTTTACAGGGAAATGAAAAATGAAGAAAAAATACCTGTTATCATTTATGGCTCCCATAATGAATTTGAAGAAACCAACATTCTCCTTGAGAGAATTCCTGAATCTGTAGGGGGGTTTACTGAATCTTTCAAGAATAGGGTTGTAGTTCCTTTTGATGGTTCGTATAAGGATTTCAGGCATGTTCTTTCGCACGAGCTCGTTCATGTTTTTCAAAATAGGATCTGGTATGGAGAGGGATTTGGTTCAATCAATAGAAGGATGACTATGAATATCCCCCTTTGGTTCATTGAGGGAATGGCAGAATACTTTTCCCTGAATTGGGATCCTGAATCAGATGAAATAATCAGAGATGCAATTATAAACGGCTCAATTATACCCCTTAAAATACTGGATTATTATGGTGGATATATTTTGTATAAAGAAGGACAAAGTGTTCTTAGATATATAGGGGAGCACTATGGGGATAGAAAGATAGGGGATATCGTGTATGCCATAAGAGTCACCAAATCCCTGGATAAGGCAGTTAAAAAAGAATTGGGAATAACTTTGGATGAACTCGATAAAAGATGGGAAAAGGAGCTAAAAAAAGAATACTGGCCGCTGTTGAAAGATAAAACTCCGATAGAGGACGTTGCCAGAAGATTAACGGATCATCAAAAAAGTAAAAATTTCTTGAATTATGCTCCCTCCCTTTCTCCAAATGGCGAAGTAATTGCATATTATAGGGATAATAAAGGCAGCATAGAAATAAGGCTACTTTCCACATTAAATCAAAAAGATCTTGGGAGGCTTATTTCAAGTGGCTCAGGGAGAAAGTTTGAATCATTACATCTTTTAGAGGGCCATATATCATTTTCACCAGACCAGGAGAGGATATGTTTTGTTTCAAAAGAGAGTGGTCAGGATGTGCTATATATGTTTGATATTCTTAAAAGAAGGATTGTGAAAAGGATAAGTTTTGGTCTGGATAGGATTATGTGGCCGGAATTCTCAAAGGATGGGAATAAAATTACATTTTCTGGAGTGAAGAACGGGGCATCGGATATCTATGTTTACGATATTAACTCAGGGAAACTAAAAGACCTTACTAAAGACCTATTTTCAGATAGAGAGCCTTCATTTTACGGTGACAAGATACTATTCGTTTCAGATAGACCTCAAGGGAATGAATGGGATTACAATAAATATGCCCTTTATTCTATAGATGAAAATGGAAATATTGAAAAGATTCTTTCGTTTGGAGGCTCTGTTCATTCTCCCTACGGGAGGGATTCATTAGTTTATTTTCTCTCTGATAGGGACGGTATAAATAATCTATATGTATATGATTTAGCTGAGAAAGAAATATACCAGCTCACAGACCTTATTGAAGGGATACAGGCTTATTCCCTCGACCGTAATGGGGTGGAGGTTTCACTTTCATGTTATATAGACAATGGTTGGGATATATTTCTTTTTGATAATATTGAAGAGCTAAAAAGAAAAATGCCCAATGCCCCAGTTGATTTTAAAACAAGATACTACACTGTTTCTATGAATGAATTTCATGGACAAAAAGCGCCTCTTAATATGGGATTTGATTATCTTCAATCGTATCTTGCTTACGACCCTGCTTATGGATTATGGGGAGAGTTTTTATTCAGTATAAGCGATATGTTAGGAAACCACAGGATCTCTGGTTACTTTAATAATACGAATTTACTGTATAGTGATTTTTCTATCACATATTTTTATCTACCCCACAGAATTGATTATGGATTTAATATTAGTAGAAATAGCTATTTGTATTATGCTTCATCTTATACTGATACCCTTATCTATACAGGGGAGTTATACGGTGCTGGAAGTATCATTAGATACCCATTTGATACTTTTGACAGGTTAGATCTTGAGATTGATGGATATTGGATGAAGGAGAATTACTATTGGATAGAAGATTCACTTCTGGTTCCTGCAGAGAATCCGAGCAATTCTTATGCACTTTTTGGTTTTCTCACATTTGTGAGAGATAACACCCTATGGTCTGGATATGCCCCAGTAAAAGGATTTAGAGGATTGATAAGTGGAGAAATCCCATTTCTTTATGGCGAGAATTTCTGGAATTTATATTCAGTCCAGATGGATTTGAGGAATTACTGGTACTTTGCACCAGGGTGGAGTTTGGCTATAAGGGGTATTGTTTATGCTGCCTGGGGTAGTGATAAGGAGCTGCTTGGTACTACCTATATTGGAGGAGAGGGTACAGTGAGGGGTTATAGTTACGGTGAGCAAGTTGGTAGTTATGCAGGCCTTTTCAATCTGGAATTAAGGTTTCCATTGATTAAAAGATTGGAGCTTGGCCTTCCTCCAATAAAACTCGGGGGAATAAAGGGTGCCTTATTCATTGATGCTGGTGGTGCAACATACAACCCATCGACATATAAATTGTTTAGAAGTGTAGATGGTTGGCCTCAGCTTGTAGATCCAATGATGAGTTTTGGGCTTGAGACGAAGATAAATCTTGGGATAACAGACTTCAATTTTTATATAGCCAAGAGGACGAATTTGCAAAAAGTACTTCCCGGGAATTATTATAGTATTTACTTCGGGTATGCATTCTAAGTATGTATATGTGATTGGGGGAGGCCTAGCAGGTACCGAAGCAGCATTTTACCTATACAAAAAGGGGATAAATGTCACTCTGTATGAAATGAGACCACATAAGATGACTACTGCTCATTCTACCCCATATCTTGCAGAACTTGTGTGCAGCAATTCATTCAAATCTGAAGAGCTTACAAATGCACACGGTATGTTAAAAAGAGAAATGAATATACTGGGTTCTTTTTTACTTGATATTGCTGGTAAAACAAGGATCCCGGGAGGCAAAGCACTTGTGGTCGATAGAAATAGATTTTCTTCAATGGTAACCAATGTATTGGGAAAGAAAATAAAAATTGAAAGAAGAGAAATAGTCGATATACCTAAAAATGATTTTATAATTATTTCTACAGGCCCTTTGACATCAAGGGGGCTTTCAGAGAAGTTGAAAGAGATTATTGGTATAGAGCATCTTTTCTATTTTGATGCAGTCTCTCCTATTGTATCTTTTGATTCTCTGGATATGGATAAGGCATTCTTCGGTTCAAGATATGGTTATGGAAAGGATTATTTAAATTGTCCAATGAAAAAAGAAGAATACGAAAAATTAATTGAAGCCATTTTATCTGGAGAAAAGCATCTCCCCCACATTGCTGAGGATTTATTTTTTGAGGGATGCCTTCCCATTGAAGAAATGGCGAGGAGAGGGAAAGATACCCTGAGATTTTCATTAATGAAACCAGTTGGGTTAAGTATCCCAAGAAAATTTACTGATGTTTATGCTGTTGTTCAACTTAGAAAAGAGAATAGAGAAGGCACTATGTGGAATATAGTAGGATTCCAGACGAGATTAAAATATTCTGAGCAAAAGAGGGTATTCAGGATGATACCTTGCCTGAAGAATGCAGAATTTTTGAGATTTGGAAAGATACACAGAAATACTTACTTAAACTCACCAAAGGTACTTGACATATTTGGTAAGTTAAGGCAAAATATCTTTATTGCTGGGACTCTTCTTGGGGTAGAAGGATATATGGAATCAGCTGTTACTGGTATTATTGCTGGGATCAATGCATTTAGGTCTTTGCAGGGATTAAAAAACCTTCTTCCTCCCAGGGGGACAATGATAAGGGGTCTTTATGATTACATAAGTACACCTAAAGAAAATTTCCAGCCAATAAACGCTAATTTTGGATTAATTGAATTGTACAAAAAGGGGAGAAATGTTAGTAAAAAGGAGTATAGAATGCAACTTGTTGAAAGGAGCACCAAGAAGTTAGAGGTATGGAGGAATAAATATGAAATTTAAAATCTTAAGGGAAGGAAGAGGTGTACAACATTTTTGTAAGCTTTTTGACCAGATTGCGAAGACTTACCCCGATATGATTGCAATTGAAATGAAGACTGACCAAGGATGGGAAAGGATCAAATATGGAGAACTACTGAAGATTGTGCGGAAATTTGCCCTTGGCTTAAAGGATAGATTTAATGTAAAGGAAGGGGATCATATAGCCATCAGAGGAAAGAATTCTCCAGAGTGGATAATTTCAGCACTTACTGTTCATTGGATTGGAGGAGTTGTTGTACCTATTGACGCAAGATTAACAGAGAAAGAGGTAATCCACATATTAAATATGTCAGATTCCAGTCTTTTTATAACAGATAATGGAGACTTCTGTAACGCAGTTCCTATCCTGAGATTTAATGATATTGAAAAAAACCTTATTGAACCTGGGATGGATTGTGAGAATGCAGAGGACCTTGACCGTCTTTCCATATTATTTTTTACCTCTGGCACCACAGGCAATTCAAAGGGTGTGATGCTTTCGATGAGAAATGTTATGTCCAATGTTGATGATATATATAAGATACTGATTTTTAATCCTGGCGATAGGCAGTTTCTTATTCTTCCCCTTCATCATGTCTTTCCCTACACAGTTTCTCTGCTTCTATCGATTTCTTCAGGGTTAACATTAACTATTGCGAGATCCTATAAATCAAACGAGTTAAAGGAGGATATGAAGGAGACGAAACCACATATCATGCTTGTAGTTCCACTATTGCTTGAAAAAATCGTTGTGGGTATAGAGAAGGAGTTGAGGAAACAACCCTCATTAAAAAGGGGAATGGTGAAGATCCTCGAGGGTGTAAGTTCCCCATTTACAAAAATTAATTTTAGAGACCCTGCAAGGAGACTCTTTCGTATGATAAGAGAGGCCTTAGGGATGGATAATATGAGATATTTAGTTTCTGGTGGGGCAGCACTTCCTCCGTGGGTATCTAAAAGACTTGAAACATGGGGATTTCCCATTCTTCAGGGGTATGGATTATCTGAGACATCCCCTGTATTAACAGTGAATCCTCCATACAGACCAAAGAATGCGTCTGCAGGGTTGCCCATTCCCAGTGTAGAAATAAATATATTAAATCCAGTTGATGGTGTTGGAGAGATCGTTGCAAAGGGCCCAAATATAATGCTGGGATACTATAAGAATGAGAAGGCTACAGAAGAAGTGTTTACAAAGGATGGCTGGTTTCGTACAGGAGATATGGGATATTTAGATAAAGATGGTTTCCTGTTTATTACAGGAAGGGCGAAATCTGTAATTGTAACAAGGGGAGGTAAAAATATTTATCCAGAAGAAATAGAGGAAAAGCTTAATGAATCACCATTTATAGAAGAATCTCTTGTATTAATGGAGACAAACCTGAAAACAGGCCTTGATGAGATTGTTTCATATATATATCCAAATTATGAAAATGTTGATGATTACTGCGCCACAAAAGGGATTTTATCAACTTGCCAGGATGAGATTTATAACATATTAGAAGAGGAGATAAAAAAGATTAATGAGCATCTCGCCAATTATAAAAAGATAAGGAGGATAGTATTGAGAGAAGAGGAATTTCCTAAAACTTCAACCCAGAAGATTAAAAGATATCTCTTTATCCAGAAGGGAAGGGAGATTACCTAATTGTTAAAGACAGCAGCGGTAGTTAATCAGAGGGCAGGTTCTTACTCAATTACAAGCATTGAAAGGGCAAAGGATTGTTTTGGACAAAATATCAAAATAATATTTACCGATTATGCTGGTCATGCGACAAGTTTGACGAAAGAACTCTTAAAAAGTGGATTTCAACATATTATTGGCATTGGTGGAGATGGAACATTCAACGAGGTTGTGAATGGGTTTTTTGAAAACGGGCACTTAATAAATCCTGAAGCGAAATTTACCCCTCTCCTCGCAGGTTCATCAGGTGACACCTTAAAATCAATTAATGCTGGAAAGATTGATCTAATAAAGTGTGTATTTGTTGATAATCAGGATAAATTTACACTGAGATACAGTATAAATATGGTAAATATTGGTCTCGGCGGAAAGGTATCAAAACTTGCGCAGACGCTTCCAAGGTTTACGGGTGGGAAGATCAATTTTATGCTTTCAACCGTATTATCGTTTTTTATCTATGATGGAGACTATATTAAATTGAATATTGACGACAGAGATATTGGTGAATTTCATGTATTGAATGTAGCAATTGCGAATGGAAGATATACTGGTGGGGGTATGTTTATGTCCCCTGGTTCGCGTATGGATGATGGCTTTCTTGATGTTGTTTTGATAAAAAACATTTCAGCACTTGAATTTGGAATTAATATTCCAAAGATATATAATGGGACACATCTATCACTTCCCATTGTAGAGGCATATAGGGGGAAAAGGATAGAAATTAATGGTAAGTCGAGATTTGATATGGATGGAGAGGTTCCTGGAAGGCTGCCAGGATACTTTGAATTATTGCCTCGGGTGCTCAATGTCATCGGGGACGGGGGTTGAAAATTTGAAAATTCTAATCTACAATCTCCAGGGTCAGCGATAGAGTTTTAACTTTTCTACTATACCTTAATTTTGTCCTATCCTGTGCCTGAACTTTCTTTTTTATAAAGTGGATACCCTATTTTTTTATTTTCGCAAGACCTTGATTTTCTACGAAAATCAACCCTTACCTTATCCATTAATACCCTCCCATAATGTGACATTTTTTTATAATAATTACAAGAAATAAAAATTAATTTGACTTTTTAATTTCCCTGTGGTATTATTATGTGATGTTAAACGATGACAAATTTTGGCAGGCTAAAGCGGTGATTAAAAAGGAAGTCTCAGCACATTCTCTAAGACCTTCATTTGCAAGTCATCCTCCGGAGAGCGGAATTGATTTAAGATTTATTCAGGAATTGTTAGGGCATGTTCATAGCAAAACAACCGAAATTTATACTCATGTAAGTACAAAAAATCTAGGAAAGATAGTTGGTCCAATCGATACCATAAACCTTAATAAAGAAGGCGATAGTTAACAATGTTTATAAAATTAAAAGATGCTGTTTGTTCTTTTAGGGGGAGTATATCCGCCCTAAGTGCTGGTATGAACAAGTTATATGACATTTCCTGCAAAAGATTTATCTAGTTGAGATAATGGGTTCTTAATGGGCATTATTATATTTGTTTAAAGGGGGTAGCATATGAAAATAGACAAAGTAAAAAATTTACTTAAAGATGTGCCTTTGCTTAGTGATTACAGCAAAGTTTTTAAGTTGAATAAAGGCTGGTCAAAAGATGAAAAATATTATATCGAGAGTGAAGTTGGAGAAAAATTTTTACTGAGGATTAGTGATATAGAATATTACGATGATAAGAAAAAAGAATTTATGATAATGAAAGAAATTTTTGATTTAGATATAAATATGTCGGCACCAATTGATTTTGGAAAATGTAATAATGATAAATATGTATATTTACTTTTGTCTTGGATTGAAGGAACGGCAGCAGATGAGATAATTGCAACATTTTCTGAAGAAGAACAATATAATCTAGGAATTAAAGCAGGATTAATACTTAAAAAGCTCCATTCTATTTCTGCTCCTGATGAACAAGAAGATTGGGAACAAAGAATGTTAAAAAAATTTGATTATCATTTAGAAA
>CAZQRW010000044.1:0-17809 GCA_964596115.1 uncultured bacterium
TTCCTTCACCCTCACTTAATCTCCCCCTTCGAGGGGGAGAGATGGGGAGGAGGTTTCCCTCCCTTCAAGGGAGAGGAGGTTATTTTTACCCATAAAGTGGAGAAGTGGAAAAGTTTTTTTCTCCATTCTTCATCCTTCCTTCTTCATGCTTCGTCTTCCCATCTTCGTTTTCTTATACCTTCTTTTCTGGGGATATATTTTACTATTTTCGTGTTGATTTTTAATGAGGCAATTTGGATGGTTGACACTATTTTAAAAAACTGTATAATTAAGAAAATAAGGAGGGAACTATGATAATAACTCTTCTATTTTCTATTATTATCCTTAACAAACAGGTCAATATTCCTGAAAGGATATGGGCATCTGATTTACTCAGAGAAAATATCTCCCATATGCCTGAAGATCTCTTTATATTGACCCTTGACCTACGTCCATCAGATTCATCTCTTTACCGAGTTCACCTCTCCATATCGAAGGATGAGAATATAATTGTTGAAGGTGAAACAAATACCTTTCAGATAGCGCATACACCATATATTATAAGGTCAAGGGATTTTGGAGACCCTTCTTCCCCTATCTATTTAACAACCTTCTCTACCACCTCTACAGAAGATAGTACCTACAAAAAAATACTCTCATTGGGAGTATTACCCTCAGGTAATTATCTTATAAGGCTTGAATTCATAAATAGTGAAGGGATGATTGATACAGTCTGGGAGTACCCCTTCCAGATCATTCCGGAGGAAGGTATAGAGATCATATCCCCAGGTGTTCCTTATGGAGAATCCCCTTCCCTTGCCTCTGAGAGGCCTGTATTTATTTGGTCCGGTTCGGCAGATTCATTCAGATTGACTATTGGAATGGTGGTATATCCCGAGCTTTCTGGGGAGGAAATGCTTGATAGATACCCTGTATTTGAGAAGGGCGGTTTGAAGACAAACTATCTTACTTACTCACCCGAATTTCCTCCTTTAACAGAAGGAAAATATGTCTGGAGAATAACAGGCTTTATTTCAAGTTCCTCAGGAATTGAAGAAGAAAAATCACTCATCTATACCTTTCTAATAGAGAATAAACCACTTGATGAAATAGTCAAAATATTAAAGAAAAGGTTGGGAGAAGATAATCCCTCACTTAAAAGGATCTACCAGGAGGGGCTAAGACCTACAGGAAATATCTGGTTGGATGGTAAGCCTATCTCCCCTGATGAACTAAAGGATATTCTTGAAAATATGAAAATAAAAATAGTAGAGGTGAGGTGGAAATGAATATTCTATTGTTATTTTTCATAGTCGCAGGAGTACAGCCAAAAGAAGTAGCTGTCTTGATAAAAACAAAGGGGAGCGTCATTATTGTTAAATCAGGAAAGATCATTCGCGCAAAGCGGGGCAACTTGTTAAATGAAGGGGATGAAATAAGAACAGGCAAGGATGGCTTTGCTCTTATAAAATACCTTAATAAAGGTGCTATAATTCAGCTGAAAAAAAATTCATCAATTTCCTTTCCATCAAGTCAGAAATCATTTATTTTTAACAGGGTTAAGCTGTTTTTTGGAGAGATTATTTCCATTATTAAGGGAAAGAGATTTGAGGTCGAAACACCTAACGCTGTTGCAGCAGTTAAGGGAACAAAATTTATAGTGGGTGTATACGGTGATACAACATATTTAGATGTAACCGAAGGTGAAGTAACTTTCTCTTCTAAGGGGGGGGAAGAAACATTTGGGCCAGGAGAATCTGCCCGGTGTATTGGAGATAATCCTCCTGAAATGATTCATCGGAAAAAAAATATAATCATAGAATTCAAAAGAGGCGGCAAAGCCAAAAAACTTGAAATAATGGTAAAATGATATTTTTTCTTCTCTCTATTATCCTTGTTTATCCAGAAAAAGGTGCAAGAATAGATGAGTCCTTAATTGTTTTAAGTGATATTAATCGAGAAGAAGATCTGGAATGTTTAATTGATGGAATTAAATTTACAGGGAAGATAGAAAATGGAAGTACAAGTATTGTCCTTTACCCCTCTAACATCAAAAATGGCCTTCACTCTTTTACAGCGATAAATGGAAGGGATACACTCACGTCCACCTTCATCCTTTTGAAAAAATTTAAAGGAAAAATGAACTATGGATTATCGGGAAGAATGAACTATACCGATTTTGATTACCCATCATTTAGAGAACTCACAGGTTTTATTAGCCTTGATTATTCAATAATTCACACCGATATCTCTCTAACAACTTCAGAGAACCAAGAACAACAGAAAAAAAATAGGTTGTTACTTTCCCTTATACCATATAGGGGTTTGAATTTCAAAATCGGAGACCAGTACCCACGTATCTCATCTCTTACCTTTCCAGCCAGAAGGTTGTACGGGGTGGGAATCAACATAGATGAACCCTTCCTTCTCCATATATTTTACGGTGACCTTTACAGGAGAACGCCTACCACCCCAAAGACTCACTCTTTTGGGTTTTTGTCGGGCTTAGGTAAAATTGGGGACACGTATTTTTTAATACAGGGTGTTAGAACACTTCAAGAAAAACCCTGGACTCAACCCTATGATAACCTTGTTGCTGGTATTGGAATGGGCTTCACACTTAATAATATAAAGGTGGATTATGAACTTAACGGCAGTATATATACGAGGGATAGAAGTGATACATCCCTGGTAAATATACCTGATTGGCTTTTCACAATAAACTCCTCCACTATTCCCCTATACCCCACAATAGACCTTCTTGGGTCAAGACTGAAGATCCACAGCAAAACCAGGGAGTTGGTTGTGTTATGGACTGGAAGGTCATTCTATAACAAATCAACGTATGGGATTCCTGTTAACTGGTTAAATATTTCTTACAGGGATAAGTATAAATTTAAGAACTCCAGTATATATCTGGCAGGTGGAATCTCAAGGTCTGCCTATACAAGATTTAACCTCTCATTATTTTTATACAATATCTATGGCAATTTTTTCTATTCTCTTAACCCTTACGACACGCACATCATTGGAATAAAATTATACAGGTTTTTTAACCTTGAAAATGTACTTACAATATCGGATAATATTAAAAGGGAAATGTGGAAAATAAGTTTCCCAATTCTATTTAACCCAGGATTAAAGATTGAATTCTCTGATGGATTTCCTCCATTCTACGAAATCATTGCAAATGCAACCTTCAAAGGCTTAAACCTCTCCCCCTCTGTTTCTATTTACAACAGGTGTATTTCCCTGAGATTATCATCTCATTACAGGTTGGGGCAGGTCTATTTTTCTCTATCAGGAGCAACCTTCGGAAAAAATTATCGGGTTTATGCGGGTATTTCTACATCGGGTTCTAATAGATTTTAATCAAGCCAGCGATAACCATACGTATCCGAATTTCGGTTTCATAATTAAACGCTTATGTCTCATAATAGAACTTTCTTATTCTCTAACCTTTTGATTATCAGGCATTCTGATTATGGAATAATAATTTTATATAATAAATTAAAAATATAAAAGGAGGTGTAACATGTTTGGATATGGAAGAGGTTGGTATGGTGGTTATGGTCCTGGCTGGGGTATGGGTTGGGGCCGTGGTTGGGGAGGTGGAGGATGGGGTTTTGGTGCAAGACTTGGTTATTGCCCATGGACTGGTCTTCCAAGGGGTTGGAGATGGGGTTATGGGGCTTATTACCCATATGGCGCATACAGTGCTGGTTACTACCCTTATGGAGGGTTCTATACTCCCTATTATGGATATGGAACAGCCCCTTATTATCCTCCATACAATCCCTACGGGGGTATGTATACTCAACAACCAGGTACTGAACAGAAACAGGGGTGAAAAGATGAATACCAACTACTGGGACAATAGATGGTATCCACCACCTCCTCCCCCCTGGGCATTGTGGTGGTCTTATTCCCCATACTTTGGGACACCTTTCGATTATTGGAACAATCCCTTTCTCATCAGGAAATTGTCACCTCAGGAGGAATTGAGACTGCTAAAGGCACAGGAGAGTGAACTCGTGGATGAACTCGAAATGGTAAGAAAGAGAATAAAAGAACTGGAGGAAAAAAATGAAAATACTGGTAACAGCAGCAGGACCAACCCTTGATTCACCCGTTGATCCAAGATTTGGAAGATCGGCTTACTTCATCATTGTAGATCCTGATACGATGGAGTTTGAAGCATTAAAAAATCCCTACGATGTAGCAACAGGTGGTGCAGGAATTCAGGCAGCACAGATGGTCGCAGGTATGGGTGTTTCATACATTATTACAGGTGCAGTAGGACCCAACGCAGGGGGAGTGCTCAGTGGAACAGGGGTTCAAGCTCTGCAGGCTGGTTCGGGCAGTGTTAAGGATGCAGTTTTAGCGTTCAAAGAGAGTAGACTCCAATCAATACCTATAGGAGGTGGTTATATGCCTGGTGGATATGGAATGGGCGGTTTTGGAAGGGGATATGGAGGAGGTTTTGGAAGAGGATATGGAAGAGGAATGGGTTGGAATATGGGTGGATACTATCCTGGTTACAACCCTGGATTCTCTCCTCCACCCCTGGATAAAAAGGGTGAACTTGAGTTGTTAAAGGCTCAAGCAGATATGTTAAGGAGACAACTGGAAGATATTGAAAATAGAATTAAGGAACTTGAATCTCTATAAGAATCTGGTATAGTATAAGAAAAAGGAGGCAGCTATGATAATTGCGGTTAGTGCTACAGAGGCAGATTATAATTCTGCAGGAGTAGATCCGAGATTTGGAAGATGTGCGTATTTTATTACTTATAACACTGAAACAGATGAATGGAATTCTATATCAAATTCTGCAAGAGAGGCCATGGGTGGGGCTGCAATCCAGGCCGTTGATTTACTGAAGAAAAAAGGGGTTGACATTATCATTACTGGCAATCTTGGTCCAAATGCCACATCCGCTTTGAAGGCAGCTGGAATTGAGATAATTCCAGGAGTTACAGGAAAGGTAAAAGATGCGGTGGAGAGTCATAAGAAATGAAAGTGGCTGTAGCAAGTGGAAAGGGCGGAACAGGAAAAACCCTCATATCTACAGCCCTTGCCCTTTCTATAGACTATGTAAGGTTCCTCGATCTTGACGTAGAAGAACCCAATGCTGATATATTTCTAAAACCTGAGATAAGAGAGAGAATTCCATACGCCTTACCCGTTCCCAATATAAATCTAAATCGCTGCACTTACTGTGGCGAATGTGCAAAGGCGTGTGAGTTTGGTGCAATCTTCGTTGGTCCAAAAAGTATAAGTGTATTTGAAAAACTCTGCCATGGCTGTGCGTCTTGCAAACTAGCATGCCCTGAAAATGCTATTACAGAAAAACCATATGAGATTGGGGAGATCTCCATTGGGAAGAAGGGAACTATAGAATATATACAGGGTTTCCTTAAACTTACTGAGGCACTCGCTACACCAATTATCAGACATATGAAGAGGGAATATGGAAATGTTAGCGGGAATCTCATTATTGATGCTCCCCCTGGTACATCCTGTCCATTTGTTCAATCTATATCCGATACAGACTTCGTAATTCTTGTTACAGAACCTACACCTTTCGGGTTGAGCGATTTGAAAATTGCAGTGAATGTAGCAAGGGATATGAAACTAAATTTTGGCGTTATTATCAATAGGTCAGATATCGGTTCACCGAAGATAAAAAAAGAGATAAAGGAAAACGGAATCCCTATATTGATGGAAATACCTTTTGACAGGAGAATAGCAGAAGGTTACTCAAAAGGCATTCCTTTGATAGAAACACTGCCCGACTATAGGGAATGTATGAAATCCCTCTGGAATGAGATAGGAGGGAGATTATGATAAAGGAAATAGCCGTGGTAAGTGGAAAAGGGGGTACTGGAAAATCAACTATTACCCTTGCTCTTGCCTCACTTTTGAAGAATGAAGCTGTATTTGTCGATGCAGATGTTGATGCACCTGATATGTATGTAGTTATGGAACCGCATATAAAGAAAAAAGAATCTTTTGAAGGACCTTTATTTCCCGTTTTTATCCCGGAAAAATGCACGGCTTGCGGATTGTGTGAACAGAATTGTCGATTTGATGCAATAAAAATAGTTGACGGTCAGCCAATCTTTAATGAATTTAAGTGTGATGCCTGTGGTGTGTGCTGGAGAATATGCCCCTTTGATGCTATTGAAACAAAAAGAGATATCTCAGGAGAGATATATATATCTGAATCGAGGTTTGGACCTTTTGCTCACGCTACCCTTTTCCCTGGTAGAGAAAACTCAGGAAAACTGGTCAGCAGGTTAAGGATAGTGGCAAAAACAATCGCAAATGATCTTAAAAAAGACCTTATCATCATAGATGGTCCTCCTGGTGTTGGTTGCCCTGTTATTTCTACTATTACTGGCATACAGCTCACTATAGGAATTGTAGAGCCTACTCTTTCTGGTATTCATGATATTATCAGGGTCTTTGAGCTCTCCAAATATTTTAACATTCCGTTTGCCCTTGTTATAAATAAGAGTGATATAAATCCTGATATGGTAAATAAAATAGAGGCCTTTGCAAATGAAAAAAATATACCTCTCTTGGGGAAAATCCCCTTTTCAAGGAATATCGTTGAAGCAGTCGTAAACAAAAAGACAATAATTGAATGGGATATAGATCCACATATCAAGGAGGAAATAAAAAAAATATGGAATGGGATCCAGTCAATGCTCTCTCAGATGGGATTTTAATCATAGACAAAGACCTTAAGGTTCAGAACTTTAACGATGGAATACTAAGGATTACAGGGTTTTCACCGGCAGAATTAAGAAAAAGAGATCTCTCTGACATACTGAAGTTACCCTTTCCAATAGAGGAATTAAAAGAGAAAAAACTCTTTACAAATGTCGAAGCAGGCCTATTAACCAAAGAAAATACAGAGGTTAGCGTTCTCGTTTCTATAAGCCCTGTTTTTTCAACTGACTCTCGAGTTAAATCATATATGATAGTGATAAGAAATATTTTTGAATACCTATTTTTATTAAAACAGCTAATTCAGGAGAGAAACTTTAAAGAGGCAATCCTTGAATCTATAGTGGACGGTGTCTTCTCTGTCGATAAGGATTTTAAAATTACATCTTTTAACAGGGCTGCAGAAGAAATAACCAGATTTTCAAAAGAAGATGCAATTGGAAAGCTATGCAGTGATATAATCAGGTCAGAGGCCTGCAGCGAAACCTGCCCCCTTAAAAAAACGATGGAGAAGAAAGAAAACATAAAAAATTTTGAAACAACCATTACCAGAAAGGACGGTGCAAAGATACCAGTCTCCATAAATACGGCAGTGTTATATGATGAAAATGGAAAATTTATAGGAGGAGTTGAAACATTCAGGGATATTTCGGAAATAAAAAGACTCCGTAAAGAGGTAAAAGAGAGATATTCCTTCGGTAGCATCATAGGTAAAAGTTCCGTTATGCAGAAGATCTACGATAAACTTGAAACCATTTCACCTACAGATGTAAATGTATTAATAGAGGGAGAGACAGGGACTGGAAAAGACCTTCTTGCAAAAACCATACATTACAACTCTTTAAGAAAAGATAAACCTTTTGTAAAAATAAATTGTGCCGCAATACCAGAGAATCTTATCGAGTCAGAGTTATTTGGATATAAAAGGGGCGCCTTTACCGGTGCAATTATGGATAAGATGGGGAAATTTGAGGCAGCTGATAAGGGAACTTTCTTCCTGGATGAGATAGGCGACCTACCTTTATCGTTACAGGCAAAACTTCTCAGGGCAATTGAGGATAAAGAATTTGAAAGACTTGGTGAAGTAAAGAGCAGGAAGGTAGACGTGAGAATAATTGCTGCAACCAACAGACCTCTACGAGAGCTAATAAAGAATGGAAAATTTCGTGAAGACCTATTCTACAGATTAAATGTTGTAAATATATTCATTCCTCCGCTAAGGAAGAGAAGCGAAGATATTCCTCTTCTCGTTGACTACTTTATTGAGGCATTTAATAAAAAATTCAAAAAAGAGGTACGAGGAGTAGAACAGAGGGCGATGGATTTCATTCTTGATTATGAATGGCCAGGGAATATAAGGGAACTCGAGAATGTCATTGAGCATTCTATGATTCATGCAAAGAAAAGTCTGATAACCTTTGAAGATCTTCCAGATTATATTTTTGAAGAGAAAGAAATTTCTTCCGGTAGAAGCCTTCTTGAAAAAGAAAAAGAATACATTCTTAAGGTCTTAAAAGAAAATGGTTACAACAAGAAAAAAACAAGCGAAATACTTGGTATTTCTCGCTCAACACTATGGAGAAAGTTAAAAGAACTGGGTATAGATTAATTTTTTTTCTGTGGCCTTTCACCAAATATAAGGGTACCTATACGGACAAGATTTGAACCCTCCTCAATTGCGATTTTGTATGTATTACTCATACCCATAGAGAGAATTTTCATCTCCGTGTTGGGTATCCCTATCCTCTTTATCTCATCAAACAATCTCTTTGTTTCCCTAAAAAATGGCCTTGCGAGTTCAGTGTCACCAAACCGCGGACCCATTGTCATCATTCCCATAATTTTTATGGCAGTAAAATGAGAAATCTCTTTTATTAACCCTTCTGTTTCCTCTGGTAAGACCCCAGATTTTTGTGGCTCTCTTCCACTATTCACTTCTATTAGCACAGGCATTATTTTATTGTATCTCCTGGCAATATTGTCTATCTTCTCTGCAAGAGGGACAGAATCAACTGTTTCTATCATATCATAACGTGGAACAACATACTTCACCTTATTCTTCTGTAAATGACCGATGAAATGCCATTGAACCTTCTCTCCAATGCTGTCAATAATAGGAATTGATTCCTGAACGTAATTTTCTCCTATTATATAAACGCCTGCCTCAATTGCTTCACGCAGCTCCTCTACTGTCCGACCCTTTGCAGCAGCTTCAAGTTGGACACCCTCAGGTAGCTCTCTAAGAATCTTTTTCACCCGCTCTTTTATTGTCTTCATAGTAATGTAATAACTTATATTTATCGGAATGCAAGTGTTTCTTTAATCATTTATCACACGAACATTCCTCCAGCGCGCAAGTAATGCCTCTCTACACCACTACGTATTTCATAATTTCTAACATAATAGAAGAAACTTTTGTCCTTGACATTTACGTAATTTAATGTAATAGAATAATGATATGGAACCCAAATTAGATGTGGATTTCAGGGTTATTAATGACGTGGGTGAACTTTATAATTTTATTTTAAACAAGATAAAAATAGAGGTACCTAATCATTTGAATAATATTGTTGCCTGTGATGTACATTACGGTGAATATGCATTTGTCTCTTGTGTGCTATATGACATAAAGGATAGGGTTATGATAGAGGAGGTCTCTGTAAAGTCCTCCATTCTCTACAGCTACAAACCCGGGTTATTTGCATTGAGGGAAGTTCCCCCTATTATGGATAGTTTGAGGCGTCTCTACAATAAACCCGACTGCATCATTCTTGATGGTCATGGTATTGCACACCCAAAAAAGGCGGGCCTTGCTTGCTTTGTGGGTGTGATCTATGATATACCTGCTATTGGTGTAGCAAAGTCCCCTTTGGTTGGAAATTTCCATATCCCATGTGAGGATAGAGGTTGCTGGGAACCTGTATACTACAAAAGTGAAAAGGTGGGTGAAGTAGTCAGAACGAGGTCAAAGACCAAACCTATATTTGTTTCACCAGGACATAGAATAAATTTTTCGGCATCAAGGAATATTGTCCTTAACCTTGTAATGAAGAGTAAACTGCCTGAACCTTTAAGGCTTGCCCACCTGAGGGCAAAGAGTATGGCAAAACTTTTAAAAAAGGGAGGATGAAGTGGAAGAAAAATTTCCAAAATGTCTTAAGTGTGGTGTTGGTGTTCTCGTGCCACTTTCAGATTATGGAAGGGACGGTGCACCAATTCGCTACAAGGCGTGGGTCTGCACAAATCCTGATTGTGGTTTTCACATTAGAATAGATAACGGTGAAGTAAGCTTTGGAACGAAGATTTACCACACAGAAAAAGGAAAACAGGGCGTAGAATAATTTAGCTTTTTAGGTTCATTACATTACATACCAGCAATTTCTTTGATAAGAAATAAATCCGTCTTCTTATCAAATCTCCTAATGAGTCTGCCTTTCGAGGGTATAATAAAAATTTCACAGGTTACAGCCACTTTAGCACTGAAGAGGTGCCCACCCTTTGTATCATATTTATCACTCCCCACAATCACATGTATATGCGGCAGGATTTTGTCATCCTTCTTTGACAAATTGCCTGAAAGAGAAAGAAGCTCATATACACCCTTGATTTTTTTCCTCTTGTATTGTTTTTCTTTTAAGTCAAAATAACCAAGTTCTATATCTGTTAGTGAGCCTATGCCCTGCAGCACGCCTGCAAAAATACCTTCCTTTGCGCAGAAATCTTTTATACTCTTTATAACCTCTTCTCCCACCTCAAGGATAAGAAATATCCCATTTTTTACTTTAAATTCCTTCATATTTCCTCCTTTGATACCCATTTTTCAACGAATTTTATCGCTCTCAAATTCATTAGGTCAAATTCATCTCCTCCTGGTGTCTCCATTATACCAGGAAGTTTTCTTATATAACTATTCTTTAAAAGATTCATAAATCCCTTTAATCCAATAAAACCCTGCCCAATATGAAAATGCCTATCCACCTTGCTGCCACATGGTGTCTTTGAATCATTTATATGAAGACACTTTATTCTCTCAATGCCGATGTAATCATCGATTTCTTTTAACATATCCTTAACTCCTTCTATTTTTCTTATGTCATATCCCGCCTCAAAAAGATGGGCTGTATCCAAACAAATACCTTTTTCAGGAAAATGTGTTATGACTTTACCCATAGACCTAAAAGAAACACTAGACGTATTTTCAATCAAAATCGTGACCTTTTTCGTATTTAGCTTCTCGAGTCCCTCAATAAAGATCGCCTCTTCGTTACTCCTTACTGTAAAGTGAATAATAAAATAATCTGCATCCATCACCTCAGCTCTTTTAATCTCTTCCTGAAGAGCAAGTATGGATTTTTCTCTTAGTTGCTTATCATATGAATTTATACGGGGAAGGTAGGTCGAATGAATGATAAGTGGAGAAAGGCTCTTCTCTCTTAATTTTTTTTTAAATGCTTTTATATCCTCAGGGTCCAGTGTTTTCTTCTTCCAACCCCTTGGATTAGAGGGGAAGATTTGAATGGTCTCACATCCTGAAGGGACTCTCGCAGGGGCTTTACTGAAACCTCCACTAATTGAAATGTGGAATCCGAATTTCATTAATCCTTCTCCAGATTTCCTCAGCCTTTATCTTCAATTCTTCCATACTTCCATCATTTATTACTATAAAATCAGCCTTGCTTTCATCCAATGATTTTCTTTGAACATTTATAATATTTTCTACGATTTTTTCATTATATCCCATAGATACCAACCTTTGCTTGCACTTCTTAGATTTGAGAAGAACGATGTAATTGAACCATTTCTCTATTTTCCATTGAAGTATCAAGGCGGCATCAACAACTACGACCCCTTTCTTAATACTATCCAATTTATATTTGAGTCTTTTAATCAACTCCGGATGGACAATGGAATTTAACAATTTCAATTTATCATTATCTGAGAATACTATATTCCCAAGGATTTTTCTATCAATATTAGAACCAGAAAAAATGGAGTATCCAAATTCTTTTTGCAAGGCTTCTTTAATTTTACTGTCTTTTAGTATTTCCCAACCAATTTTGTCGGCATTAATAACGGTTGCACCAAATTCAGAAAAGACTTTTGAAAACAATGTTTTCCCACTACCAGCTGTCCCAACAACCCCCAAAAGAATTTTACTTCTCCCCATTCCTGTGGACCTGGTCCTTTAGAGGTGTACCCTCCTTAAAAATTTTCTGTAAGGTCGTCTCCATCGTATTACCACCCTCATTTACAAGTATTATTTTTATATTTGGAGAAAACTCAGCTAAAACCTGTCTGCATGCACCACAGGGATAGATAAATTTCTCTGAGTCAAAGGCAATGGCGATAGATTTAAAATCTCTTTCTCCATCACTTACAGCTTTAAATACTGCCACTCTCTCCGCACAGATGGTAAGTGAATAAGATGCATTCTCCACATTACAACCAGTGTAGATCCTGCCTGATTTTGTTAGAAGGCATGCCCCTACCCGGAAACCCGAGTAAGGGGCATATGCTTTCTCCTTCGCCTTAATAGCGGAAAGAACAAGTTCTTTATCAGAAATTATGACTTGAGGTTCCTCCCTTTCTATTCCCTGCAAGGTCCTTTATCTCACCAGTAACGTAGGCAGTATAACCGGAAACACTATTCCCGTCTCCTCTTGTAAATTTAACGATTGTATGACCATCCTCATCCCTCACTGTCAATACACCTTCGCCATAACCTGGGTAAGAAAGATATATAGTACTGAGGGTAATCGTGTTCCTGTCAATCCTCTCGGAAAATTCAACCTCAAATGAGGAACCTAGATTGTGCCAGGCTACCACAGAAGGCGGGGTAACATCTTCAGCACAAACGGTGCTGTCATGATTACAGGCAAGGGTAGTAAAGTATCCCTCATATGCAATATAGTTATTTTCATCCAACTTGTTTCCTGCTTTATCCGCTATTGAGCCGAGTAACCTTAAAAAATATGTTGTTGCAGGCTTAAGATCATTTTGTGGTTTTAGAAGCACCCTTCCAAAATCACTCGCCGAAGTGTCACCTTCATATGTAATACTTTCTAGGGGAACCTTATACCCTGAATTTTTTTCTATTATCATAACAGTATTAGAGTTAATAGTATTAGGATCAACACCTGTTAATGCATAATTTGAATCCAGATCCATAATGTCTACTGCCACATCCACATCTGTCCAGATATAAGATGTTGTTGTACCTCCAATCAAAAAGTATACACCGCTGTTTCTCCAGGGATGTACAATATCCCCAGGATTTGAGGGCCAGTTTCCGCGTGATCCATCTACTTTAAATGTTGTAAATGCCTTCCAGATGTTATCATCAGGATTTTCTCCTGTCTTTCCATCCCCATCATTATCGAGGAGGTTACCATTCTGATCTGAAACTTCACTAGCAATCAACCAGAGAATATATGTGGTATTATAATCAAGATTTGAGGAAGGCTTCAATATAAGGTCTGTTTCCCCACCAGAAACACTCCATTCCTTCGAGAAAGAGACAGTGTCCCCATTGGTTTTCTTTACCAAAATACCTGCGCTTGCGGTGTTAACCACATCATCAAAATGTATATAAATCCAGCTTGCCTCATCTGAAGGGTCAACTCCTACTGAATCAGGCTTATCAATAATTGTGCCTGAGATATCAGTAACATGCAGCGGATTCCTATCAGTTGTAGATACACTCGTTGAAGGTGATACGGGACTCAGGTCTTTCTTTGCACAACCTATTGTAATCACCATTAATGATACAAGTGCTAATATTATCTTTTTCATATATCCCCCTTATTTAAATAACACGGTTGCTGAGAGTTTCAATGAGCGGAACCAGTTTGTTGAAATAACATCGGTGTTTGGAAGATCGAACATACCAATCAAATCAATTCTTAAGTTTTCGGAAGGCTTCCAACCCAGGCCATATGAAAAATCAACTGTTTGAAGCTCACTGTAGGTATTTTCTTTGTGGGAAGAAAATTCAATATCCTGGTATGTAACCGTTGTATCTCCGTCACCAGTTATATAGGTATTAACCTCTCTATCTACACTGTTTACTTTTGTTGTATTTTCCCCATTGGTTATCACCTTTCTTGCCAATGCACCAAATCTAACAAACCAATCCTTTTTCTTTCCTATATTGATCTCTATCCCGGCGGGTACTTCCAGTACGTTTGTAACCGTTTTAAATGTTTCTGTATAACGTGCACCACTCTGGGTCACATCTAAGTAATCATCGGGATCAGAAGGGTCTGCATCTCCGTCGTTGTATTCCACCCTTGCTATATTTGTAGAGTCATGGTCATACTCAAGAGAAGAACTATAACCACCGTAGTTTACCCCTAATCCAAAGCGAACATTCTTGGATATCTGCCATTCCATCCTACCCGATATTCCGAGATTCATACCTGAGACAGATATGGGTGCAGAGTCAGAATACTGATCTGTAGTGTATAGGGAATCAACGTTCCCTGCATTCATACTATGGTCCTCTGTAAAGTTAAAAGAGCTGTTCTCGTAGTTGCCGCTACCAAAGAGGAAGCCAAAGTTACCAGTTATCCACCAGGAGAGGTAGGGGTCTATATTTTCCAGGCCCAATTCCACACCTGCTTCATTTCTTGCATAATTGTCGGTATAATTATCATAAGTGGTATCGAGATATGTATCGGTTATTAGTTGGGTAGAAGGTGCAAGGTCTTCAAAGTAGTGATAACGATTTTCATTTGAGTTGTCTATACGGGCCATATTCAGATAAGCATCTCCCCTGAGTTCCCAATTCATAAATGGTGAACTGAGACTCAATCTAAATTCATTGGATGGCGATGAAAAATTTAGATTTCCTGAATTGTCTTCCCTGTTAAATTCAGTAAGGTCCGTGGTGCTGTAATCTTCCCTACTAAAGTAAAGTGAATCTGATGAGTCACCGGTAGATTTACTTGATATTCTTTTATATACAAATGCAAGCGCGCCACCGCCAAGTTCTCTTGCAATATTTATGAGTAAATCCTTTTCACGATTGTTCTGCTCCCCTGCAGCCTGGGTATACCTGTAATCAATAAAATCTATAGATCCGTCTCCATTTGCATCCCATTCACGATTCCATGTGCCTGAAAGAAATCCATGTCCTGAAATATCAGGGGAACCATCTCCATTCAAATCAAGTGATAAAAATGCTGGGTCAAGATCTTGCAGATTACCAAGAAAAAATGCACTTTTAAATCCTAAAAATTCAGGGGTAACGTATCCTATAACAAATGTGTTGTCAGAGTTATACCCCATAATTTGCTCGTTTCCCGAGGAAAGATTGCTGAGATTTGTAAAGATGCGAGCACCGTCTATCTTTAATAGATCTGTCCCATCGATGGCATAATCCAGGTCGTCTCTGATAACAAATGTTGCCTGGTGTCTGAAGGATTCAAGTCTCAATGCCTGTGCAGAAAGGCCGTTTGCGAGTAACAAAACGAGAAATACGTAAGTCCACTTCTTCATATAAACCTCCTTTTTATTGTTTCACTTCAACGAACGCTGATTCAATATGGTCAATTGTATTACATAAGACTGAGACAACATCGAATCTAACATCCATATCCTGGAAATCTTTTCTCCTCTGAAGAAAAACCTTTGCTGCCTTGATAATTCTCTCCTGCTTTTTTTTATTTACAAATTCTGCAGGAGAGCCAAAATCTTCTGACTTCCTTCTTTTTACCTCAACAAATACTATAACACCTCCTTTCTCAATTATTAAGTCTACCTCCAGTTTTCCCACCCTGTAATTTCTTTCAAGAATCCTGTAACCTTTGTTCATAAGATAGTTGACAGCAAGCCTTTCCCCTTCATCCCTGTAATTCTGATATCGGTCGAAACGTCTTCCTATGAATCTCACAGGGGCCATACCTCCTTATTGCCTCGATATGTTTCTTTGTTCCATAACCCTTGTTGTTACAAAAATCATACTGTGGAAATATGAGATCGTACATCTCCATAATTCTATCCCTCACGACCTTCGCTATTATTGAAGCGGCCCCAATGGATAGTGACACCCTATCACCATGAACAATACCCCTCTGTGGTATAGGTAATCTTGGAATCTTGAATCCATCTATTAGAAGAAATTCAGGGAAGATTTCCATATCGAGAATTGCCCTTTTCATCGCTTCATAGGTGGCAAGTAAAATATTTGTTCTATCTATAATTATGGGTTCTACAATACCAACCCCTATTGCAATTGAATTTTTTAGTATTTTATCAAAAGCCCTCTCGCGTTGAAGAGGGCTTAAGAGTTTTGAATCCTTTACACCATCAATTGATGTCCACGGAGGAAGGATTACGGATGCTGCAATTACTGGTCCTGCTAAGGGTCCCCTTCCTGCCTCATCGATGCCACAGAGAAGTTGAATGCCCCTGGACCAGAACTCCAGATCCCTATTCATTCTATCTCTTTTCTTTTATCCTTGCTTCCTTTCCTTTTTTACCCCTTAGATAATAGAGCTTGGCTCTTCTTACATCCCCTCTCTTTTTTACCTGAATCTTCGTGATATTTGGTGAATAAAGAGGGAAAATTCTCTCAACACCTACCCCTTGAGAGACCTTCCTTACAGTAAAAGTTCTCTTTGCACCACTGCCCTTCATAGCAATTACAACTCCTTCAAACCTCTGAACCCTTGTTTTTCCACCTTCCTCTATCTTAACATGAACAACAACTGTATCACCTGGGTGTATCTTAGTGATATCTTCTTTTTTAAATTTCTCTTCAATCATTTGGATTTCTTTCATTTTTTCTCTCCTCTTTCAATTTCTTTAGAATTTTCTTATCATCTTTACTTAGCATGGTTTTCTCTATAATATCAGGCCTTCTGTCCAGCGTCATTTTTATAGATTCTATCCTTTTCCATCTTTCAATCTCCTGATGATTACCAGAAAGTAGAACCTCGGGCACACCGAAACCCATAAATTCTCTTGGCCTTGTATAAAGAGGGGATTCAAGCATATCATACTCAAAAGAATCGGTGTTTACAGAGTTAATTTTACCAACCACATCGGGTAGAAGTCTTGAAACACCATCTATAATTACTTCAGCCGCCACTTCACCCCCAGAGAGTATATAATCCCCAATAGAAACAATTCTGTCAACAAAATTCTCAACTCTTGCATCGACACCTTTATATCTTGAACAAATTAAGGTTAGGGTCTCCATCTTTGAAAATTGTCTCATAATTTTTTGATTGAGGACTTCACCCTTCGGACTAAGCAATACAACCTCTCCCTTTCTTTTGATTGACTTGAGCGCATTATAAACAACGTCCACTCTCATTACCATACCATCACCACCACCAAAAGGATAATCATCAACAGATCCATATCTGTCAACAGCAAAATCCCTTATATTCACAGTTTTTATTCTTAATCGTCCCTTATCTATTGCCCTCTTTACCATCCCAGATACCAAAAAAGAGTCAAAAAAATCTGGAAATAGGGTAAGTATATATATTTTCATAAAGCCCTGAATAGAGGGCTTATCCCTCCAGATTATGGATGGGGTTCAAATATTTCTAAAAATGCCCTCTTGCCTTTTTTCATTGAAGCAGCGGTTACTATTGCCCTAATAGCCTGGACAGTTTTCCCCTGCTTGCCTATGATCTTCCCTATGTCTCCTTCCCCAACCTTTAATTCAAAGACAACGGTCCTTTCAGCAGCAATTTCCTTGACCTCCACCTTATCCGGATTGTCAACGAGAGCCTTCGCAATGTGTTCAATCAGTTCCTTCATTCTCATTCACCTCCTTTTGTTTTTTCAGCATATTGTAGAGACTTCTAACCCTCTCGCTCATAGTAGCGCCTTTTTTTAACCAATTTTCTGTGCCTTTAATATCCAGGGTGACCAATTTCTTTCTGGGGTTAAACCAGCCCAACTTTTCAAGAAATTTCCCGTTCCTTGGAGCCTGAGAATCTGCAGCAATTATCTGATATACAGGAATCCCTCTTCTTCCTATTCTCCGCATTCTTATTTTAACCGCCAATCATACCTCCTTATCACTTTTCACGTTTAGTAAATATATATCTTTCATTAGCTATTGTCAAGACTT
>CAZQRW010000045.1:0-15793 GCA_964596115.1 uncultured bacterium
GGTTGAAAATTTGAAATTAGAACCATAAATAAATATATTGACTTAAAGCAATTTTCCCGTAAAATTAAAAAAAGAAAGGAGGCGTATATGAAAAAATTTCATTCAATCCTGATTGCTTCAATGGTTCTTGTCACACTGAGTCTCCCAGCACAAATCCCCGGGCTTGATAAAAAGATGGAACAGATGTCAAAGACACTGGGAAATCAGATGCAAAACCAGATTATGATTTCTATGGCGAGAGCCCTTTTTGGTTACACATTCAGCGTTGGAGGATACTGGCTCTGGCCTACTGAGATCAAAAATGGAGACTGGTGGAAATACCAACTGACCGATGATGAAGGAAATAAACTTCTTGTTGAAATTGCAAAACTGAGGACAGATGCAAAGGGAAATCAATGGTGGAGGATGGGTTATTATCCACTTGATGAAGAGAACAATGAACCATTTATCTACGAAATCCTCGTTGATCCCTCAATGGAAAATTTATTAAGAATGAGGGCAAAGATGGGAGATGAGAAACCAACGGAGATACCTGTAACTGAAAATACAAAAAGTTTTTTTATGAAGCCCTCAAAACCTACCGATGAATCAATAAAGGCTGCCACAAAAGGAATTGAAACAGTAAAGGTACCTGCTGGAACTTTTAGAGCAAAACATATTGTTTATGGCTTTCAAACAGGTTCAAAGATTGAGTGGTGGACGAGTAAAAAAGTCCCATCGGGAGTAATTAAATACAGGATTACAGGTGATGACGGAAAAGTGGTGTATTTCTCAGAACTACACTCATTTGGAGGAAAAGCGAAGACTATTCTGGGCTCATATTAAGGATTATATATTATTATCAGTGATAGGGAAAAAAGCAAAGACAATCCATAGTTGTTTAAGAATAGCCTATGATGAATAGATAAGAGAAAAGTTATATATATAAGAAAGTATGTATTGGAAAAAGATAACTCTTTCATTTTAAGATTGTTATAGAAAAAATTGAGGGTGTTAAGATTTTTTAATTCTTAATATTTTCGTTTATATATGTGTTGCTTAAATTAGGATAGTGGTTATTATATAGACAAAAAGAGAGATGGAAACAGAAATTTTAGCTGTTGGCGTTAAAAGGTGAAAAATGAAAAGATATCATCTCTTTAAGAAGCGCCCTTCGTATCAATACCCTTTATTAAAAATCTTTCTCATTTTGTTTATCCCATTAAATATAATAGGAGTATCACCTGATACAATTTGGACTAAATATTACGGAGGTAATCAGGACGAGGAAGGTTATGATGTTATTCAAACAACTGATAGAGGATATCTTATTGCCGGATATACCAGATCTTTTGGAGTAGGCGGCGCAGATGTTTATCTCATCAAAACAGATTCTTTAGGTGATACAATTTGGACCAAAACCTATGGAGGGATAAACGATGATTTTGGAAGATCAGTTAAAGAAACTTTTGATGGTGGATATATAATAGGTGGATATACATATTCCTTTGGAGTACCTGGCTCTGATGTGTATCTTTTGAAAACAGATTCTTTGGGCAATGTACTTTGGACGAAAACCTTTGGTGGTGATAGCATTGATAAAGCTTACTCAATAGATGTAACCTTTGATAAGGGTTATATCATAGCAGGATATACTAATTCTTTTGGCTCTGGAAATTTGGATGTTTATGTCATTAAAACAGATTCACTTGGAAATACTCAGTGGTTTAAAACATTTGAAGAAATTAATAAAGATATAGGATACTCTGTGCAGCAAACATCAGATAGTGGATATATCGTAAGTGGAACGACAAATTTATCTGGGAACTCAGATGATATCTACCTTATTAAAATTAATCCTTCCGGTGATATTGTCTGGGCAAAAACATTAGGTGATAGTATGCTTGCCGAGTGCGGTTTATCTGTATGCCAAACATTGGATGGTGGATACATCACTGCTGGATGGGAATCATGGCTATTCCCGAGTTTAGACCTATATGTGATCAAGACAGATGAGAATGGCAACGAGCTATGGGGAGGATATTTTTATAGTGATAGTGTCTGGTTTAATGAAAGTGGATACTCTGTGCAGCAAACATCAGATAGTGGATATATCGTAAGTGGCTATCAATACGTATCAGACGAATTACAAGAAGATATTCTTCTAATAAAATACAATAAGAATGGACATAGAGAATGGACAAAAAATATTGGAGGCACAAATAATGAGATTGGATATTCTATTGTACAAACGACAGAATATAGCTACATAATTTCAGGTTTTACATCATCTTTTGGTAGCAGTGGTAAAGATGTATATTTAACAAAGATTAATCCTCTTAAATTGATTTCCCCTGATGGAGGGGAGTACTTCTATTCAAATACTGAGGAAAAAATTGTATGGGAAACTGAATGTCCAAATGTCTATTCTTATCGGATAATTTTATCTCTTGATGGGGGAATAAATTATACTGACACAATTGTAGATAATGTCAGTAGTGATAGTATCTCATGGAATTGGCAAATCCCATTTATCAATAACAAGAACTGTAGGATTAAAATTCAAATGTTTGATTCTTCAAATAATATCATTGCTGAAGATGAAAGTAATAATGATTTTGAGATATGGAAAGGATATGGTCTGGCATCTTCTCAATTCCCAATATCCAAGCATGACATTTATCATACAGGAAGGTCATCATACTTCGGTTCTCTTTCTGACAGTATAAGATGGCATTTTCAAACTGGGGGTTCAATACTTTCTTCTCCCACTATTGATCCTGACGGTATCATATATTTCACCTCGGGGAATGACTCTCTTTATGCAATAAGTATTGATGGTGAAAGATTGTGGTCAGTTCATATCTTCTCAACACAATCTTCTCCTACCATTAGAATGGATTCTACAATTTATGTGGGGGATGCAACTGGAAAACTATGGGTCTTTTATAAAGATGGTAGTTATAGATGGTCTTATGACTGTGGTAATTCAATTAATTCTTCACCTGTTGTTATCCCAGATGGAACTATCTATGTCACTTCAACAAATGACAGTATTTATGCTATTAATGTTGATGGCACTCTGAAATGGAAAACAGGGGTAAATTCAGGAATATTAACTTCTCTTGTAATTTCTTTGGAAGGATATATTTATTTAGGGACAGCTAATGGTAGGCTTTATTGTCTTAAACCCGATGGCCATATATTCTGGTATGTTTCTACTGGTGCAAAAATTATATCTTCACCTTCAATAGATACAACGAGTGGAATTGTATATTTTGGCAGCTGCAATGGAAAACTATATGCATTTGATAAATATGGCATTAAAAAATGGGAATTCCAAACCAATGATACAATCGTTAGCTCTCCAGGAATAAATATAGACGGGTCTATTATTTTTGGTAGTAATGACAATCATATTTACTGCTTACACCCTGATGGTACGGTAAAATGGGATTTTGAGACTGGGGGGAAAGTAAAGAGTTCCCCTGTCATTGATGCAAAGAGGAATTTGTATATTGGCTCTGATGATAGCATTCTATACTGTCTGAATGCAGATAATGGAACAAGTATATGGCAAAAAAAATTGAGTGGAAAGATAAATTCACTCTCATTGGGAGCAAACGGAAATCTTTATGCTGGATGTTCAGATGGTAACCTGTACTCAGTTGGATCAAACAATCCTATTCTCCTAATCTCACCAAATGGTGGAGAGAACTGGGGTAAGCAAACCATACAGAAAATACTCTGGACAACCTCAGAAAAATTTGACTTTATGAAACTTTTCTATTCGATTAATGGTGGAATAGATTGGAATCTAATCTCAGATTCATTAAAAAATACTGGTTTATTTAATTGGCTCCTCCCTGATACTACCTCTTCGTCCTGCCTTGTAAAAATTATAGGGATATTAAATACTGGTGATAGCTTAGTTGATGAATCTGATAATACATTCATTATTTCAGAAGCAGGCATAGGAGAGAAAAATCCTAATCAGAACATGTTGGTTTTTATTAATCCTCTAATCTTTAAGAAAAATTGTATATTAAAATTGAGTTTACAGAAAAAATCTAAAGTAAGAATTTCTTTATATGATATTAGTGGGAGGGAGATAAAAGAATTCTTAAATAGTGAAATGGAGAAAGGTTATCATTCCATTCAACTGCTTTTAAAAGGACAATCAGAAAATCCTTTAGCGACTGGTGTTTATTTTTTAAGAATTGAGGAAGGCAAAACTAATCTATTTAAAAAGATTATAATATTGTTGTAAAATCTCCACTCATTTTTTCTCTTTAATATTTTATTCTCCACCCCAGATTTTCAATCCATACTTTTTTATTATCTTATATCCCCTTTCAAGTCCGAACATCAGGTGATCTGGTCTGTGGGCATCGCTTCCTATAGAAACATAACTCCCACCCATTTCCTTGTACAATTTCACAATCCCTTCAGCAGGATACTGCTCCTTCGGTGCCTGCCTTAATCCTGACGTATTTATCTCCAACACCATATTTCTCTCTAAGGCAAGCATAAAGATATTCTTGATTTCTTCAGTATAATCTACCCACAATTGTCTTGCTTCCTCTGGGTTGTTGGAATATTTCTTGTAATAATCAAAGTGGCCCATAACATTAAATAGTCCTGATTCAACAAGGTGATACATCTCATCGTAGTAGGGTTTATATATTCTCCCCTTCCTTTTTTTCTCAACCATAGGAACCCATATTTTGATTATTTCATCTTCTACATCGTGCAGGGAACCAATTAAGAAATCAAACTCTTTATTCTTCAGATACTGCCTTATTTCGCTATCCCTTATACTTTCATAGCCTACTTCTCCACCAAATAGTATGTTCAAATCCTTTCCAAATTTCTCTCGCAGGGCAAAAACAGTTTCTCTTGCTTTTTTATAATCATAAAATCCATAAGAACCATCTTTTGGATTAAAATCAATGTGATCTGTAAAGGCTATTACCTTTACACCAGCATCAATACTCCTTCTCACTATGTCTTCGGGTTTGAACTCTGAATCCATCGAGAACGTCGAATGTAAATGGAGATTAATCTTCGGAGAGAAGCCCATCTACAAAATCATCAGGTGAAAATTCTACAATATCTTCCTTATGCTCACCTGTTCCTATATATAAAATAGGTAATTGCAATTTTCTAACTGCTGTCAGAACGGCCCCTCCTTTGGCTGAACCGTCCATTTTTGTAAGAACTAGCCCTGTCAGACCAATAGCATTGTTAAATTTCTCAGCCTGGTTTATAATGTTCTGGCCTGTTGTAGCATCAACAACGAGCAATGTCTCCTGAGGAACATCCACCCTCTTTTTATTTAAAATTCTCTTTATTTTTTTCATCTCTTCCATAAGGTTTTCCTTTGTATGGAGTCGCCCTGCTGTATCAATAAGCAGGTAATCAACCTTGCGATTAACTGCAGCATCAAAACTATCAAAGGCAACTGCACCCGGGTCAGAGCCGTACTGCGAAGAAACAATATCCGCCCCTACCATATCTGCCCAAATCTTTAGCTGTTCCTGTGCGCCAGTCCTGTAGGTATCACAGGCAGAAAAAAGCACCCTTTTCCTCTGCCTTGAAAGTTTATAACCTATCTTACCTATTGTTGTAGTCTTTCCAACACCATTTACACCAACAAATAGAAAGACAATCGGGGGTTTTAACTCCCTCACCTCTCTATGTACTTTTAATTGATTAAGTAGAATTTCTCTGGTTTTCTGAAGGTACCGGTCTGGCTTTACTCCCTTCAAACCTTCAACTATTTTCTCTGATAATTCCAGACCAACATCTCCAGAAATGAGTAGGTCTCCAATAACGGATAATAATGCAGGGTCTCTCCTTTTCAGCAAGTCTACAATCTTACCAAAAAAGGATCTCCTTGTCTTTTTTAGTGCATCCCTTATGCTTCTCATTTCTTCTTTTCTCCAATATCTCTTTCAATTCTTTCAAGTCTTTCGAAAACTGATGCTATAACTTCTGCAAGGAAGCCAATAGCAAATAAAAGAAGACCGGCAATTACAAGAAGCATAATTAAATAGAGAAGAGGCCTCCAGCCTTTATGAAATCCAAATCTCATCACCAGAACGTATATTCCGATAAGAAATCCAAGAAGAATAGATATACCACCCGTTGTTCCAAAAAGAAGTAATGGTTTCTTCATAAAGGAAACCTGAAATTTCACAGCAAGAAGGTCTAATACACCAACAACAATCCTTCCTTTTCCTGAATATTTAGAGGTCCCTGCTTTTCTCGGATGAAGTGTCACCTTTACCTCTGTTGCTTTGAAGCCTTTGTCTACAGCAAGTGAAATGATATATCTATGCCAATCTTTTCGTAAAGGTATTTCCTCTAATACTTCTCTTCTCATTGCCTTTACCGCATTCTGATCATGGACAGGGATTCTAAAGAGAATTCTTGATAGTAAATTATACAATCTGGAAACAAATTTTTTCTCATATTTTCCCTGCTTCCATCCAGAAACAATATCATACCCCTCTCCAATTTTCTCGATAAGAGAAGGTATTTCCAATGGGTCATACTGAAGGTCGGCATCAAGGATTACAAGTATTTCACCTTCAGAATTTTTCAAACCAGATATAATCCCCTCTGTTTTGCCTAAATTTGCTCTGTGCCTGACGACCTTTAACCATTTATATTTCTTCTCAAATGAGTGGGCAATATCATAAGTTTTATCCATACTTCCATCGTCCACTATTATTGTTTCGTAATCTCTAAGTGTATCCATTTGCTGGAGCTCAATGAGCCTTTCAATCAAGGGCTTTATATTCCCTTCCTCATTATATGCTGGAACTATAATTGTAACTTTCTTCTGAACCATTCTATAGTCCTTTTAAGACCCTTTTCAAGAGAAATTTGGGGTTGCCAATTAAGTAATTTTATTGCAAGGGAAATGTCCGGTCTCCTTCTCTGTGGATCATCCTCAAGGGCCTGTTTATATACTAATTTTTTCTCAACACCCAATAAATCTATAATTTTCCCAGCAAGATTAAGAATCGTATATTCTTCTGAATTTCCAATGTTTACAGGGAAATGATAATTAGCTTCCATAAGTTTTAAAAGGCCATCTACAGTATCATCAATATAACAAAAACTCCTTGTTTGTTTTCCATCCCCGTAGATAGTCAGAGGTTTATTCTGTAACGCCTGCATTATAAAATTGGAGATTACCCTTCTATCATCAATTTTCATATATGGGCCATATGTATTAAAAATTCTTGCAATTTTTGTGTCCACACCATACTTTCTATAAAATGCCATTACCATTGCCTCTCCAAATCTCTTTGACTCATCATAACAACTCCTTACTCCAACAGGATTTACATTCCCCCAGTAATCCTCCTTTTGAGGATGAACTTCTGGATTGCCATACACCTCAGATGTAGATGTGAAAAGAAGTTTCGAATGATACCTTCTGGCATATTCCAGAAGATTATACGTGCCTACAGAACCAACTCGCAATGTCTCAATGGGATTGTTTATATAGTGATACACACTGGCTATGGATGCCAGGTGAAAGATTTCATCAGCTGGTCCCACGTCAAATTTTTCATTTATATCAATTTCGTAGAATGTAAATAGCGGATTTTCTTCTAAATTCTCAATGTTCTCTCTACTTCCTGATATAAGGTTATCTACTACAATCACTTCATTTCCCAGAGAGAGAAGTTTTCTTGAAAGATTAGCCCCAATAAATCCTGCACCTCCAGAGATAAGTATTCTCATTTCGCAATAACCTTAAGGAACTTCTTTTTACCAAACTTAATCATTATATCATCCTTTGCTATAAGTTCAAGATTCGTGTCCGTAACCTTCTTCCCATTTATTTTTAACCCCCCCTGTCTAATAACCCTCATTATTTCACTGTTCGATTTCCCAAAACCAGCAGATATCAGAAGCCTTACCACCCAGATTTTCTCCCCCTTTTTCATTTTATACTCAGGCATTTTTTCAGGCATTTCCCTTCTTGAGAATACCTTTATAAAGTTTTCCCTTGCCCCTTTTGCTTTCGCAGTTGTATAATATATAGATACAATTTTTTCTGAAAGGTCAAGCTTTATGTCTCGTGGATTCACCTTTGGGTCCTTAAGTTTTTCTCTGATTTTACAAAGTTCATCTTCCGTCAAATCAGTGCATAACTCATAATATCTCATAATAAGCGCATCTGGGATAGACATTAATTTTCCAAACATCATATCAGGACTTTCAGTTATGCCAATGTAATTATTATATGATTTGCTCATTTTCCTGACACCATCAAGTCCCTCAAGAATAGGCATAAGAAAAACTACCTGGGGTTCAAATCCAAATTCTTTCTGTATCTCTCTGCCCATCAAATGGTTAAATTTCTGGTCTGTTCCACCAAGTTCAACATCAGAATTAACCATTACTGAATCATAAGCCTGAAAAATCGGATATAATAATTCATGCATTGAAATTGGAATATTCTCCTTAAATCTTTTACTGAAGTCATCCCTTTCAAGGAGCCTTGCAACAGTTGTCTTTGAAGTGAGCTTTACAATGTCCCTTGAAGTAAGTTTACCCAGCCATTCACTATTAAATCTGAACTCGGCTCTATCCTCTCTCAGAATTCGCAAAATCTGATCCTTGTACTTTCTCATATTCTTTTTAATATCCCTCTCTGTAAGAGGAGGCCTCGTCTTTGACCTTCCAGAAGGATCGCCGATCATTGCGGTAAAATCTCCAACGATTAAAACAGCAGTATGTCCGAAATCCTGAAATTGTCTCAATTTCCTGAGGACGACTGCAAAACCAAGATGTATGTCAGGCCCAGTTGCATCTATACCAAGTTTTACCCTGAGTGGTCTCTTTAGTTTTAATTTCCTCTTAAACTCATCTTCGGGTATGATCTCAGCTGAGCCTTTCTTAAGTAGTTCAAACTCTTCCATACTATTTTTTTGTGGGAATCTGGAGGAGCGGTGTCAACTTCTGATCAAATGGTGCAATAATGACAGTATTGTTTGGAGAGTTTACCAATTGTTTTAGTGTCTGGATGTAATACCATTGGAGATAATTAGGCGTAAGTGAATTTGATATAATTTTTTGTGCCCTTGAAATTCCCTCTGCCTCTATCCTCTTCCTCTTTGCTTCCTGTTCCTCTTTCTGAAGCACATATTTCATCTTCCTTGCCTCCTGCTCGGCGGCGATCTTATCATTTATTGCATTCTTTACCCTTTCTGGCAGACTCACATTTCTCAACAGCACTTTCTCTACTATGATACCCTTATCACCAAGGTTTTTCAGAAGTTCATCAAATATCTCTGAGGTGACCTGCTCTCTATTAGCAGAGTATATATCCTTTACAGAATAGAGTGCAGTTTTATTTCTTATTGAAGTCCTGATTGCAGGTCTTACAATCTTTTGAATATAGTTTAACCCAATATCCCTGTATACCTCCCATGCCATTGCAGGGTCAAGATGATACCAGACAGTAACATCTAAATCAACTGAAAGGCCTTCCTTTGTCAAGGTGACTATTGCATCATCACCTCTGATTACACCCTCTTCTCTCCTCTTACTCATTGTGTATTCCTGGGTTCTCACACTCATTTTCTGGAGAGTAACAAATGGATTTACAATGTGAAGACCACTTTTCAAAGTATGTGACCTTACCTTTCCAAAAAGAATTTCGACACCTACTTCCCCTGGTCCTACAAGTCTAATCATAGAAAAGAGTAAAAAAACAAGAGAAAACAACATAACAAAGGGGCCAATTATTTTAAATCTTCCTGAAGATTCCTTTGCAAGTGTTAAGCCTAATCCTACAAGAAGAGTTACAACAAACAAAAATATTAACATATTTCCCCCCTATTGACTACTGGCGGCGCAGGGACTCGAACCCCGGACACGCGGATTATGATTCCGCTGCTCTAACCAGCTGAGCTACGCCGCCTCAAGGATAATTATATAAGGAGAGTGCAAATTGTCAATTGAAAAATAAGGGCAAACGTTACGTTAAACATAATTTTAATCATAACTTTACTACAGTAACCCCCTCACCTCCTGACTCTGGAGGGGCAGAATAAAAACTTACTATCCTTTTATCCTGTGAAAGAAAATTTCTAATTGTATTTTTAAGTACACCACTCCCTTTTCCATGAATAATCCAAACAATAGAAATTTCATCAAGATATGCCTTATCTATAAATCTATCCACGGCTTCTACCGCTTCCTCTTTGAACAAACCTCTAACATCTATTTCGAGTTTTTCGGGTTTTTCTACCTTCACTTTGATTGAATAGTTTGGTTCTATCTTTTCTTCTTTCTTGGATTCTCTTTCCTTTTCAATTTTCATTTCTTCAAGAAGGTCCGCAAAAGATTTTTTGTATCTCTTTATTGACGGCTTATTTGCTTGTGTCTCTTTTATTTCCCTGATGGTATTCTCTACAAGCGCTCTTGATCTTTTTATAATCTCTGATGCCTCTATCTTTGCCTTTTTTAACATTTCTTTTTCTTTAAGTTTGAAATTATTCATTAATTCTACATACTGAGATTCCAGGCTTTTCGCCTTCTCCAATCTCCTATGGATCTCATCTTTTTCTTCTTTGAGTTCATTTAGCCTCATTTGTAGCTCTGAAATCAATCTATTCAATTCCATTTCACCTTTTTCAAGAAATGATTTCGCATTCGCTATTATTTTTTTGTCAATGTCCATACTCTCAGCAAGTTCAATTGCCATAGATCCACCAGGAATCCCAACAATAAGATGGTAGGTTGGTCCATTGCTATAGTCCATTGCTCCATTTGTCATACCCTTATGATTCGCAACAAAAAACTTCAATCTTGAAAAATGTGTGGTAGCGATTGTTATACATCCCCTTTCTGTCAGCTCCTGGAGGACTGCCATACCAAGTGCTGAACCTTCCTCAGGGTCTGTTCCTCCACCTATTTCATCGATAAGTATTAGAGATCCTTTGCCAGCGCTTTCGAGGATCTCTTTAAGTCTCGTTATATGAGAGGAAAATGTAGAAAGGTCTTGCTCGATGGATTGTTCGTCTTCAATAACCGCAAAGATAGAATTAAATTTCCCAATGACTGTGCCTTCATCAGCAATAATAGGTATACCTGAATAGGCCGAAAGAACAAGTAAACCAATTGATTTTAATAAAACTGTCTTTCCACCTGCATTTGGACCACTAACAAGCAAGGTCTTTTGCAGTTCACCTAACTCGAGATCCTGTGGAACAACTTCTCTGTGAAGTAATAAAAGGGGATGCCTCATCGATTTTATTTTTAATGTGGGCTTATCTATAAACTCGGGCAGAATTCCCTTATACTTTGCCATAAACCTCGCACGTGCAATTAAGGAATCTATATACGATAAAACCTCATAATTTGAAAGAATTAAGTCAGCATGTTCTTTTATCCTTTCTGCAGCCTGAGCAAGTATTTTTTTTATCTCTCTTTCTTTTTCAATCTGTCTTTCCTGAAGAAGATTATTCAAATAAATAACCCTCTCAGGTTCAATAAATACTGTCTGTCCACTACCAGATATATCCACCACCATACCCTTTATCTCTGAAACCCTTTCTTTTTTTACAGGAACAACGTTCCTCCCCATTCTTTGTGTAATTACTCTATCCTGGATTGCTGATTGATGCATATCAAGAAAATCAGAAAGGTGTTTTGTAATCTCATTCTTTAGGTTGTTTATTTCTCCTATAATCCTCTTAAGTTCCTGACTTGCATTCTCCTTTATTTCACCTTCCTCATTTATGATAGACTCAATATACATTTTTAATTCGTTTAGAGGGAATAAAAGAGCCAGTTTATTTTTTAATATTTTTTTATGTTTTAGGAATTTGTACACCTTCTCTACATATATAAGGAGGTCCCTAACGCATAGAAGCCCCTCAGGAGAAATTGTGTCTGCGCCTGTCAATTCCCGAACATCTCTCAAATTTGAAAATGAAGGAAGTTCATCATATACAAAAAGAATTTCTTTAAGATCTGAGAATAATCTCTTCGCACCCTCTAAATCAAAATTTGCCCTTATGGATAAAATATCTTTTTTCCCGGCTTCAGAACTCGCAAATGTTGACAGATGCTGAAGCAAGGAAGGAAAGTCAAGGATTTCTTCTAAATTTTTCATATCACCTTGCTGGACGGGATATGTATCTTTTTTATATTCTTTATATTCTCTACCTTGAAAAATCTCTTTACAATGGGCCTAAATACAGAAGCAATTTTATAACTGATGCTATTTGTAAGTGGTTTATATTTGATGGGAAAAAGACTTATGATTAAAATGATTGATAATGAAAATATCAATCCCTTAACTGCACCAATTACTATACCAAGTATTTTATCAATAAAGACAAGCGGAGTATGCCTGACCACCCTTGCAATTATTTGAAAGATGATATGGAGGACAACAAAGTAAATTACAAAACTTAATAAGTAGGAAAGAATGCGGCTACCAAAATGAATGGGAAAATAGGCAGAAAGGAAAAAAGAGAGAATTATTCCACCAATATCAGAGATTTCCAACATAAAACCCCTTTTAAATCCGTATGATAAAAAAACCAGAGTAAGAAGGATTACCCCGATATCTATCCAGGTCATTGGTTACCGACTGGATCTATATTGCCTATAATTCCTTTTTCTCGAAGCGATTGCTTTCTTTTTTCTGCGTTCGCTTGGCTTCTCATATCTTTGATGCTTTTTTATCTCGCTCAAAACTTTTTCCTGTTCTACAAGTCTTTTAAAGCGCTTAAAAGCAGATTCAAAGGTCTCATTGTCTCTTATTTTAACTCCTGGCACTCTCTACTCACCTCCTTCTTTTATTTAAAATTACTCAACATTTAATAACTTCTAAACTGGGGAGCAGGGACTCGAACCCCGATACCTGGATCCAGAGTCCAGTGTCCTGCCATTGGACGACTCCCCAAACTAGCGCTACGGGGATTCGAACCCCGGTCTCCTGGCTGAGAACCAGGTGTCCTCGACCTGGCTAGACGATAGCGCCGTGATTTATAGATAATAAGAATTATACGATTTGTCAATAGGCTTTATTTTATGTTAGATACGATTATACACCCTCCCTGTTTTAATTTGACAGATAGTGGTATTTATGTTAAAATAAATGTTATATTATATACTATAGATAGCATATATCTGGGTTTAAGGGCAAAATTCGGCGATAATCAGGAGATACTATGAGAGTTATAAATAAGAAGAATTTAAATCTTGAAAACTACGCGAGGTATATACAACCTCACAATAGAATATTACACTTACTTACAACTTCTGGAATATTTCATCATTTTTTATTATTTTTATGTCTCGTATTTCTCTTTTTCACTCTCTTTAATATACCTGTATACGCAGATGAAATCCCTCAGAATAATCCCATAACTATAAAAGTTGGGGTATATGAAAATGAGCCAAAGATATTTACAGACAAAAGTGGAAATGTTTCAGGATTCTGGAAGGATCTTATAGACTATATTGCCTCAAAAGAAAATTGGAAAATAGAGTATATCTATGGCACGTGGGGGCAATGTCTCAAAAGATTAAAGAAAAATGAGATAGACATACTACCAGATGTTGCATATTCAGAAGAGAGGGCTAAACGATATAATTTCTCAAATGAAACTGTCCTTGTAAGCTGGTCAATAGTGTATACAAGAGATAGAACCAATATACAATCTATTCTCGACCTTGAAGGTAAGAAGATAGCCGTTCTACGGAACAGCATCAATGTAGAGGGTCCAGGAGGCATAAAAAAACTTATAAGGAATTTTGACATCCACTGCTCCTTCATCGAAGTAGATAGTTATATCGAAGTCTTTGAATTAGTAAAAAGCAAAAAAGCCGATGCAGGGATTACTAACAAGGATTTTGGTAACAAACACGAAAAAGAATTTGGCCTCGTGAAGACACCCATCATTTTCCAACCCTCCCGTCTTTATTTCGCCTTTTCAAAAAGGTCAAATTTAGCACCTTATCTCATCAAAAGGATAAATTATCATATGAAGGAATTGAAGGAAAATAGGGCATCTATCTATTATCAGTTATTAGAAAAGTGGCTTGGAGAAAAAACCATCGTGAAACCTCTTATCCCTGGCTGGATAAAGTGGGTTCTGATAGGCATTTTTGGGCTTACATTCTTGCTTATCGGTGGAAATTTCGTCCTGAGAGCGCAGATTAGATCAAAAACAAAAGAACTAAGAGAGGAAATCGATGAGCGTAAAAAGGCGGAAGAGGCATTAAAAGCAAGCGAGGAGAAATATCGAACACTGGTCGACCAAAGCCCGGATGGCATATTTTATGTGGACCTGGAGGGAAATTTCTTATCTGTCAACAAAGCGATATGCAAAACCCTTGGTTATGATGAAAAAGAATTAATTGCAATGAATATATGGGACATTATCCCAGAAAAATATAAAGAACTCTATAAGAAAAGAATTGAAAGAATCTTAAAGGGAGAAAATTTAATAGAGCCAGCAGAGTATGAAGTAAAAGCAAAGGATGGAAGAAAGTATATCGTAGAAATTCGCTCTGTTCCATATATCAAAGAAGGCAAAATTGTTGGATTTCAGGGGATGGTAAGGGACATCACCGAAAGAAAGCGGGCAGAGGAAGAATTCCAAAAGATGGAAAAACTTGAATCGTTGGGTATCCTTGCCGGAGGAATTGCGCATGATTTCAATAATCTTTTAACTGTAATACTGGGAAATCTATCCCTATCCCAAACAGAGGCAAATGGAGAACTAAAGGAAATGTTAGAAGATGCCATACGGGCATCTATACAGGCCAAAAACCTGACACAACAGTTACTCACATTCTCAAAAGGTGGAGAACCCATAAAGGAAAAAGCCTCCATTGAGGATATAATCAGAGATTCAGCTAAATTTGTCCTGCGCGGTTCCAATGTAAGATGTAAATATGATTTTCCTTCTGATTTATGGAATGTGGAAGTGGATAAAGGACAATTCTCTCAGGTAATAAACAATCTGATAATAAATTCCGATCAGGCAATGCCTGGGGGTGGAAATATATACATAAAGGCAGAAAACGTCATCCTTGGAAAAGATAATTTATTGCCTCTACCTACGGGAAAATATATAAGGATTATCGTAAAAGACGAAGGAATTGGTATACAAAGGGAACATCTTAAGAGGATATTTGATCCATTTTTTACTACAAAGAAGAAGGGAAGCGGCCTTGGATTAGCAATTGTATACTCCATCATTAAAAAACACGGAGGCTATATCACAGTAGAATCAGAGTTAGGAAAGGGTACTACCTTTTACATCTACCTTCCTGCAGTGGAAAGAAAAACTGAAAAGGAGACAGGATATAGAGAAGAGAGAGGAGCCTTAACCAAAGAGGGAAAGATTCTATTTATGGATGATGATGGAATGGTTCGAGAAACAGTGGGCAGAATGTTGGAAAAAAAGGGGTATAAAGTGGAAACAGCAGAGAATGGAGAGGAAGCAGTAAAGAAATACAGAAAAGCCTTCAATTCAAAGAAACCTTTTGATGCGGTAATACTGGATTTAACAGTGCCAGGGGGTATGGGTGGAAAAGAAGCAATGAAAAAACTTAAAGAAATAGATCCAGATGTAAAGGCAATAGTTTCCAGCGGATATTCCACAGATCCAATAATGTCTCATTATAAGAAGTATGGTTTCAAAGGAGTTGTAGCAAAACCCTTTATTATAGAAGAATTACAAGAAGTGTTGAGACGAGTTCTCCCCTAAGTGTCAGTCTTTAAATATTAAGTTTTTTATAACAACTTCACTAACTT
>CAZQRW010000046.1:0-14990 GCA_964596115.1 uncultured bacterium
AGTTAATATTGGATGTTAAAAGAAAACCTTTCATTATAATTATTCTTTTGGTAAAAATCAGTCATATAAATGTAGTGGATAGATGGTATCATTAGGACATATCCATAGCTACAAAATTTATTGACCCATCGAGTTTTTCTGTTATAATAAATCATATAAATATATGCAGGATAATGTTAGTCTTTATAAACTAAGGAGGTGAAAAATTGATAAAACAGAGATTCCCGAGACATAAATCTAACCCACTATTTCCTATTATTCTTTTTATTCTATTGGTGATCGTCATCTACATAATGATAATGCTTAAAAAATTTGGTGGAGGATACTAAATGGGTATCATTCTAAGTGGATTGAGGCCAACGGGAAAGGTGCACATTGGAAATTATTTTGGCGCACTCCAGAACTGGGTTAAACTTCAGGATGAATACAAATGTTTTTTCGAAATTGCAGATTGGCATTCTCTTACAACAAAATATGAAAACACAAAGGATCTGAGAGAAACCATTTTAAACACTGCAAAGGATTGGTTCTCTGTGGGCATTGATTATAATAAATCGGTTGTTTTTGTCCAATCGGATGTAAAGGAACACGCAGAACTTCACCTTTTATTCTCAATGCTCGTTACATTACAGAGACTCCAGAGGAACCCTACTGTCAAAGAGATGGTAAAGGACCTTCATCTTGGCAAAAATGTTTCTTATGGTCTTCTTGGTTATCCTGTTCTTCAGGCTGCTGATATATTAATCTACAGGGCAGATAAGGTTCCCGTGGGAGAGGACCAACTCCCCCACCTTGAACTTACAAGGGAGATTGCCAGGAGATTCAATTATCTTTTTGGAAGCGTTTTTGCCGAACCAGATCCTCTTTTGACGCCTGCACCAAGGGTGCCTGGGGTGGATGGCAAAAGGATGTCCAAATCGATGAATAATGCCATTTTCCTCACAGACGATGGGAGGACTGTGGAAAAAAAGGTTATGCAGGCATTTACAGACCCTGTGAAGATCAAGAAGGATGACCCAGGACATCCTGAGGGATGTGTTGTGTTTGCATACAGGAAAATACTTGATCCGGAAGGTTCTAAAGAAATAAAAAAAGAATGTAAGGCAGGAAAGATAGGTTGTGTGGAGTGTAAAAAGGAGACATCGCGGATGCTAAATGCATTCCTTGAACCCATAAGAAAAAAGAGACAAGAAGTAGAGGCATTAGATATAACAGGAATATTAAAGGATGGAGCGGCTAAGGCACGAAAGACAGCCTCAGAGACAATGAAGCTCGTAAGGGAACATATGTCACTATGGTAGATTTGGCAAGAACAAATTAAGAAAAGGGTGGGTTTCCCCACCCCTTTTTTTACTTTATAGCAGTAAGTTTCCCCGTTACTCTATCACCATTCAGTTCGATGCTGTAGAAATAAACGCCCGAGGAGACAGGATTACCATTTTCATTTTTCCCGTCCCAGACAAAACTTTTTCTGCCTGCTGTCTTCTCAATCTGCTTGTAATTTGCGATTCTCTGTCCTGCGACATTGAATATCTTAAATCCAACATTACCCGGGTACGAAATCTCGAAGTAGACTTTAGTTGAATGGATAAAGGGATTGGGAGAGACCTTCAGAATCCTTAAATTTTTATCAATGGATACAATGGGATTATCATCTATACCTGAAGCCTCTGCCCAGGTAATCGCATTGTGGAGGAGAAGCACCATATCTCCAGTCCAGTATCCGTAATCTCCAGGAACCGCGTTAAACCCAATAACTCCACCAGCTGGATATGGAGCATCCATTGTCCCTACTAACCACTCACCGTCATCCCACTTTGCGACGGAATCTGCACCTGGGTTTATAACGAGTGAATCCCTGTATTGGTCTGAGACAGCGGTCACACCGTTCATTATAGGATGAGCTGGGTCATACCATCCAAGATTTGCTGCAGCATAATGGTTACCACCAGTTGGTGAGTTGAATGGATTATATGTCGGTGTCATTATTGCACCACCGAGGGAATTCCCCTGAGTGTACCAGGACCACCCACAGGTAATGACCCATTTACCAGCATCTACAAATGCGGCAAGGGTATCACCAAGTGCTAATGTATCCAGATGCGAATAATTTGGCCAGGTGAATATTACATCATACAATGAAAGATCCTTCATAGTAGGGGTATAAGAACTTGTATTCATATGGTCTATATTCCCTATGTCTGTGTATGCCATCAATGAGTCACGGGTATCTGGTTGGTCATAATCAGCGATTGCCATAAGTATATTGGGGGATACACCATTTGCCCAGTAAAGTATAAAATTTTCAAGGATATCTGAATAATTATAGTAATATGCATATTCAATTGGTTGCATGGTAGCTATTACTCCTCCCTGCCCATACCTGAAGATTGCAGTAGCAGGTACGTCAGGAATACTATCCCTTATAATCTCGTATGCATCTGCCGGAAGATTTGCAAGATATCCATGTGTAGAAGAGTCCCAGTTGTTGAGTGTAGTATCAACTATATAATTTGGGTTATTCACAATAGGATGCCAGGAAGAAACGATAATTACAGTGTCATTCGCCTGAAAGTAACTGGTAAATCCACCTGGCATTGAAAGACCTGTCCAGTCATCACTATACCATTCTGCGCCATTCAATTCAAAAACGCCACCAGCCGAAATCCAGCTCTCCCACCAGGTTCTGTTTGTTTCAATATGCTGGTAAAACGTGTCAGGTTGTGTACTGCTGATGATTACCTTTGTATAGATAGATAGGTCAGCCGTCCCCATATCGCCAGATGTGAATACCTTAAAAGGAATCCCGTTTGCGTAGAGAACATCCTTATTTGACCTAAAGGACCAGGGTTCCCTGTCCTGGAAGAGTGCAACCCTTGCAATGGAATAGCCCACATCTATTCTGTAGATCTGATTACCATAGTGTGTGTTGAACCACATATCACTCCCATCAAATGCGAGGCCTTCCTCGATATAGCTTGCAGGATTCCCCGGGAGTGAATATGAGTTCAAAAGCACAGGGGTTGCTCCACTGATGTCTACCTGTTTTAACAGGTGATCAACGTTGTCTAAAATCCACATTGTTCCATCCTTTCCTACATAGGCAATATCCATAGGCCAGCCAATAATACCACCAATATACCACTGGGTCTGAATATTCATCAATGTATCTACCTTGTAAAGGGTATCATTATAATTTGCACCACCTGTTGAGACAATATAGAGATACTGTCCATCACTACTTACACCCCTCATACCTGTTCCACCGGGGCCAGTATAGCTGGCTATCAATGTCCCCGTTTTCGTTACCTTCCTTATCATTCCGTTCGACCAATCAGCAACATACATAATGTCATTTATAAATCCTGCACCAAAACCATTTCCAGTTGTGGGCATATCCCAGGTAGTGTAAACAGAACCATTCTCTGGGTCAAGGGCATTTACTGTTGCTGCAACACTACTGCCATTACTCGAGATAAGCCAGAGATACCTCCCATCCCATTCAAGACCATTATTCTGCGTTCTCGGTGCAGGGAAGGAGTCAATTGTATTGGCATATTTTGTACCCTTTACAGAATATGCACTTCCTGATGCTTTAGAGACACCACTTGCCTCCTTAGAAACAGATAGATACTTGGTAATAACAGGTTCTGTTTTTTTAACAGGATTTACTAATCTAGAATCTGTACTTGAAATAGCTGGATTTCTCACAGTGACAGACCTCGTTTTTTGGATAACCCTCTTTTTTATTACTCTTGGTGAATTTGGATGCATAGCACCTAACATAGAGAGAAATAATATTGGTAAAACTAACAACATTACCCCTTTACGCATAAAGCCCTCCTTCTGTTTTGTTCCTTAAAGGAACGGTTAATAAATATTGCCCATTAATATATATTATCACATATAAATCTCTTTTGTCAAATATTTTTATCAACTATTTTCCTTGAAATTCTAAAAAACGATTTATCAGGGGTAATATGGCTGGTGTTCTTTACTTTCTGTAACAGATAATGATTGATTTTTTTGGAGGGTTTAATCTCAGAGACGGTTTGACAGATATTTATCTTTTAATATAATGGATTTAGTCTTGTAATAGGGAGTATTCTATTTTTGGCTTATTAAATTAATATAAGAAGGGGAAGATATGCCCATATATTATTTCCTATCATCAAGAAACTATTCCCTTTATACTGGAGGAGCCACATAGACCATAAACTGTTTTTTGTTTCCATCCATAGAAAAGTAATTTATTTTAAAGGTTCTCTCTTTATTTGATGTAGTGATAATAGTTTCTTCCGTTATTCCAGATGAATAAGGGTAGGGAGAGACACTGTCAACTTTCGTAATGAGTTCCAAGGGGGTGATACATATCAATATAAAAAATATAATATTGTGCATCCTTACCTCCTCTGTATTCCTCTCAAAAGTGCATCAAAAAATCCATCTATTCGCATGGAAAGGTTTATAGATTCAGATTCAATTATCCATTGGAGCATAATACCATCCATAAAAGCGAGAACTGTAGAGGCAACAGTTTTAGGGTTAATATCTTTATTAAACTCCCCTCTTATTATGCCCTCCAATACTATTTCCTTAATTTTATCGCTAAACTCCCTGTAGATATTTTTTAAATTTATAAAGTTTTTTTCCCTTATCCCTTCATTCCAGAATTCTATAATTACATTAAAATAATGGCGAGGATAGGAAAAAAACACCTTTTTATATCCTTCGAGCACTTTTTTCAATTTAATAGAAGGAGAATCATTTTTGTTTATGTTTTCCATCACCATTTTATCCACATCAGAGAATATAAGATCAATACAAGCGGAGAATATTTCACCTTTGCTTTTAAAGTATTCATACAATGTTCCTTTACCCATCCCCACTTTTTTGGCTATTTCAGAAACCTTTGCCTCATGATACCCCTTATTTGAGAAAACATCCAGGGCAGAATGAATAATTTTCTTTTTTATTTTTTTCTTATCAATAATCTTTGGCATAAGTACCCTTTTGACCGACTCGTCGGTCAAAAAATAATAGAGGAAATAATTAAATTGTCAAGATTGTTTTTTTTAAAACCATAGAAGCTTGGAAATCAATTTACTATTTTAATTTATATTTTGTCTATTTCTATTTGCTTTTAAAAATTTATTTAATAAAATCCTCTTGACAAAATTTAGAAATGTAGTAATTTATTAGTAATATTTTTATACCCCCTGTTATTTCCTCTTCATTTTTTTTGCCCTCCTTTCGTAGGGTCGGTTATACCGACCCTACTCTTTTTATAACTGCATTATACCTACCCATAATTATAAATGTTTTAAATGAGAATAAAACTTGTGAAATAATTACCTCAGGCTAATAAAATCGGGTTTTTCTTTCATAGTTTTTACTTGAAATCTTTTTTCTTTACATTATATTATACAAACTGAAATAAAAAGGAGGTGTTATGATAAAATACGTATATTTTTTTGGTGAAGGTAAAGCGGATGGCAATATCAAAATGAAAAATATTTTAGGTGGTAAAGGGGCTGGTCTCGCGGAAATGACAAACATCGGAGTACCTGTTCCCCCTGGATTTACAATTTCTGCTGAAGTTTGCACACACTATTATAAAAATAATGTATATCCTGAGGGCTTGAAAGAGGAGATTGCAGAAAATCTCAAAAGGCTTGAGCAGATCACAGGCAAAAAATTTGGTGGTGTCAACAATCCTTTACTTGTATCTGTCCGCTCTGGTGCAAGGGTATCAATGCCCGGGATGATGGATACAATTCTTAACCTTGGCCTAAATGACGAAACTGTTTTGGGTCTTGTCGCTCAAACCAATAATCCGAGGTTTGCATACGATAGTTATAGAAGATTTATACAGATGTATGGAAATGTTGTGATGGGTGTTCCACATGACAGATTTGAGGAGATAATAAATGAATTTAAGGGAAAAAAGGGGGTAGAACTTGATACGGACCTTGATGCAGAAGATTGGAAAGAAATAAAGGACAGATATAAGGAACTGATAAGGAGTGAAACAGGGAAGGAATTTCCCGAAAATCCAGCAGATCAATTGTGGGGTTCTATCAGTGCGGTCTTCAAATCCTGGAACAATCAGAGGGCTATTGATTATAGAAAAATCCATGACATTCCAGATGATTGGGGAACAGCAGTTAACGTGCAAACAATGGTTTTTGGAAATATGGGCGAAGATTCAGGAACAGGGGTTGCATTTACAAGGAATCCTGCAACAGGGGAGAATATCTTTTACGGAGAGTATCTTGTGAATGCGCAGGGCGAAGATGTTGTTGCCGGTATCAGGACACCTTTCCCTATTAGCAAGGCACAGAAATCAAACGAAAAGGAGATTTCGCTTGAAGAGGCATGGCCTGATTTATATCAGCAACTTTTAAATGTGAGAAATAAGCTGGAGAACCATTTTAAAGATTTACAGGATATGGAATTTACTATTGAAAAGAAGAAATTATATCTCCTTCAGACCAGAACAGGCAAGCGTACCGCAGTAGCTGCGGTGAGAATTGCAGTTGATATGGTAAATGAAGGATTGATAGATAAAGAAGAAGCTATAATGAGAGTAACCCCTGATCAAGTTGATCAGCTTCTTCATCCTATGATCGACCCAAAGGTAAAAGTGGATCCAATTGCAAGGGGACTGCCTGCTTCCCCTGGGGCTGCCACTGGAAAGGTTGTATTCTATCCAAATGATGCAGTAAACGCTAAGAAAAACAAAGCGAAAGTAATTCTTGTCAGGCACGAAACCTCTCCAGAAGATGTAGCAGGTATGAATTCCGCTGAAGGAATCCTTACTGCAAGAGGAGGTATGACTTCTCATGCGGCAGTTGTTGCTCGAGGAATGGGAAAGGCATGTGTGGTTGGATGTGAAGCCCTCACAATAGATTATAACAGGCGAGAAATAAGGATTAACGATATAGTAATTAAAGAGGGAGATACCATTACTATAGACGGCTCCACAGGAAATGTTATGGTTGGAGATGTTCCCAAAATAGAGGCATCAATCTCAGGTTATTTTGAGACACTTATGAAATGGGCTGATGGAATAAGGAAGATCGGTGTTAGAACAAATGCAGATACCCCTCTTGACGCTGAAACCGCTAGAAAATTTGGTGCGGAGGGTATAGGGCTTACAAGGACAGAACATATGTTTTTTAAAGAGGATAGAATTTCCGCGATGAGAGAGATGATTCTCTCAGATACAAAAGAGGAGAGAAAAAGGGCACTTGAAAAATTACTTCCAATGCAGAGAAACGACTTTGAAGGGCTCTTTAGAGCAATGGATGGGTATCCTGTAATAATAAGACTTTTGGATCCTCCCCTCCATGAATTTCTGCCAAAGGAATCTGCAGCTCAAGAACAACTTGCAAAGACAATGGGTATTAGTGTAGAAAAAATAAGGGAACGCGTTCACCAGTTGGCTGAGACAAATCCGATGCTTGGCCTGAGAGGATGTAGACTTGGCATCCTTTATCCAGAAATAACAGAAATGCAAGCACGTGCAATATTTGAGGCAGTATGTAATGTGGCAAGAGAAGGGGTTAAAGTAATACCCGAGGTAATGGTACCACTGGTAAGTCACAAAAATGAAATAAAAGTTCAAAAGGATATTATTAACAGGGTTGCTCACGAGGTTTTTGAAGAGAAGGGGATGAAGATCAAATATATGATAGGTACAATGATCGAGCTTCCAAGGGCTGCAATTACAGCCGATGAGATTGCTGAATACGCTGAATTCTTTAGTTACGGTACAAATGACCTTACTCAAACTACCTTTGGATTTTCAAGAGATGATGTTGCAAAATTTGTACCCCTATATATAGAGATGGGTATTCTTAAGAATGATCCATTCAAAACACTTGATCAACCTGGGGTTGGAGATCTAATTAAAATGGGAATTGAAAGAGGAAGAAAAACAAGGCCTGAAATTGAAATAGGAATCTGTGGCGAGCATGGCGGAGACCCTGCTTCTGTAGAGTTTTGCCATAGAGTTGGAATGAACTACGTTAGCTGTTCCCCCTACAGGGTCCCTATTGCAAGACTTGCTGCTGCCCAGGCGGCAGTAAAAGATAAAAAAGAAATTCAGTAAGAAATTTTGTTTCTTCCTTCCCCTTTCGCTCTATAAAGGGCGGCATCAGCAGAGGCGATTAGTTCGTCCTTCGCCTCTGCTTTTTCAGGAAAAGAAGAAATACCTATACTAATGGTTATATTCGCAACATTATGTTTGCCAATCAAGAGTTTATGAGATTCAACGCTGCTTCTTAATTTTTCTGCTACTGGAATACTGTCTTTAAGTGTTGTCGATGGCAGAATTACGACGAATTCTTCACCGCCATACCTTGCCGCAATATCCGAACTTCTAATAGAATTGCTTATTATCTTTCCAACATCGGAGAGTACCTTATCACCTATTTGATGGCCATACTCATCATTAAAATTTTTAAAGAGGTCTATATCTATCATAAGAAGGGAGAGTGGCTTATTTTCTCTCTTTGCCTGGGAAATTTCTTTTGCGAGTAATTCCTGGAAAAATCTATGGTTATATAATCCCGTAAGACCATCCATAATAGCCCTTTTCCGTTCTTTTTCATAGAGAAGGGATTTTTCAAATGCGGTAGAAACAATATCAGAGATCAGATCGACTATCACAACTTCCTTTTCCGAAAACCTGTTAGGTCTATCTGAGATAAGAAGTATCCCTCCTTCTACCTTTCCTCTAAAGGGTGAGAAAATCAAGGAGGCTGCATTGAATTTTCTTTCGTCAGGTGCGAGAAGGGGTCTCCTCATTTCTTTTGCGAGATTGTCTTTTTTAAGTGTTATACCTTTTTCTATGGCGGTAGCAACAATACTTTCTCTTATGTTTTTGAGGTATCTACGCTCATTTTCCTCAATAATCAAAAAATCCCTTGAGGTTCTATAGATTATAATACTAAAAACATCTGAAAAGGTTTTTTCAATAGAAGAAAAGAATGCGTCGATCATCTCTTCCCGTTCAATAGTATTTGCAATTTTTTGTGTAAGTTCATGTATCGTCCTGAAATGTATTGCTTCAATCATAGATCTATTTGTAAAGGAATAGAAAGAAAGCATTATCTCTATCTCCTTTGCAAAACCTTGAGCGATCTCTTTTCTTAATTCGTCAAAATAATTTTCGATTCTACTGTCAACAACAAAGATTCCCTCCACCTTATTATCAATAATAACAGGTACTGCTACAAAACTCCTGATAAAGACATTTCTATCATAATAACATAACAGTTTTGAGTTATCCGTATAATCAGTGATGGAAAGTACCTTTTTTTCCTTCATAAAGTAAAGTAAGGGTCCTTTCTCAATTGTTGCATTTGGGATCAGGTCTATCTTACTTCTCCCCTTTTTCAATTCAAAAAGCCCTGTGTATATATTCTTTATAAACAATGCTACCGTGAACGGTTTCAGTATTAGAAAAGCCAGATCAAGTATTGAACCTACAGCCTCAGAATATCTGTCGAACAATTTTTTGGGGATTTTGATCCCTTCCTCAATAGAGGATCTCAATTGTTTTGTATCCATATCAGCTACTGAGTCAGGAAGACCTTGTGTCTCTAACACAAACCTTTCAAGGCTTTTTCTCTTTTTTTCTATACTATTAAATATGTAGTAAATTGGCAGAATTGATCCGAATAATACTGTTGGCGCAATAAAGCTCTGATGCCTTATTAAAGAAAGTAAAGGGATAAGGAAATAAGGGAATACCCTTTTACTTCTAAATGTATATATGGATACAAGAGGTATGTAAAGATAGTAACCAGCAAAATTGACACCACCCCCCAACTCTACAAAAATGGAAAATGTAAGAATAGCAGTGAGAAAATCAATTGAGGGATAAAAATAGAGAACAAAGAGAAGACAGAAGAGAAGGATTAGATTTATTAGAGGAGAAAGAACAGGGGGGTTAAGAATAAGGACGAGAATATATACAACGGCAGGTATGATGAAAATATAATCCTTCCAATTTTTAAACCTCATCTTCCTTTCCATACTTTTCTCCTTAAGAATAATAAAAGAGGCAAGCCGATAATGTAGGTGGCTACGAACTCTCCAAAACCAATAGTAATCACAAACAGGAAATATGTGGGTATATGAAAAGGAAGTGGTGGAGGGGCAATGAGAAACATAAGATAGGCACTAACACCAAATGCATTAAGAATAAGCGGTGGGAGAGGAGCAAGAATGGGCTTCCTGGTTTTGGCAAGTTGCATAGTTAGAAATGCGGCAATTAATGTAAGTGTACTGCCAACTGCAATATCGAGTATTCCTAATCCCCCAAAAAAGTTGGCTATAAGACAGCCGATAAATAATCCCCAAACAGCCTCTGGAAAAATAAAAGGAAGAACAGTCAACGCCTCAGCCACTCTTACCTGAAATGCATAGAAACTTATAGGCATAAGTAACACTGTCAGTGCAACATAAAGAGCAGCAATAATAGCAGCCCTTGAAATTTTTTTTACCATTTCAAAGACTCCACAGTTTTTTCAATATCGTCATCTATTCGGAGATATACTTTATCTTCAGGAAATTCTACCTCTCCTTTATTTATAATGACCACCTTTCCTGACGTTATATATGGAAGAAGCCCGGCAGGTTGAACTGAAAGGGAAGAACCAATTACAAGAAACAAATCTGCTTTCCTGGCGTATTCTTCGGCTTTATCCATCTCTTTGACAGGTTCTCCAAAAAATACAATGTCTGGTTTTACTATACCTCCGCATATGCATTTCAACTCCCCATTTTTTCCAAGGTTTTCCATCATCCATTTAAAATCGTATGTCCTTCCACACCTTAAACAATAACCTCTTTCGAAACTTCCGTGTAGCTCAATAACATTTTTTGAACCAGCAAGCTGGTGAAGTCTGTCTATATTTTGCGTTATTATTGCCTTTAAATTCCCCTTCTTTTCAAGGGCGGAAAGAAAATAATGTGCATTAGTAGGTTTTGTGTGTTTGTAAACATCCACATACTCTTTTGCAAATTTAAAAAAAAAGGAAGGATCTTTTTTAAAGTAGTCAAGGTTAAAGGTTTTATATGGGTCGTAAACTCCACGGGTATATATACCTTTTTCACCTCTGAAATCAGCTATTCCTGCAGCAGTTGATATACCTGCACCAGTGAGTGCCACAATATATTTTGAATTGTTTATATTTTCCTGGAGTTTTTCAATCTTCCCCATAATTTTATTATACCAATAATAAAGTGCGTGTCAATTAAGAATAACACTTTGTAGCTATTCTAAAATAATGGCACATATTTAAAATAAAAACATATGACATCCTGCTGAAAATAATATTGAAGAATCTTTAATTACTATTCTACTCAACAATAACCACTTTTGTTTTATTTTCCTTGATCAACTCATATATAATAAGAATATCCACATTTGTGAACCTGATACAACCCAGGGATATACTTTTACCTATACAATTTACATCATCTGTACCATGGCAGGCATAGTGGGTATATTTCCCATCCCGCCACAATTCCAGTTTTCTCGCCCCAAATGCATTAAAAGGGTGACCATAAGGTATGCTTATTCCCCGATTTTCCCAGTGCAGAGTTGGTTCTGCAGCCTTTCTTCCTATTATGAATGATCCCTTTATTGTGCCCCTTCCAAATGCCTCATTACCAATTGCGACATTAGTTGCCAAAATCAGCCTATCCTCATAACCCCAGTTATTCATATTGTAGAACTCTCTTGTATTATAAAGGTAACATTTTCTTTCACTCAAGTTAATCACCATTGAATCAACAATTGCATCTCTGTATTTTTCCCTTATAATTTCTCCCCATTTAGAGACAAATTTACTTATTTCAAATGCCCCTCTATTGTAATATCTTTTGTCATTTATGTGCCTCAGATATCTATCTAAGTTTCTAAGTATCTCCTTTTCCATAAAAGAGGTGTATACCTCTTCGATATGTTCATACTGTAAGAAAGATTTGAAATCCCTAATGTCGCTTTGTAGACTTCTAATCTCATCTGTTGATAGTCCTGCAGATGGAATAAGAAAAATGAGTGTGAGGATTAGGTTCATTTTTTTATGTCTTTAGTCAATCTAAATGCTGCCTTAAACCATCCCAGGTCTACACCAATTTGGTCTGCATCCGCCATTGTCCATGTGGAGAATAATGGCTTTTTATCCTTCTCCTTATAGACAATAAACTTTAATCTATCAGGTCCATTTTTATCAGGCATTGTTTTTAAAAGTTGAGCCCTGAATAATACCTTTTTTGTCTTTTTGTCCACAAGGGGAATTACCATTCCCTGATCGTGAAACTTTAGGTTGTCGAATAAATAATATTCTTCTTTTTTTTCTTTTTTTATGCTTATTGACCCCATATAGAACCTGCATTTATTAAGCTTGTAATACTCTCCATCTGTTCTTCCATAGACAACATTTCCTTTATTATCAAAGGTGTTTTCAAGTATCCATAGTGATTCATTAGAAAGAATCAGTTTTTCCGAAATAACCAGTTTCTTTCCACTTTTGGACGATATAAAAACGCAGGAATTTTTCCTATTACTTCCATAAAATTTATTCCCCCTCTTTTTCCAGTAAACCTCACAGCCTTTTGACAACTCTAAACTTTCAGGGCGCAAATCCTTCAAAATTTTAGGATGGAGATAGGCATCCTTATATTTCTTTCCGTTCTCTTTGAATCTGTATATTTTTGTTTCAATTACATCATCAAATGGGTTCCATGATACCTCGTAAATTCTTTGTCTGTATATTTTTTCCGGGTCTCCGTCAAGATATTGTTGGACGTAAAATGTATGTCCTTCAAAATGAGACAAATTGGCTGGAATTATAACAGAATGGAGTTGTCTGTGCGGATACTTGATTTTATTTATTTTATCCTGTAATGCCTGGGTATAATTGTCAAATTCTCCGGAGAACCATTTCAAGAAGGTCCCGAAATCTGAGGCTTCAGGCGTACCTTTTCTTTGTGTAGCAGTATTTTGTATAACCGTATTATCGAAGAAATGTATTGTTTTCCCCAAAAGCAGATAGTAATAATTTTCACTTATAAGACTTCCCTTTTTTGTATCTATAAGTCTTACAAGACAGGAAACATTATATTTACTTCCATCTATTCTATGTACGTTTTTGAATACCCTGAATATCTTCAACTCTTCCACTGGGGCTTTATTAGATAATGTTTTATTACTAATACTGAATGTGAAGAAATCTTCTTTATTTGACGAAGTCTCAGGGAAGAAGAACCGTGCATTTTTTACTTCTACAGTGAACCCAGAATGCTCCAAAATGAAAGAGCAGCTTACATTATGGCCATAATCAAAAATTGCTTTCTTCAGTTCCTCATAATTTTTGACTTCAGCCCCAAATGAATGCAGAGGTAAGAATAATAACAAAACTAACGGCATAAGTTGAAGATAAACTCTATATTTCATTTTATCCTCCTTTTTTAATGTTAAATAAACAATAGTTCTTATATCAGAGGTTGCTATTCATTTTATTATATTATTTTCTATTTTCAATAGTCAATTTGCCGTTCTCGCTGTTAAATCTATGATATGAATAAAGTAATATAAGGATACCCAATAGAACAAGTATAGCAGCGGAGAGAAATGACATCCTATATGAAAAGTTTTGTGTTTTCCCGGCTTTAACAAGTAGATCCACAATGGGACCTGCAATGAAAGTTCCAGCAACACCCCAGCTCAAGAAGAAAGTTGCATTAAAAAGTGCAAACTGTTTTCCCCTGTGCTCTGGTGGAATCAATTTTGATGCAAAGGAATAAGAAGAAGAGAATATTATAACGTCGGATATGCCACCAAAAAAGTTACTCACAAATATTACGGTGAGGCTTTTTGCGAGTATAAATCCAAATAAATACAGGGTTGCTATGAGGCAACCAATGAGCAATAGTATTCTATCGCTAAATCGTTTTGAAAGCTTTCCGATTATTAAGCCCATTAAAAAGACAGCCATAGAAGCCACATTGACAATGTAACTTAATAGGCTGCTGGATACATTAAACCCCTCTTTTAATGTCAGGTATTGGGGTTTTATCAGGGCAATTGAATTTCTTCCAAAATTGATAAATACCATTGCAAGAATAAAAATAAGGAATGGTTTTGAATACGAAAACAATCCTTCAATACGAGGGGATACGTCATCTGTCCCCTTCGCACCTTTTGGATTTTGTTCAATTCCACCCTCAGGTATAAAAAACATAGGGATGGTTGAAATCAGCATTACACCGGAGGCAATAAAAAACAATAATCCTTTGTAAAAACCCCAACCATTATAGAATTTAGACATCCCATCATATACCATACCTCCAATCCAGACACCAATAAAGTTTCCAATAGCACCTATACTACTGAGTTTACCCTGTATGCCTATTCTATCTTTAACCTTGTAAATATCTGAAATAATCGCAGTCCAGCCCACATTTGACATTGACCAAAAGATTTCTACAATTGTAAGACCTATAATTACTACATAACCAGCTATATGTTTATTTGATGGAAATGTATGAAAAAGCCAGACAAGGAATGTTAATACAGAGGCAGACGTTTCCCCAAGGATTATTAATGTTCTCCTCTTCTGGAATTTGTCTGATATGGGTCCCCATACAAATGTCTGAAATAGGACGTTTAAAATCATAGGAATAGTGGCAAAAAGGGTTGTTTCAGTAACGGAAAGTCCTAAAAAATAACGAAGATAGATTGATAAATAGGTGTAGAATAAGCCCCTTCTAAACATAGCAAGGGCCTGGAAAGAAGAGATGCAAAAGAATGTTTTTTTACTTGTTTCACCCAAAAATTTCATTGTTTTTACCTATGAATCTAACTTCCTTATATGTTTATTTTAATTATCATATAACTTATATGGGGTTCATGCTTGGATATAGCACTTATAATATCCTCTCAGAAATATTTTAAATCTTAGCATTCT
>CAZQRW010000047.1:0-14298 GCA_964596115.1 uncultured bacterium
ATTAAAAATAATATCTATTGACATTTTTTAATTATTCTGGTAAATTATAAATTAATTCGAAAAGAATATTTCTAAAAGGAGGTGATACTATCGAAATAAAACTTAATGGGAAACTTGCCTTTGTTACTGCTTCTTCAAAAGGAATAGGTTTTGGAGTAGCAAAGGTACTGGCAAAGGCAGGTGCAGACGTTATTCTCCTTTCAAGAACTGAGGAGAATCTTAAAAAGGCACAAAAAAGGATTGAAGAAGAAACAGGGAAGAGACCTTTTTATATTGCGGCCGACCTGGCAAAGCGAGAAGACTTGAATGGCGTAATAGGGAAGATAAAAGAGATTGGTAACCCCGAGATATTCTTTTTCTGCACAGGTGGGCCCAAACCGGGTTTTTTTATGGAAAAAAGCATAGAGGATTGGGAGAAGGCGGTTAATCTATTACTTTACCCCGCTATTTATCTTAGCAAAGAACTTATACCTGCAATGATAGAAAAAAAATGGGGACGGATCGTTTATTCCACCAGTGTAGCCATCAAAGAGCCCATACCCAATATAGCACTAAGTAATGTAGTAAGGGTTTCAATGGCAGGATTGGTCAGGACACTGGCAAAAGAGGTGGGGGAACACAACCTCACAGTAAATGGCATAATGCCAGGTATAATAAAGACAGATAGGATGGTTCAGTTGGCGAAGGATAGCGCTCAAAGGGAAGGTATGTCTGTGAATGATGCCTTAAATGAGTATGCAAAACCAATTCCTGCTGGAAGATTGGGGAAACCCGAGGAGATAGGATACCTTGTAGCTTTTCTGGCGAGTGAATATGGTGCATACATAAATGGAGCTATGATACCGGTTGATGGCGGCAGACTCAATTCTGTTTTTTGATGTATCCGTATAAGTTATTGATTATGAAGCAGTTATCTTGAATGCCGTCCTCGTTTCACATAATGTACATTTCTTTTTAGGTTCTCAAGCCCAATCCTCATAATAGGCGTTCCGCTGAATGTATCAAGAAATTTATCTTTGTCCATTTTTAATATGTCTTCAGAGAAAAGGTTAAGGATTTCACCCCTTATCTTGAAATCACCTATTTTTGTTATGGAGGGATTCTTATTGTAAGGGCATACATCCTGACAAATATCGCATCCAAATATCCAATTGTCCATCTTTCCATCAAAAAAAGTCGGTATATTTCCTTTGTGTTCCACGGTGGCGTAAGATATGCATTTTGAGGCATTTAACTTATATGGGGCTTCCAATGCGCCTGTTGGGCAGGCATCGATGCATATTGTGCATTTTCCACATTGATCGGGCTGAGGATAATCAAAAGGTAGACCAATATTCATTAAAATTTCACCGAGAAATATATATGAGCCGATATTTTTATTTATTATCAATGTATTTTTTCCTATCCATCCAAGTCCGGCGAGCCTTGCCAGTTCTTTCTCCATTGTAGGCCCAGTATCTACAAAATATCTACCCTCAGCCTCGGGGTAAAGTTCCTTTATGAATTTGAAGAGTTTTTTTAACATTTTTTTTAAAACCCTATGATAGTCCCTGCACATAGCATACCGCGATATTTTAATGTCACTTTTTCTTTTGATTTCTCCATTGTAATAATTAACACCGCAAACAAGGATGGATTTTGTGCCAGGAAAGATGGATTGAGGATTAATCTTCAAGTTTTTATATTTCACAAGAAATTCCATTGTACCCTCTTTACCCTTTTTAAGCCATTCTAAAAAATAATCTCGGTGGATAGAAGAAACAGGGGGCGCAACACCACATATATCGAAGCCGATAGATAGGGCATAATCTATGATAATTTTCTTTAATCCCATTGTAGAATCAAGATAAATGTTTTATCATGTAAGTCAAGAAGGGAACTTTTTATTTGACAGGTGCTATATTTTTTTGTATATTTTATACAATGTTTATATTTATTTTTATAATGTTCTCTTCTATTCTTTGGGGAGAAAAGTTTACCGGTAAGACAGGAAGATGGATTTCAGATCAGCGGAACCCCGTCAAGATTATTTACTCTCCGAGGGGTATAAAAGATACACTTGGGTATGTACATATGGAGGGTAATCCTGAAGATGTAGGTCGCTCTTCTGCCTGGTTCTATGTTAAGAAAATTCCAGGGATAAGTACTTCCTCTTATATCTCAATTCGGTTGAAGGGGAACGGCAATCTACTCCGGTTCAGGATTCTCTTTAAGAATAAGGGAGAGAAGCCCTACTATTATTTGATAAAATACGTTTATTCTCCTAAAGAATGGAAGGATATAAAAATTTATATTAAAGATGCCCGTCCTATATGGAGTAGTAATTATCCCTATGCGCTTACTCCCTTGCTTTCCCCCGACTTTTTTCTCTTCGTAGAGAATGGTAAGCCAGGGAAATTCTCCGTTTATATTCATGAAGTTAAGGTAGAAGAGAGAAAAGAATGAGAGGCCTTACACTTGGGATTTTTTTTCTTACCAATTTTCTTGTAATGCCAGTCTGGGGTGATTCACCGTTCATTCCAAATGTGAAAGTGAGTGATGACTCAGGTGCTACAAGGATTATAAATCAAGGTGAGTCTTGTTTTACTCTATATGATGGGAACATATATGCTATCTGTAATCTTGCAGAACGCTCTGTTGTTGCTATGATTCCTTTTGCATATTCTTTTACCGGTGGATTGACCTGGGAGCCAAATATTCCCTGGAAGGATACAACTGTTGGAATAGGATGGCACTCTGATCCAGTGATAATGACAGATGAGAGTGGGGGTATCCATATGCATATCCAATACAGTACATACGTGATAAGGCATTATCTATCTCAGGATAGTGGGCAATCGTGGATAGATACTTCGATTGTAAGCGACCTGGGAACTGGAGGAGATGTGGATAAATCCTGGGCAGTGCTAAAAAATGGTATTATATATGTGACCTGGCAAGAATTTGGGGGTTCATCCAGTGGCATCAGATTTGCGAGATCTACAGATAATGGAGCGAGTTTTCAAAGACTAACAGTTGATTCGTCTACTACAGGACTTACCTGTATAGATATGGATGATGCAGGGGTGCTCTATCTCATTTATATTACATGGAGCAGCCTTTACTTCCGAAAGTCCTATAATGGTGGTGACACCTGGACTCCCAGAGAATATATTTCAGATGTACAATATCAGACTGGTGTTGGCGATAGGGCTCCCGTTCCTTCCCTTGCAGCCTATGGAGATAGTATTCTCTTTATCGTATGGGCGGATTCCAGATCGGGTAACTGGGATATTCTTGGAATGAGGTCTGTGGATGGTGGAAATACATGGACTGGACCTTTTGTTGTTAATGACTCAACCTCTGGAGGACAATGCAAGCCCTGGGCTGTTTTTGACCCATACGGGGGCCTTCATGTTCAGTGGTATCACACACCTGATTGGCCTACTACTACGAGTAGTATCTGGTCTGTAAGGTATCAGTATTCTTCAGATAGTGGTCTTACCTTTGAGCCCAGTATCCGTATAACAGATACTACTTTCCAGGCACATTATTATAATGACAGCACTTTTATGGGTGATTATCATATCAATCGGGCAGATTCTAATTATATATATTCTATCTGGACTGACGGACGTGATGGAAATATGAATCTCTATTTCTCAAAGGCACCTCTTCTATCAGGTATAGAGGAACCCGATGTGTATCTTTCACCTGTTTCTGTAAGCCTTCCTTCTTTTATTACACGCAAAGATATACTTAAAATATCTACAACCCATCCACGTGATGTTGAGGTATCTGTATACGATATTTGTGGTAGACAAATCCTCACACTTTATAGTGGTAGAGTGACAAAATCAAAGACAATCTCATTGAGTGATTACCGCTTTCCCCAGGCAGTTATATTTTTCAGGGTAAAATCAGGCACCTTTTGCCGAATTTATAAGTCAATTCATCTATAGAAACAACCATAAGGTCTTTTTGAGAAAAAAATATCAGGCTTTCTTGAAATAAGGACATTTTGATGTAAAATTATGGATATGGAAGTGAATATAAAGAAATTAGAGAGAAGTGATCTCTACTCTGAAGAACTGGGGATCAGTTTAAAGAAAAACAATGATGATGAAATTTTTAAGTGGTTCCTTGCCAGCATCCTCTTTGGTGCAAGGATTTCTGAAACGATAGCAATGAGAACTTATAGAACATTTGAAAGGTATAATCTTTTGAAACCAGAAAAGATATTAAAGGCGGGCTGGGATTTTCTTGTAAATCCTATTATGAGGGAAGGTGGCTATGTTCGTTATGATGGGAAGACATCTACCCAAATTTTGAGGAACTGCGAAACCCTTATAAAAAAATATAATGGAAGTTTAAAAAAACTCCACAAAACAGCGAAGGATAGTAAAGATTTAGAAAATAGGCTCATTCATTTTTATGGGATTGGTCCTGTAACAGTAAATATATTCTTAAGAGAATTAAGGCCCTTCTGGGAAAAGGCAAACCCAGATCCGCTACCCATAGTAAAAAAGACTGCAATAGAATTGGGTGTAGATTTAAGCAGGTATAACAGGAAGAGTTTATCCTTTGCCAGGGTTGAGGCAGGATTAATAAGATTGAGAAAAAAGAAAAACTAATGCGGCAGGTAAGGAGGAATTATGATAGAAGTAAAAAGGATGAGCAATCAGGAATTTAAGGTAATTGTAAACTCCGAAGGTGTAACTACAGAGCACATAGTTGCCTTAGACGATAATTATTACAAGCAGCTGTCCAGAGAAAAGATAACGAAAGAAGGATTGATAAAAAAGTCCTTTGAGTTTCTTCTTGATAGAGAATCCAACCAGTCCATTTTATCGAGCTTTAATCTAAAGGTTATAAACAGGTATTTCCCTGAATTTGAAGGAAGGATAAAACAAATGTTAGAATCGGGGGGAAAAGAACTACAGGAAAAATAAAATGACCTATTTCAGCGGTTTTTCTGATATGCCTTTTAAGATCTCTCCTTTCTCTACACAACTTATGGATATATTTAGAATATAATGAAACATTCTAAAGGTGACACAAAAAGGCAGGCATCTATAAGGGATAGGTTGATTAAAAAATCAAAAGAAGAATATGGGGACAAATATATTACAAAAATACTTACTATATTGAATCCAGAGTCAAAACTTATCGATATTGGCTGCGGTACGGCACATATTATCAGAAAAATAGCAGAAATAGTTCAAAATGTGTTTCTCATAGGTCTTGATATCTCTCCTGCAATGTTAAAATTAGCAAAGAAGAATACCAAAGGATTTACCAATATTGGGCTGGTTCAAGGTGATGGATTAAAACTTCCTCTTCAAGGTGCTGTGGTTGATATAGTTATCAACAGGCTTGCAGATTACTCTCCACCCGATGTTTACAGGGTGCTTAAGAAGGGAGGATATTTTTTTGAATATGGCTTAGGGCCAGACGCCGATAAAGAAATCAGAGAGTTTTTCCCTGATAGATACGAGGAAGAGAATTTCTTTCTTCCAGAAGACCCAGATAATTGGAAAAAAGAAGTAAGAAACAACATTAAAGAATTTGGATTTTGTCATATAAGAATAGAAGATTATAAGATTAGAGATTATTATAAAGATAAAGAAGAAATAATGGATCTTATTGAGATGGTTCCGCTCCTAAAGCGCTTTGATAGAGAGAAGGATAGTAAAAAAATAGATGAATTTGTGGAGAGGTATAAAGAGAAAAGAGGGATTGGAATAACCTGGCATTACTACATTCTCGAGGCAAGAAAACCAAAAAGGTAGTCCAGGGGATATTATCCGAAAAGATCGGTTGACAAAATATTACTTTTGCCTATAATAATTTTATGTTTATTAGAATCTTTATTTCATTCAAAAATTCTCTCCACCAAAATGGAGGGTTAAGATGACCCTCAACTAAGTATAACTTTTTATCCCCTACATTCTTTAAAGTTAATAAGTACAAGGAGGATATTATGAATGGTATTCATATAGCGAATCTTTATAAATATTACAGAAGTGAAAAAAGGAAAGAAGGCCTAAAGGGTGCCATTAGGTCCCTTTACAAAAGGGAATACAAAGAGATAAAGGCAATAGATGGGATCACCCTTGATATTTCAAAAGGTGAAATGGTAGGGCTTATCGGTCCAAATGGTGCAGGTAAGACAACACTTATGAAACTCTTAAGTGGTGTGCTCTATGCAGAAAAGGGTCGGATAGAGATTGATGGATTTGTTCCCTTTAGAAGGAAGAAAGAATTCCTCAAGAACATAACCCTTTTCACCGGTCAGAGGAGCTTTCTATCCATTGCAATATGGGACCTTCCTCCCGAGGATGGTTATGAGTTGTTGAGACATATCTATGGAATTGAAAGGGGTACATTTAAGGAGAGATTATCATTCTTCGTTGAGCTTCTAAAGGCGGAGGAGCTTGTCCACAAACCATTAAGGAAACTATCCCTTGGAGAGAGGACAAAGGTAGAACTCATAGCATCTATGATACATTTTCCGACCTATGTTTTTCTTGATGAGCCCACCATAGGACTTGATGTCCTCTCTCAGAAGACCCTGTGGGATTTTTTTAAAACATACAACAGAGAGACAGGTGCAACCCTTATAATTTCAAGCCATTATATAAGGGATCTCGAAGAACTGGGGAAAAGGGTTCTTATATTGAATAAAGGCAAGGTTATCTACGATGGGGAGAAGGAAAGACTGAAATCATGGATTGGTGATAAAAAGTATGTTAAAATTGAACTTGCAAAGCCCGATATTCCAATTCCCTTTAAAGGTGCGGTAAGGGAAGATAGCACAGTCTGTCTTGAGATTGAGAAGAAAAATATACAGAATTTTATTGATAAGATTACAGGAATGGATGGAATCATTGATATAGAGGTAACAGATCCTCCATTGGAAAAAATAATAAGGGATATTTTTGAGAAGGAAGGATGAGAAAGTATATAGAAGCCTCCTTGATTGATATAAAAATAAGTTTTAAATACAGGTTGAACCTATTTCTGAATTCGACTATGTTGATTCTGCCACTTTTGGGGTATACCTTCCTCTTCAGGATATTATATACTTCTGGAGTGAGTCTTGAAAATTATAGTCTAAGAACCATTTTTACATATTACTTCTGGTCACTCCTTGCATACAACACGATGCCCGTATATGCCTATGGTGATATAACGCATAATATAAAATCAGGTGCCCTTTCATATTTTCTTACAAGACCAATGAATTTTCTTTTATACTACTACTCAGCGATCTCAGGCGCGGCATTGATCTGGGTTTTGACAAATGGAATTGTCCTGATACCGTTTCTTTATTTCTTCAGAACCCTCTTTGTTGTTCCAAATATTCTTGATGGAATGATAGGAATTTTATTTTTCCTTCTTGGATTTGTCCTTGCGGTACTTTCAGGTTTTATTTTGCAGCTCACATCATTCTTTGTGGGAGATCCCTATGGTTACAGGGAAATATATGGTTGGGTTCTTGCCATATTTGGAGGTTCAATAATCCCTCTCGATCTCCTTCCCAGGGTATTTCTTCATCTACCATTTAAGTATTTTTACTATATTCCTGCAAAGGCATTTATGGGTGAACTTACACATATTCCATTACTTTTTATAGAGGTGGTGCTCTGGATAATTTTTTTCTGGGGGGTAACAATGCTGATCTGGAGAAAAGGATTAAAAAAATACGAGGCATTTGGAGGATAGAATGGGTATACTAAGATTCATTTTTGCCTCCATTGTTCTAAGGTTCAAAAACCAGATCATCTTCAGGGGAAGTTTCTTTTTGAAATTCCTGGGTGAGATTGCTTATATTGTGATATACTTTCTCTTCTTTCAAATAATCTTTGCCCATACCGAGAGCATTGGAGGATGGAATAAGGGAATGGTATTTATGCTCATTGGCAGCGCAGGTATCGTTTTTTCAATATTTTCTGCCCTTGCGAATGCAGGTGCTGGAAGCATTATGCATCTTGTAAGAAAAGGTGGAATAGAATTGATGTTTCTAAAGCCCCTTCCAGCGCCATTTTTTATCCTGTTCAGATTTGCAAGTATTGCAGATCTTCTTGGTTTATTGGTACCTCTAAGTATTTTCATCTATGGCCTTAGGCTCTACGGTTCAATCAATTTTATTCCCTTGATTCTATGGGTTATTTCTATATTAATATCCTTCTTCATCTACTCATCACTCCATCTTTTACTGGGTCTTCTTTCATTCAGATTCATACGAATATCAGGTCTCTACTGGATGCTTGGCGATTTTGCAGACCTTGGAAAGTATCCCAATACGATATTCCCTCTTTTTTTAAGGAATTTTCTTCTCTACTTTCTTCCTGTCTTAATGGTTTCAAATTTTCCTGTTCTTATCTATGTGGGAAGATTTCATCTTCTTTTCGTTCAGATTATGCAATTGGCTCTATTTGTGATCCTTCTCTTTATTTTCTTTCCCATTGCAAGGAGAATATATCAGGGAGCGGGAACATATGAGATAGGAGCGTAGGAATGAATAATTTATTATTATGTCTTAGAGATGTTTGTTTCGGATACCCAGATATGGAACGATTTCTATTTCAAGGCGTTAGTCTTTCTGTATATTCAGGAGACAGGATAGGCCTTCTGGGTTATAACGGCGCTGGTAAAACAACACTCCTTGATATAATCAAAGGCATCAAGAAACCTGATATGGGCAGCGTGGACAGATTTTCAGAGAGGATATTTTACCTGAAGCAGGAGGATTATGCATCTGGAGAAATGTGTGTACTTGATTACCTTCTTTCAGAAAGGTCAGGTTTTCTCCCCATTTACAGAGAAATTAAAAGTGCAGAAAACGGTGAAATTACCAATCCGATAAAATATGGAGAGCAAATTGAGAAATTCAACGAAATGAGAGGATTTGAATTTCTTCATACAATAGAAAGGACAATTACATTATTCGGGTTTTCCTTAGAGGTGCTAAAAAGAAAGGTAAATACCCTTTCAGGAGGAGAAAGAAGGTTGTTGAAATTGGCATCTGGTTTTATTAACGAATCTGATTTATTTCTGCTCGATGAGCCAACAAATTACCTTGATGATAGGGGTATAAAATTTCTTACAGATGGTATAAATTCATCGAAGGCAGCCTTTCTTATTGTGTCTCATAACAGATGGTTTCTTGATCAGACTGTTAAAAAGATCATTGAGATAGAACAGAGAACCATAAGAAAATATTCAGGGAATTATACAGTATTTTTTAAAACAAAGGCAGACGAAATCAATGAAAAATTAAAGAAAAAAAAGAAAATCGAGGGTGAGGTCAGACACCTTAAAGAGATTGAGAGGTCATATAAGATTTGGGGGAAGCGAAAGGAGAAGGAAAAGATAGGCGCCGAGGATAAGGGATTTATAAGCCATAGGGCAGCAAAGTTAATGAAGAGGGCTAAATCTGCAAAGGAAAGGATTCATAAAAAGATAGAAGAACTTGAAAAATCAAAGCCATATATTGAGAAGTTTTATGATATAAGATTTGAAAAGGCAGAAATTCATAAGGGCGGATGCCTTTCAGTAAACGGATTGTCAAAGTCTTTCGGGGATAAAATATTATTTAACGACCTCTCATTTACTATAGGTTGGGGGGAGAAAGTTGCCCTTGTAGGTCCCAACGGTTCAGGTAAGACGACCCTTTTAGAAATATTGTTGGGCATTAAGTCGCAGGATAAAGGAGAGGTAAACTGGGGAAAATTGGTAAACATAGGTTACCTTCCTCAGGAGTGGAATTCAGATGAGGATGAGATAAGAATCTCTGACCTATTTTTTAGGGATATGCACCATAAGGCACAAATTTTGATGGGTTGCCTGAAGGTGAAAGGTGACAATTTCTATAGGAGACTGGGAGATTTGAGCGAAGGCCAGAAGAGGAAGATAAAGATAGTGAGACTAATCCTTTCGGAGCATAATATATTAATTCTTGATGAGCCTACAACCCATCTTGATTATATTACCGTTGAAAAATTGGAGAAAGCACTGGTTAAATTTAATGGGACGATAATCCTTGTAACACACGATAGGTTCCTTCGTGAAAGGGTGACAACAAGGGAAATAAAACTCTAAAACATTTTTTATAAACTTGAAAAATAATTTATACGGTATAATATTTTTATAACAAAGGAGGTAATATGAAGATTCTTTCAGTATATTACACAGTGAGTGGCTGTACAGAAATAATATCCAGAGAACTGAACACAAGATTAATCGATATGGGCCATTTTGTTAGGGTGTTAAAGATAGAGCCTGAGAAGGATTTTTCCAATCCCATCTCAAGATTTTTTCTCGGAGGATTTGCTGCAATAAGAAAGAAAAAACTTCCTATAAAACAGACAGAGACCTCCTTAAAGGATTACGATATGCTTGTGATTGGTTCGCCTATTTGGGCTGGAAGGCTTGTCCCCTTTGTGAATACATATATAAGCCAATTAAAAGATACCGAAGGAAAAAAAGCCGTCACATTTGTGTCCTCTGGAACTGGTTTATCGGGCTATAGAGATGTGTTCGAAGATATCTTAAAGGAAAAAAATATAGAATTATTGGCAAGATTATCCTTCAAAGGGAGTATATTCAATAAAGAGGAATGGGAAAGGGTAAAAGAGATATTAGAGAATTTGCGTTGAATAAATATATATGAAACATTTTCAGTCTGACTCATCTTATCTTATTAGGAACTTTCTTCTTGCCATATCTTATTGATATGTTCCTCTGAAAATTTTGGTGTGAACATACTGACAACGATCATTAAAATTAACCCTACAATAATGCCGGGAATAAAACCGTGAATTCCGAAGGGTTTTCCAAACGCCATCCATATAAGAGCGGTAACGCATCCACCCACCATTGAAAAAATACAGCCCCACTTTGTTGCCCTTTTCCAGTATATTCCGAAAAGTATTGGCCAGAGTGTTGTCGAGGCAATGACAGCCCAGGCAAAGGCGGTGAGTGTTAGTATAAGACCAGGTGGTTTAAGTGCTATAAGGAGAGAGATAAGACCGATGACCGCACTGGCGATTTTGCCATACTTGAGGCTTTTCCCTCTTGATAGCTTTTTTCCTATACCGCTCTTTGTAATATCCTCCATCACAGAACTCGAGAGGATAATCAATACAGATGCGAAGGTAGACATACCAGCAGCCACAACAGCTGCAAGCACCAGTGCAGAACCGATCGGAGAGAGTATTGTCTTTGTAAGAGTAGGAATTGCAAGGTCTGGATTTCGTAAATTTGGTAAAAGTATGCGCGCAATGGCACCATTGAAATAAGGTAGAAGTGCCAGACAGGTTCCTATAGTAGCAACAACGGTTCCAATCCTCAAGACCTTTAAATTCTTGATAGAGTAAAAACGAACGACCAATTGAGGCATACCCCATACACCAAAACTGACAATCAATGCAAAGGATATCAAGCCAGGCCATCCCCATACACCGGGTGTATTGATCAATCCAGGATTTATTCTTTCCAGTGCTAGGTTTGCTGCAGTTATTCCACCAATTGCCTTAATAGAAAATATTGAGAGAAGGATTAAACCAATACCCATTACCCAGGCCTGGATAAAACTCGTCCAGACAACGGCAAGGTAGCCACCGATAGAGACATAGAAAAGGATAATAACGCAGGATATGAGAACCCCATAATAATATGGGATGTTCATCAGGACCTGAAATATGTGTCCCATACCCTTCAGGATACTGACATTGTAAACAATCATAAATAGGACAATGATACTTGCAGAGAATATCAGTGCAAAACGGGATCTGTATCGTTTTCCCAGGAAACCTGGTATCGTCATCGTATTAAGTCGTTGTGTAAACTTTCTGATCCTTGGGCCAAGGACAATCCAGCAAACGGTTGTACCCAGAAGCACATTTATCGCCCCAATCCAGAGTGTAGACATTCCGAACATATATCCAAAACCACCTCCACCCACAATAACAACAGAACTGAAATATGCTGCCACATAGGACAGAGCAGTAACCCAGGGGCCTATCTGTCTGCCGCCTATATAAAAATCCTCAACATTCTTGGTTTTACGACCCGTGATTAAACCAATAAGAACAAGAACAGCGAGGTAGATGATAAGGACAACGGAGTAGATAAATATTTTACTCATTGTCGTCCCTATCCCCTTTATAAATCCATTTTGCCCAGATTATACTGAATATAATACAAAGGGCTGATAAAATCCAGGCTGAAAATGTCCCCCAGGGTGTGTGAAATGGTCCCATATTACCTCCTTTTTTAATAAGATGATAATAGATGCTGTAAACGTGATGTCAATTAAAAAAATTTTATATTGAATAAGTTCCCTTTTTGGCATAAAATAAATAAAAAGGGAGGAATTATGAAAAGAAGGAATTACAGTATTATATTTTTGGTGTTTTCTGGATTATGTCTGTTACCCCTCTCTGGAAAGGACAAACCGAATGTGACAGGTAACTGGCAGGGAACGCTCAATGTATCTGGAACAAGTCTAAGGATTGTGTTCAAAATCTCAAGGGATAGTCTTGGAACGCTCACTGCAACTATGGATAGCCCTGACCAGGGTGTAACAAATATACCTGTTTCAAATGTCCTCCTGGAAGAAAATAACCTAAAGATGGAGGTAAAGGTTGTAAAGTGTATCTTTGAAGGAAGAATAAACCCCGATTTTACTACGATTGAGGGGGAATGGAAACAGAGCGGTCTTTCTCTCCCACTCACGCTGAAAAGAGTAAAAAAGATACCTGAAATCATTCGCCCCCAGGAACCCAAAAAGCCATATCCCTATATTGAGGAGGAGGTTGTTTACGAAAACAAAGAAGCAGGTATAAAACTTTCGGGCACATTTACAAGACCAAAATCAGGTGAACCATTTCCCACTGTTTTACTCATTAGTGGCTCAGGACCCCAGGATCGGAATGAAACGGTTTTTGGTCATCACCCCTTTCTTGTGCTGGCGGATTACCTGACACGTCGTGGCATCGCTGTTCTCAGGGTGGATGATAGGGGTGTGGGAAAATCAACGGGTAACTTTGAAGGAGCAACAAGTGAAGACTTTGCAAGCGATGTATCGGCTGGTATAAAATACCTTAAAAGCCGTAAGGACGTTGATAAAGAGGAGATCGGTCTGATTGGACATAGTGAGGGGGGGATAATTGCACCTATGGTGGCAGTAAGATCCCCTGATGTTGCATTTATAGTGATGATCGCAGGCCCGGGCATACCCTGTGATTCACTCCTTCTCCTCCAGGCTGCTGCCATAGGCAGGGCAAGTGGAGCCAGTGAAAAGGAGATCAAGAAGAACCGTGCACTGCAGGTACGTATCTTTAATGTTGTAAAAAATGAGAAAGACAAGAAGATAGCAGGGAAGAAATTGAGGAAGATATATGAAGATGCAGTGGCTGGAATGAGCGAAAAAGAGAAGGCATCTATATCAGAAGAGAGTATAAATGCACAGATAAAACAGGTATTATCCCCCTGGTTTAGATTTTTCATCACCTATAACCCCAGACCAACACTTGAAAAGGTAAAGTGTCCGGTGCTTGCTATAAATGGTGAAAAGGATCTACAGGTTCCTCCAGATGAAAATCTTAATGCCATTAAAGATGCACTCAAGGCTGGAGGAAATAAAAATTATACAATAAAGGAATTGAAGGGTCTCAATCACCTCCTTCAGCCTGCTAAAACCGGGTCCCCTGCTGAATATTCAAAGATTGAGGAGACCATTTCACCGGCAGCACTAAAGATAATAGGGGATTGGATACTGAAACAGACAAAGTGAAAATAGGGACGGTGCTTTTAATTCTTGACATTATATTCATTATATGATGATATGCGCCATCAAAAGTAATTCTTGCACGCCTCATAATGACAATACCTTAGAAGAAAAATTATGAATTGTCAAGAATTAAAGCACCGTCTCCAGTAGTACAGACTGAATGAAAAGAGAACAAAAAGGAACATATTTACCTCCATTTCTTGATCGAAAAATTCTTTTTCCCTGCACCCTATCTAAAAGGATGCAGGCAATCTAAATAAACTTTCTCCTCCTGAAACATTAACTTGCAGAATGTATCCTTTGATAAGGAAGTAAAAACCCACCTACCCTCCATTCAGACAGAACGATTGTGTGTGTGTGTGTGAATTGTCCACATCATAAAATTATTAAAACAAAAAATTTTAGCAAGTCAAGGGTTCGATTTGCCTCATTTAAAAATCAACACGAAAATAGTAAAACATATCTCCAGAAAAGGAGGTATAAGAAAGCGAAGAAGAAAAGACGAAGAATGAAGAAGG
>CAZQRW010000048.1:0-13989 GCA_964596115.1 uncultured bacterium
ACATTGACATGGGGCTTCTTCCTCTCAAACTTCGCCTTCGCCATTAATACCTCCTATGTTTATGTTCAGAATAATAGTTAAAAAATACTGCTTGTCAACCCTAATAGGTGAATTTACCGACATTTTTTAATACCCTCTTACCTTTTTAATTGTTTTTTCGTATATTTTCTCTGGGAGTCTTTCATAGTGATCAAACTGCATTGTATATATTCCTCTACCCTTTGTAATGGATCTAAGGGTTGTTGAATAGCCAAACAGTTCAGAAAGAGGTGTCAATACATTGATAATTTCAAAATCCGGCCTATGTTCAAAACCAAGTATGCGAGATCTTTTACTATTTAAATCCTGAACAACATCTCCTATATATTCCTTAGGCAATAAAATTTCAAGTTTCACTATTGGTTCCAGCAACAATGGATCTGCTTTTCTATAAGCATCCTTAAATGCAATAGAGGCAGCAATTCTATATGCGACTTCAGACGAATCTACCTCATGATAAGAACCACCAATTAAATATACACTAACATTTACCACAGGAAATCCTGTAAGGATTCCGCTCTCCAACGACTCCTCTACTCCCTCTTTAATTGGTTTAATAAATTCTTTTGGGATAATATTCCCTTTGAGGTCAACAATAAATTTATAATTTTCTGTTGGTTCAATTTTTAATATTACATGGCCATACTGGCCTTTTCCCCCAGATTGCTTTATATATTTCCCCTCTCCAACTGCTCCTTTTGTAATGGTCTCTCTATAAGCGACCCTTGGTTTACCAACTCTCGCCCTAACTCCAAATTCCCTCTTTATTCTCTCAACTATCACCTCAAGGTGTAATTCTCCCATTCCAGAAATTAAGGTTTGCCCCGTTTCTCTATCCCTTCTAACCTTAAATGTGGGATCCTCTTCACTGAGTGCTTTGAGCGCCATATCAAGTTTATCTTGATCTGAAATTGTTTTAGGCTCAATTGAAACGAAAATAACAGGTTGAGGGATGAAGGGAGGCTCAAGAAGAATCGGCGATTTCATACTTGAAAATGTATAGCCTGTTCTGGCATTTTTAAAACCAATAATTCCCACAATTTCACCTACACTTGCAGAATCCACTTCAAGTCTTTTATTGGCATGCATAAGAAAAATTTTAGAAACCCTCTCCCTCTTATTCTCATTTACATTTAAAAGGGTTTCTCCCCTACTTATTCTTCCTGAATATATCCTCATAAGAGAAAGTTTACCATGTTGGTCGTTTAGTGTTTTAAATACCAATCCACTAAATGGTTCATTCTCATCAGGTTTTCTCAATTCTTCTTTTTTCGAATCAGGATTAACACCTTTAATTGGCGGAACATCCAGGGGTGAAGGAAGAAAGCGAACCACACCATCAAGAACCTTTTGAACACCTTTATTCTTTAAGGCAGATCCACAGAAAACAGGTGAAACTACTCCACTTATTGTAGCCTCTCGTATTGCACTATATAGCAGTTCTTTTTCGATTTCCTCACCATTAAGATAAAGCTCCATTATCCTTTCATCGTAAAGACTTATAGTGTCAATCACATCTTCTCTTATCTTATAGAACTTGTCCCTATATTCTTCAGGTATGGGGATCTCTTTGTAAGTTGCACCAAGGGTTTCATTTTCCCAAATATAACCCTTCTGTTCAATGATATCTACAGCACCTTGAAAACTACTCTCGCATCCTATTGGAAAATTAATGATAAGAGGATTAGCAGTTAACTTTTCTTTCATCATCTCTATGGTTCTAAAAAAGTTAGAACCCATCCTATCCAATTTGTTTATAAACGTAACCCTTGGAATATTATATCTGTTAGCCTGCTTCCATACGGTTTCAGACTGAGACTCTACTCCCTCAACACCACTAAATATAACTATGCCGCCATCTAAAACTCTAAGAGACCTCTCAACTTCAACAGTAAAGTCAACATGACCCGGTGTGTCAATAATGTTAATCCTGTATCCTTTCCAATAGCAAGTCGTTGCTGCGGAAGTTATAGTTATACCCCTTTCCTTCTCTTGGTCCATATAATCCATTGTAGCAGACCCCTCATCAACCTCACCAATTCTATGAACCTTTCCGGTATAATACAGAATCCTCTCGGTAAGGGTGGTTTTCCCAGCATCGATGTGAGCCATTATACCTATATTACGTATTTTCCTTATATCAAACTCCCTTATTACCATCTATAATGTGCAAATGCTTTGTTTGCTTCTGCCATCCTATGGGTATCTTCTCTCATCTTGAATGCAGCCCCTTCTTTTTTTGCAGCAGCCATAAGTTCACCAGCTAATCTATTTGACATTGTCTTTTCAGTTCTTGCCTTTGCTGCCTTAATTATCCACCTTATAGCGAGAGAGGTTCTTCTATCCTGTCTTACCTCCATGGGGACTTGATATGTAGCACCTCCAATTCTTCTAGGCCTGACTTCAAGGATAGGTTTCACATTGTTTATGGCCCTTTTGAAAACCTCAATCCCATCTTCCTTTGTTTTTTCGGTAATTATATCAATAGCAGAATAAAATATCCTTTCTGCAACGCTCCTTTCCCCATCAAGCATAAGTTTGTTAATGAACTTAGCTACAAGAATGCTATTGTACTTATAATCTGGTAGAATCTCTCTTTTTTTGGCCCTTCTTCTTCTCGCCATTTAACCTCCTATTTCTTTGACTTCTTTGTTCCATATAGTGATCTACTTTTTTTTCTACCTTCAACACCACTTGAATCAAGAACACCCCTAATAATATGATACCTTACGCCTGGTAGATCCTTAACCCTACCCCCCCTTATTAAAACAACAGAGTGCTCTTGAAGATTATGCCCTTCACCAGGTATGTAGGATGTTACTTCATAACCATTTGATAACCTCACTCTGGCAACCTTTCGCAGTGCAGAATTTGGTTTTTTTGGTGTTGTAGTATAAACTCTCGTGCAAACACCCCTCTTCTGAGGTGAGCCCTGAAGGGCTGGGGATTTCGTTTTTCTCTTAACTTTTTTCCTACCGTACTTCACAAGTTGATTAATTGTTGGCATATTTTCTCCTTTTTAAACCCTTTTTGTTTTATCTTTTTTTTCTTCTTCCACTTCTCCTTTTTCTTCTTCCTCTTCTGAAATAAATTCCAGATATGCGTATTCCTTCAAACCAGTTCCAGCCGGGATTTTATTTCCTATAATTACATTTTCTTTAAGTCCTGTTAGATAATCTACTTTCCCTTGAATTGCAGCATCGGTAAGCACCCTTGTCGTTTCCTGAAAGGACGCTGCAGATATAAAAGAGTCAGTGGATAATGATGCCTTTGTAATGCCCAGAAGAATTGGCTCAAAGGTAGCAGGTTTTTTACCTTCATTAATAATGGCTATATTTTCATCTGCCAACCTGTCTTTATTGACAATTTCCCCTTCAATAAACTTTGTATCGCCTGGATCATTAATTTTCACCTTTTTGAACATCTGTCTTACAATTATTCCAATATGTTTATCATCGATCTTTACATTTTGAAGTCTATACACCTCTTGAATCTCATTCAATAAGTACTGCTGGGCAGCAATTACACCTTTAACCCTGAGGATATCATGAGGATCCACTGTTCCATCGCAGAGTTTATCACCAGCTGAAACCCTCTGTCCTTCATGGACAGTAAGATATTTCCTATAAGGAACCTGATACTCTCTCGTTTCATTTTCACCTTGAATGTATATCATCCTGGTACCTCTCTTTATTGCTCCAAACTTTACTATCCCATCGATTTCAGAAATTACGGCTGCATCTGAAGGATGTTTTGCTTCAAATAACTCAGCAACCCTTGGCAATCCAGCAGTAATATCCTTTGTCTTAGCAATATCCCTTGGTAACTTCGCTAAAAGATCTCCAATATCTACTGTTTCTCCATCCTTCACAAACAAGTATGCACCACTAGGAATAGAGTATGTTCCGATCTTTTCACCCTTATTATTTATAATTTCAATGGCAGGATGAAATTTCCTCGTTTTTTCTTCAATAATCATAGGTTGTCTTTTACCACTTGTTTCTTCGACCATATCCTTAAGCGTAATATTTGGAATAATATCGATAAAATGGACCTTTCCTTTCTGTTCAGATATAATGATATTTGAGTATGGATCCCAAACAAAGAGGACATCACCTTCTTTTACTATATCCCCATCGTTAACAAAGAGCCTGGCAGCATATGGAACAGTATATTTCAATCTACCCTTTTGATGAGAAAGATATATAATGCCATTCCTGGAAAGAACCACCTTTCCTTTTTTTCTATCCTTATGAAAAAGTAACCCTTTAAAAACGATCTCTCCGTCAAATTGAGCCCTCTTTTCGCTCTGCTCAGCGATCTTCGCTGCAATTCCTCCTACATGAAAAGTTCTCAATGTAAGTTGTGTGCCTGGTTCACCTATAGATTGAGCTGCAATTATACCTACTGCTTCACCTAACTCAACCGTTCTTCCTGTTGCAAGATTCCTCCCATAACATTTTCTACAAACGCCTCTCTCTGCTTCACAAGTAAGAACACTTCTTACCTTGACCTTCTCGATACCTGCAGCCTCAATTTCATCTGCTATTTTTTCTGTTATCTCATCACCAGCATTTATTATTACCTCACCTGTTATAGGATGATAAACATCGTCAGCTGTAAAACGGCCTATGATTCTTTCACTCAAAGGTTCTATTACCTTCCCCCCTTCAACAAGTGCAGTAACATCTATACCCATAACCGTTCCACAATCTTCCATAGTAATTACTACATCCTGAGCCACATCCACAAGCCTTCTGGTTAAATAGCCTGCTTCTGCAGTTTTCAAAGCAGTATCTGTCAGACCCTTTCGTGCGCCATGGCTGGAGATAAAATATTCGACGACGGTAAGACCTTCCTTCAAACTATGAAGAATGGGTGTTTCTATAATTGCCTGGGTTGTAAGTTTCTTCTGTGGTTTTGCCATTAATCCTCTCATTCCAGAAAGCTGTCTTACCTGATCCATATTTCCCCTTGCACCAGAGTTTGACATTATAAAAATGGGATTAAAACCATCCTGATCTTTTTCGAGATTCAACCTCAATTTGTCTGTTACTTCATCGGTAGTTTTTCCCCACAAATCTATTATTCTATTATATCTTTCCCTCTCCGTAATGGTTCCTTTGTTTGAATATTCTCTGTTCCACATATCCTGTTTTTTAATAGCTTCATCTATTAAACCTTTCCTTTCAGGAGGAATAATCATATCATCTATACCAATTGTCAAACCAGATATAGATGACCATTCAAAGCCCTTTTCCTTAATATTATCCAAAAGTTGAGTAGTTCTTTTAGAACCGTATGTTTTATAACACTGTAAGATAATATTCTGGAGATCCTTCTTTCCCACAGTTTTATTTATCCATCGCAGACCGGGAGGAAGAACCTCATTAAATAGCACCCTCCCTGCGGTTGTATCATAGAACCTTTTTCCATAAAGGAATTTTACAGGAGTTTGTGCTTCCAAAATACCTTCTTGAATTGCAAGTTCAACCTCTTCAAAAGTGTCATAAAACCTGATTGGACCATCATATTTTCCTTTTTTACCAGCAGTAAGATAATATATACCTACAACCATATCCTGCGTTGGAGTAGCTATTGGCAATCCACTGGCTGGAGACAAAATATTAAATGGTGCAAGCATCAGGAGATAACTTTCAATCTGTGAGTGAAAGGAAAGTGGAATATGTACAGCCATCTGATCACCATCAAAGTCAGCATTGAATGGCGGACACACTAAAGGATGGATTTCTATGGCTTTCCCCTCTACAAGTTTAGGAATAAAAGCCTGTACAGACAATCTATGGAGTGTTGGAGCCCTGTTAAGAAGAACTGGATGATCCTTAACAACTTCCTCTAACATATCCCATACTTCTGGGCTCCCATCTTCTACCATTTGTCTCGCTCTTCTTACACCATCAGTAATACCATTTTCTTCAAGTTTTCGAATAACAAATGGTTTAAAAAGTTCAAGTGCCATAACTTTTGGCAACCCACATTGCCATAATTTCAAGTTAGGATCAACGGCAATAACTGAACGCCCAGAATAATCAACCCTTTTTCCAAGAAGATTTTGTCTGAATCTACCATTTTTTCCCTTTAAAGAATCTGAAAGAGATTTTAAAGGTCTATTACCTCTTCCCTTTATAGGTCTTGACATCCTTGAATTATCTAAAAGGGCATCCACAGATTCTTGAAGCATTCTCTTCTCATTCCTCAAGATAATTTCTGGGGCATTTATTTCTATAAGATTCTTTAATCTATTATTCCTCGTAATGACTCTCCTGTACAGGTCATTAACATCACTTGTTGCATACCTTCCACCATCAAGAGGAACGAGGGGCCTGAGGTCAGGAGGAATCACTGGTAGGACCTTCAAAATCATCCATTCTGGTCTATTACCCGATGCCCTGAATGCCTCAACCACCTTCAACTTCTTTAGATCCTGTTTTTTTCTTTGAAGAGATTTTTCAGTCTTAATCATACCCTTGAGTGTCTTTGACATCTTATCCAGATCCATCTTCTTAAGGAGGTCATAAATACCTTCTGCACCCATTTTTGCAGTAAACTGTCCATGAAATTCTTTCTGCAACTCTACGTAATCATCCCAAGAGAGTATCTGACCCTCTTTTAAGGGTGTATCCCCGGTTTCTGTAACGATGTAGGATTCATAGTAAAGGACACTCTGCAATTGTGGTTTAGTAAGACCAAGCAATAGACCTATTCTTGAGGGTATAACTTTGTAAAACCAGATGTGGGCAACTGGAACTGCAAGTTCGATATGTCCCATTCTCTCTCTTCTGACCTTTGAAAGTGTAACCTCCACTCCACACTTTTCACAAACTATACCTTTATATTTTGGGCCTTTGTATCTTCCACAATTACACTCATAATCTTTTACAGGCCCAAATATTCTTTCACAAAACAATCCTCCTCTTTCGGGTTTTTGGGTCCTGTAGTTTATCGTTTCTTGTTTTGTTACCTCCCCATGGGACCAACTCAAAATCGTCTCGGGCGAGGCAATAGAGATTCTTATCATATCAAAATCATTTGAAATCTGATCATTTTTTGGTCTTAGATATATCATTTTTTACCACCTTTTTTTAATAATTCAACATTTAATCCCAGACCGTTCAATTCCTTTTTTAGAACATGAAATGAAGCAGGAAGTCCGGGTTCTGGTGGATTTTCCCCTTTTACTATAGCCTCATACATCTTATGTCTTCCCTGTATATCATCTGATTTCACTGTTAACATTTCTTGAAGGGTATGCGAAGCACCATATCCCTCAAGTGCCCATACCTCCATCTCACCAAATCTCTGTCCTCCAAATTGTGCCTTCCCTCCAAGGGGTTGTTGTGTGATTAAAGAATATGGTCCAGTCGCCCTCGCATGCACCTTATCATCAACCATATGTATCAATTTCATCATATACATATAACCTACGGTAGCCTTCCTCTTAAATGGCTCACCTGTCCTTCCATCAAATAATGTAACCTTTCCATCTATAGGAAGACCAGCTTTCTTCAAATAATCTCTAATCTCTTCAATTGTTGCACCGTCAAATACAGGGGTTGCAATTTTTATCCCAAGTTCCTTAGCGGCCCAACCCAGGTGTGCTTCGAGCACCTGACCAACATTCATTCTGGATGGCACACCAAGGGGGTTTAAAACAACATCTACTGGAAGACCATCTTCTGTGTAAGGCATATCCTCTTCGGGTACAATTCGTGCAACCACACCCTTGTTACCATGCCTGCCTGAAATTTTATCCCCAACAGAGATCTTTCTCCTCTGCCCGATAGATACTTTTATTTTCATTATTATTCCGGGAGGAAGTTCGTCACCCTTTTGAGCAATACGAATCCTGTTTTCCATCTGTTTTTTTGTAAATGCAGTAATTTGATTTAGTTCTTTATAGAGTGAAACAAACTTTGGGAATTGCAAGGATAGATCATCCACATTTGCCCAATTGTTAATGTATCTGAGATGCTTCTCGGTTAAAATAGTCCCCTTTCTTACTAGAATTTTCCCTTTCGAATTTAAAATTTGTGTCTTTATCTTTTTACCAAGAAGCATACTTCTCACAAGTTCTTTCTTCCTCTTTCTTAAACTGTCCATACTGGCTTGATATTGTGCCTTTATTTTTTCAATCTTTTCTGTCTTGGGGGATCTCGAGAGTATATCTACACCCACTACTATACCCGAAGTCCCTGATGGGACTCTTAGTGAACTATCTTTAACATCAGATGCCTTCTCACCAAAAATTGCACGCAGCAATTTCTCTTCTGGTGTAAGTTCTGTTTCACCTTTTGGAGAAACCTTACCTACGAGGATATCACCTGGTCTAACCTCAGCGCCTATTCTTATAATTCCTTCTCTATCAAGATCTTTGACACCTTCTTCACCCACATTCGGTATTTCATTGGTAATCTCCTCTGGTCCCAGCTTTGTTTCTCTTACCTCGCAAACAAGCTCTTCAATATGAAGTGAAGTGAAAATATCACATTTCAAGAGCCTTTCACTAATAACAATTGCATCCTCGTAGTTCCATCCAAAAAATGGTAGAAATACAATGCGTAAATTTTCCCCAAGGGCAAGCTCTCCATTTTCTGTTGCAGCACCATCAGCAATAACATCACCTTTGTTAACCCTATCACCCTCCTTTACTATGGGTCTCTGATTCATACAGGTATTCTGGGAGGTTCTCGTAAATTTTTTCATTCTGTAGATATCAAAGGGTTCAATTGTGATTTTTTCATCAGGCTTTACCCAAATTTCTTCGGCATTTACTTTTGTTACCACACCCGAGCGTTTAGCTATAACGACACTACCCGAATCTTTGGCTACCCTTTCTTCTATACCTGTACCGATAATAGGTGATTCAGGTTTTAATAAGGGGACTGCCTGTCTTTGCATATTTGAACCCATCAGTGCTCTGTTTGCATCATCATGTTCAAGGAATGGAATCAATGATGCAGATACACTAACTAGCTGCATCGGAGCGAGGTCTACAAAATCTACCTCTTCTTTTTTTACTATTGGGAATCCTCCCTTTCTTCTTGAAAGAACATTATCATCCAGTATAGTTCCATCCTTTGCAACCCTTATATTTGCCTGAGCAATTGTATACTTGTCCTCTTCAGCTGCATTAAGGTAAACAATTTCATTTGTAACCTTTCCATTGACAACCCTTTTGTAGGGAGTCTCTATAAAACCATCTTTGTTCACCCTTGCATATGTAGCAAGGGAGGTCATTAATCCAATATTCTCACCTTCTGGTGTCTCTATAGGACAAATTTTTCCATAGTGGGTATAATGAACATCTCTTACTTCAAATCCTGCCGTTTCCCTTGTAAGGCCCCCAATTCCCAATGCAGAAAGCCTCCTCTTATGTGTTAATTCAGCAAGAGGATTTGTCTGATCCATATACTGAGACAATTGGTTTGTTGCAAAGAAAGAATTTATTACAGAGCTTACCTGTCTCATATTAATTACCTCTTGAGGGGTTATATTTTCTTCTTCCCTCACCATCATTCTCTCTTTTACTGTATTGGCAAGCCTTGTAAGGGCTATTCTGAATTGATTTTCAAGCATCTCACCAACACCCCTAACCCTTCTATTGCCCAGGTGATCAATGTCATCAATCTCTCCCTCACCTTCTACTACTTTCAAAAGATATTTAACCGTTTGGATAAAATCTTCAGGGGTAAGGGAAAGTACATCTTGTGGAACATTTAATCCTAATTTCTCATTAATTTTCGCCCTTCCTACACTGGATAGATCAAATCTTTTTCTGTCAAAGTAAGATTGCTTAAAGTTTTCTCTCGCTGTCTCAAGGGATGGTGGATTAGTGCCTCTTAAGTAATAATAAATCCTTTTCATTGCTTCATCTTCATTATCTGATTTATCTTTCATTAAAGCGTTTATAATATACTGAGGAGTATCATCTTTTTTTGAATTTACAACAACAACTTCTTTAACATTCCTCTCCTTTAACTCGGTAAGTAACTCAAAATTGAGACGGGTACCTGCTTGAAGAATCTCTTCGCCAGTCTTTGTATCAACTACGTCTTTCACTAAAAATTTTCCAACAAGATTCGATGTCTCCAACTTCCTGGAAGGGATCTTTAATGTAACTGTGTCAAAAAGAAGAGAAAGAATTTCCTCTGTTGAAGAATAACCAAGTGCCTTCAATAACATAGTGACTGGGAATTTTCTCTTCCCATCCAGTGATACCATTAACACTTCATTCAATTCAATTGCAAAGGAAATCCAGGGACCTCTGTAAGGTATAATCTCTGCAGAATATGAACTCCTTCCTTCACCAATATCTGAGATATCAAAGAATACACCAGGTGATCTATGCAATTGATTAACAACAATTCTGTCAACACCATTAATAACAAAATTGCCCTCTGGAGTCATCAAAGGCAATTCACCAAGATAAACATCCTGATCAATGGTATTCTTAATTTTTTTTCCTTTTTCTGTTTCCTCAAATTCCACTAATCTTAGTCTTGCTTTCAAAGGTGCAGCATAACTTATATCTTTTTTGCGTGCTTCACTGGGGGTATATCTTGGAGATTCGAGTTTAAAATATAGAAACTCCAAACTATACCTACCATGTATGTCCTGGATGGGAAAAATCTCTTTAAAAACAGCCTGAAGCCCTTTTTCAGGTCTCTCCATAGGCTTCTCATTATATTCCATCTGAACAAATTCACGAAAAGAGGTATGCTGAACCTCTAAAAGATAAGGGAGCTCTTTTCCCTTACCTAACTTACTAAAACTTATTCTTTTTATTTTCAAAAGGGCCACCCCCTCATTTTTACTACTTTATCTCTACAGAACCTCCGGCCTTCTCTATCGTCTCTTTTATCTTCGCAGCCTCTTCCTTTGAAACACCAACCTTCAAGGGCTTGGGAACACCCTCAACGAGTTCTTTTGCCTCTTTTAGGCCGAGGGCAGTTATTGTCCTTACTTCTTTAATAACCGGTAATTTACTATTACCATAGGAAGTAAGTATAACGTCAAATTCAGTCTTTTCTTCCTCCTGTGCAGGAGCAGCAGTCCCTGTAGTCCCAGCTACTGCGGCAGCGACAGGCATTGCAGCAGAAACTCCAAATTTTTCTTGTAATTCATCAACAAGCTCTTTTAATTCTAATACTGTCATTGATTCAATAAGTTCAACGATCTTTTCCTTTTTGGATTTGCTAGCTGCCTTTCCTTTAGTTTTTGCTTCAGCCATTATTCCTCCTTTTGTTTTACAATTGATTCCAACGTATAAACAAAACTTGTCATCATTCCTTTTAGTATGAATACAAGTCCTGTTATTGACGATGACAGAGAACCAACAAGAGATGCCAACAATACATCTTTTGATGGAATCTTTGCGATTTTAACAACATCTTCTCCATTGATTAATTTTCCTTCAAACAATCCGCCTTTTATTTTAAAATTTTCGTTTGACTTCGAAAATTCATACAATACCTTTGCAGTAGTAACAGGATCGTCATAACCGAAAGCGAATGCTGAGGGCCCATCAAGTAGTGATTCGATTCCTTGCACATCTTTCTCTTTAAAAGCAATCTTTGCAAGTCTATTTTTATATACCTTAAATGATATATTTTCTCCTTTTAGCCTCTTTCTAAGGTTATTAATCTCATCAACTTTTACCCCCTTGAAATTCGCAATAATAATAGCCTTCGTTCCTTCAAATTTTTCTTCTATCTCTTTCACTATCCTGATATTTTTTTCAGATGGCATATCTACCTCACTTCAAAACATTTTGTTTGATGTCGCTCATGCTAATCTTAACACTTGGTCCCATAGTAGTTGTAAGATAAACAGATTTAATGTAATCTCCTTTTGATGACGACGGCTTAACCCTTTGGATTTCTTTTATAAATTCCTTTGCATTTTCATACAACTTTTTTTCCTCAAAGGAAACCTTTCCAATAGGCGCATGAATTACACCCGTCTTGTCTACACGGAAAGAAATCTTACCCTTTTTAAGGGCTTCCACTGTTTTTCCTATATCCTTTGTTACTGTTCCATTCTTGGGAGAAGGCATAAGACCCTTTGTTCCGAGTATCCTGCCAAGCTGTCCAATTTTCGGCATCATATCGGGTGTTGCAACTACAACATCTGCATCCAGCCAGCCCTCTTTAATCTTTTTTATAAGATCATCTGCTCCAACATACTCTGCCCCTGCCCCTTCTGCCTCCTTTGCCTTTTCACCTTCAGCAAAAACAAGTACTTTAACCTTTCTTCCAGTTCCATAAGGAAGATTGACAGATCCCCTTACCATTTGATCCGACTTTTTGGGGTCTATCCCTAATCTTATATGCACTTCAAGGGTTTCATCAAATTTAGCAGATTTCAAATCTTTTATTACTTTTACAGCTTCCTGTAAAGCAAATTCCTTTTTTTTATCATATTTCTTGAGTAAAGCAGTATACCTTTTTCCTTTTTTCATATAATCTCCTTCATTCCTCTACTACAATACCCATACTTCTTGCTGTGCCGGCAATGATCTTTTCAGCCTGTTCAATATCTTCAGTATTTAGATCTATCATTTTTTTCTTTGCAATTTCTCTTACTTGATCCCTGGTTATCTTTCCCACTTTTTCTCTGTTGGGTACCCCAGAACCCTTAACAATTCCTGCAGCCCTCTTTATCAAGAAAGAAGCAGGCGGAGTTTTCGTTTTAAAAGAAAAGGAATTATCCCTGTATATTTCTATCTCAACAGGAATCAAATTGTCTCCAAGTCCCTTTGTCTTCTCGTTAAAGGCTTTACAAAAATCCATAATATTAACACCATGTTGTCCAAGGGCTGGACCAACAGGGGGTGCAGGTGATGCCTGACCTGCTGGAATCTGCAATTTAACCTTTGCCTTAATCTCTTTTTTCGCCATAATCACCTCGCATTATACTGGTTGAATCTGATAAAAACTCAATTCGACAGGTGTAGAACGACCAAATATAGTAATCATCACTGTTAACCTTTCTTTTTCTCGATCCACCTTTTCTACTACCCCGGTAAAATCAGTAAAGGGTCCATCGATTATACGTATCTGCTGTCCCTTAATATATGGCATCCCTCCTTGCATTTCAACCTTCTCCATAATCGCCATCATTTCCTCTGCTTCTGCATCGGATATTTTTCTTGGCGTACGAGAGCCCAGGAATCCCATTATTCTTGGAATACTAATGAGCAGCCTCATTAAATTTTCGTCATCTTCCATCTTTATCAAAACATAGCCTGGCACAATCTTCTTTTTTCTACTCTGTGTGCTGCCATCCTTTTTTCTTACTTCTAATTTTCTCTCAGGAATTATAATTTCTTCAACCTTATCTTGAAGTTCAGGATGTTTCTTTAACTCTTCATATATAAAGGCCTTTACCCTCTTTTCATATCCCGTAAATACATGGACAACATACCAATACTTCTCTGCCATAATTACCTCAACAACCCTATTAGCAATCTAGAGAATATCAGATCAATTACCCAAACAAAAATAGTAAGAATAATGGAAAAAATTACCACAACCCACGTGGATTCCCATAAATCCTTTCTCTTTGGCCACGTTATTTTCTTTATCTCAAGGTTCATCTCTTTAAAAAATTTAATTATCTTTTTTAACATAATATTCTCCTATATTCTACAGGCCTGGAGGGACTCGAACCCCCACCCCCCGGATTTGGAGTCCGGAGCTCTAGCCAATTGAGCTACAGGCCTATTTTACCTCTTTATGTTCGGTATGTTTTCCACAAACAGGACAATATTTCCTTAAGACAATTTTATCCTTTTTTGTTCTCTTGTTCCTGGTAGTCATATAATTTCTACTTTTACAGATAGTACAGGCTAGTGTAACTTTATCCCTCATACCCTCTACTCCAGTATTTCAGTAACCACGCCTGAAGCAACTGTCCTACCGCCCTCAC
>CAZQRW010000049.1:0-13758 GCA_964596115.1 uncultured bacterium
TTAAAAAACCATTGACATAAGTTTTTTATTATATTATAATATTTAAAAATAAACAAGGAGGTCATAATGGGATGTGAAACAGCTACTAATTTTCAATATTCACGCGGCCTGGAAGGAGTCATCGCTGCAATAACATCTCTCAGCTGTATAGATGGAGAAGAGGGTATTTTAATCTACAGAGGGATACCTATAGAATCAATTGCAAAGAACTCAACGTTTGAAGAGACAGCGTATTTTCTTTTATTTGGCAAGCTCCCCACGAGGGTTGAGCTTGATAACTTTATTGGGGATCTAAAGGAACATAGAAAACTATCTCAAGAAGAGATAAGGCTTATTGAAAGTTTTTCAAAGGGATCTCATCCAATGGATGCACTCAGAACATCTGTTTCAATTATGGGTTTATATGACCCCTCAAAAGGTGCTGAGTCGATGGAAACAAATTTGAGGATAGGAATTAGAATTATTTCAAAGATGCCATCCATTATTGCCGCATTTGATAGAATGAGGAATGGAAAGGATATTATTCCTCCAAATAATTCTCTTGGTCATGCCGCCAATTTCCTGTATATGCTAAAAGGCGAGCTCCCTGATGAGGAAGATGCAAGAACACTCGATGTTGCACTTATTCTTCACGAGGATCATGGTCTTAATGCGTCAACATTTGCTTCAATGGTCACTGCCTCCACCCTATCTGATATGTACTCAGCTATTGTTTCAGGGATCGGGACACTTAAAGGTCCACTACATGGGGGTGCAAATGAGAGGGTACTTAAAATGCTTAATGAAATTGGGAAACCTGAAAAGGCAGAAAAGTATATAATGAATGCGATTGCAGAGCATAGGAAAATTATGGGTTTCGGTCATAGGGTTTATAAGGCATATGATCCAAGGGCAAGAATACTTAAAGACTATGCTGAGAAAATTTCGAAAAAGCGTAGGGATATGACATTAATTCAAATTGGAGAGAAAATAGAAAAAGTAATGATAAGGGAGTTAAGCAAAAAAGGTATATTCCCCAACGTAGATTTTTATTCAGGCATAGTTTATCATTTTCTTGGAATACCTACAGATATCTTCACACCTATATTTGCAATGTCAAGAGTGGTTGGTTGGGTTTCTCACATTATAGAGTACACTCAGGCCAACAGGATATTTAGACCCAGAGGGATATACAATGGTCCCATTGATGTTGAATATGTGCCAATAGAAGAAAGGGGATAATATGGGGAAGACAATTTCAGAGAAGATAATCTCTGAACATGTTGGAAGAGATGTAAAGGCAGGCGAAATTGTGGTTGCAAAGGTGGACGTTGCAATGGTGCAGGATGGTACAGGGCCTCTCGCTATCCAGGAACTGCAGAAATTAAATTTGGAAAGGGTCTTTGATAATAATAATACTATTCTTTTTATTGACCATGCCTCACCCAGTCCCAAGAAAGAGCTTTCCAATGCCCAGAAAATGCTGAGGGAATTTTCAAAAAAGACAGGTGCATACCTCTCTGAAGTTGGAGAAGGGGTATGCCACCAAAGGCTTGTAGAAAGCTGGGTTAATCCAGGGGACCTGATCGTAGGTGCGGATTCCCATACCTGTACATCGGGTGCACTGGGGGCATTTGCGACTGGCATGGGCTCTACAGATGTTGCATTGGCCTTTGCCCTGGGAAAGGTCTGGCTGAAGGTGCCAGAGACTTATAAATTTGTTATACAGGGTAAGCTACCGGATGGTGTTTTTTCAAAGGACGTTATTCTTTACATAATAGGTAAAATTGGCGCAGATGGTGCAACTTATAAGGCAATGGAGTTCGAAGGTGAAACAATAAGAGACTTAACAATGGAGGCAAGATTTACGATAACAAATATGGCTATAGAGGCAGGCGGGAAGACAGGATTGATAGCAACCGATGATACTACCCGAGAATACCTTGTTAAGCATGGTAGAGGTTCTAGATTCAAGGATATAAAGTCAGACCCAGATGCAAAATATGAAAAGACTTACGAAATAAATGTTTCTGATATTGAGCCAATGGTCTCCTTCCCCCATACAGTGGATAATGTAAGGAAAATTTCTGATGTTGGTAATGTAAAGATTGACCAGGTTTATATAGGTACATGCACAAATGGGAGAATTGAGGATTTGAGAATTGCAGCTTCTATATTAAAGGGAAGAAAAAGGCATAAAGATACGAGACTCATAGTAATACCTGCATCTAAGGATGTATTTATACAGGCATTGAAAGAAGGATTATTGGAGATATTTGTAGAGGCTGGTGCTGCTATCGAGTCACCAGGGTGTGGTCCTTGTGTGGGTATACATAAAGGTGTTCTTGGTGATGGCGAGAGTGTACTTTCTACCCAGAATAGAAATTTTAAAGGGAGAATGGGCAATCCAGAGGGTTTCATTTATCTTGCCTCACCTGCTACGGCAGCTGCAACTGCTATAGAGGGTGTAATCACAGACCCAAGAAAATACCTATAGGAGGTGATATGATTATTAAAGGAAAGGTATGGAAATTTGGAGATGATATATCCACTGACCATATAGCACCCGGAAGATACTTCTATTTGAGGACTAATCTTCCTGAGCTTGCGAAACATGTGCTTGAGGACGCAGATCCAACGTTTGCTTCGAAGGTGGGTCCAGGGGACATTATTGTTGCGGGTAAGAATTTTGGTCTCGGGTCTTCAAGGGAGCATGCACCCAGAATTATTAAAATCGCAGGGATATCCTGCATAATTGCAAAGTCCTTTGCAAGAATATTCTATAGGAATAGCTTTAATATAGGTTTACCTTTATTAACTACAGATACAGACAGAATAGACGAGGGAGACAAACTTGAAATTAACCTCGAAAAGGGAATTGTAGAAGATGTAACAAAGGATATAACCCTTAAGACGGAAGCCATTCCACCATTTATGCTCAGGCTAATACAGGATGGTGGTATAGAAGAGCATATCAAAAAGTATGGTGACTTTAAAGTGGAGGAGTAATGGGAGAAAAGATAAGGATCGTAAATAATAAACTTTTTGTACCAGATAACCCTACTATTCCATATATAGAAGGCGATGGCGTTGGACCTGATATAATGAATGCCGCACTCCCTGTATGGGACAATGCAGTTAAATTTGCATACAACGGGAGAAGAGTGATAGAATGGAAAGAGGTATATGCAGGTGAAAAGGGTAGGGAGAGAAAAGGAGAACTACTTCCTTCAGAAACGATAGATGCCATCAGGGAATATATTGTAGCAATAAAAGGTCCTCTTACTACACCTATTGGTGGAGGGTATAGAAGTCTTAATGTCACACTAAGACAGACCCTAGATCTCTATGCGTGTGTTAGACCTGTAAAGTGGATAAGAGGAGTACCCTCCCCGGTGACCCATCCTGAAAAACTCGATGTGGTTATCTTTAGGGAAAATACAGAAGATGTTTATGCTGGGATTGAATGGCCAGTAAATAGTGAGGAAGCAACAAAGTTGATCGATTTTATAAAGGTTCAATTTAATGTAAATATAAGAAAGGATTCGGGTATAGGGATAAAACCCATAAGTGAATTTTGTTCAAAAAGGCTGGTAAAAAAAGCCCTTGAGTATGCACTTGATAACAAGAGAAAGAGTGTGACAATTGTACATAAAGGTAATATTATGAAATATACTGAGGGTGCATTCAGGGAGTGGGGTTATGAGATTGCCAGAGAAGAGTTCAGTGATGTTGCCATTACTGAAGAAGAGACAAAATCTTTGGACAGTATACCTGAGGGCAAGATTTTAGTCAAAGACAGGATTGCTGATAATATGTTCCAGCAACTCCTTACGAGACCAGACGAGTATGATATAATTGCAACTCCAAACCTGAATGGTGATTACCTTTCTGATGCCTCAGCTGCCCAGGTTGGTGGATTGGGTATGGCACCAGGTGGTAATATAGGTAACTTTACTGCCCTTTTTGAGGCAACCCATGGAACAGCACCTAAATATAGAGGAATGGATAAAGTAAATCCTTCCTCACTTATCCTTTCAGGCGTAATGATGTTAAGGTATATGAACTGGAAAGAGGCCGCGGATTTAATAGAAAATGCGATGGAAAAAACAATAATGGATAAAAAGGTAACATATGACCTTGCAAGGCATATGGAAAATATTACACCCATAAAGACCTCCGAATTTGGAAAGGAAATAATTAGGAGGATGGAGGATCAATGAAATGTAAGAATTGTGGAAAGGAGATAAGGGAGGACTTTCTCTACTGCCCATATTGTGGTTTCCCCATTAGCGAAGATGATCCAGAGTACCTGGTAAGAAGGAGTTTGGACTTTAGAAAAAGAGGGAAAATAAAAGATGCGTTAGAACATTGTGGAAAGGCTATGAAATTTTTAGAGGATCCTTATATTTATAAATGTGTGGGAGAGCTTGCTTATCTTGTTGGTGATTTAGAGCTTTCGATAGAGAGTTATAAGAAATCCATTGAATTACTTCCTGATTTTCCAGATACCATTTATGCAATGGGCATTTCATATTTCAGAATGGGCAGGATTAAAAGGGCGGTTGAATACTTTGAAAAGTGCCTTGAAAAGAATCCAGAGTTTTCGATGGCTTATTACTGGTTAGGTCATTCATACTACCATACAGGTCGTATTGACAAGGCGGTAGACAATTTCGAAAAGTTGTTAGAATATAGTCCTCAGTCAAAGATTGCACATTATCACCTAGGCATCGTATATCATTCAAAGGGGGATGATGAAAAGGCACTTGAACACTTTAAGAAGCTTGAGGAAACAGGGGCAGAATATGCAAGCCTCTTTTTTCATATGGGCAATGCACTCTTTAGACTTCACAGGATACCCGAAGCGATCGAGTATCTTAAAAGAGCCGTGGAATTAAATCCAAAGGAGGAGAGGGCGAAAACACTACTTTCAAGGATTGCTGAACCGCCAGCCCTATAGCAAAATTTATATAAATTTAACAGAAGTAAATTTGCTAAAATGATTTACTTATACTAAATCTGCAGTCTTCAATATCTAAAAATTATTTATAATTTACTTCTTTGTAATTCCATCCAGACAACAATCTACACATGCCTCATATAATTCTTCCATCTTTTTGAGATTTTCTGAAAGACATTCGAGGGTTTCTGGATTTTCCTTCTCCTTTGATGCCTCATAGACATCTTTTATTGCTTTTAATGCTTCACCCACAGCATTTAACGCCTTTATCCTTAATTTCAGTAGTTCTTTATTACTCACCGTTCCTCCTTTTTGCAGGAATATAATATAAAATATTAGATTGGCAAGTGATATTTCAAAATGTTTTTGTTCATTTTAAATCACTATAGTTTCAACAATAAGTTTATTTTCTCTAAACCTTTTGAAGTCGAGGGCCTTAACTTCTGGAATTGTAACGGGATTTCCATTGAGTATCATTTCTGACACAGATTTTCCTATGCCTGGTGCCTCCATTACGCCATGCCCGCTGAAAGCAGCGGCAATGAATAGGCCTTTGTAATCTGGGTGGAATGAAACGATACCGTTCTTGTCTTTATAATTGTGGGCATACAATCCCCCCCACATAGATTCTATTCTGCAATATTCAGATCCTTCAAGTCTTGATTGCATATACAGATTGATAAAGTCCTCGTAGTAGCTCCTCTCAGGTGCCGTATCAAATCCAGGTTTTTCATCCTCCTTTGCTTTTCCCACAAGTAGGTTTCCTGCTTCAGGCCTGAAGTATATACCTTTATCAATGATGGTAAACGGTATTTTTTCAATATTAAGATTAGATTTAGGTGGTTGAACTACGAAGAGCATCCTTTTTAATGGATACATAGGTATGTTTTGTTCTTCTGGTATTCCTGAATCCTCCAATAGTTTTTTAGTCCAGGCACCTGCAGCGACAATTACAATATCACTATATATTTTCTCACCTTTTTCTGTTATTATACCCCTAACCGTTTCTCCTTCAATGATGAGACTTTTTACCTCTGTATTTAATTTTAATTCGACCTTATCCTTGTGCATTTTATTGACCATCTCAAAGTATCCTACTGCAACTGCCGTAGAATTAATTAAACCGCAGTCGAGACCGAGAAGACCACCTGCAATGGGTTTGAGTTCAAGCATATCCACCGTTTCATTATCCAGGTGGTCAAGTCCAGTATGGAGACCGGTGATCATTTTTTCTATTTCCTCTGGTTTCAGAAGCTCTGTCCTTACCCCTGATCTATCCCAATTGGGTTTAAATGCACTTATTTTTTTAAAATCATCCTCATAATAGTTGAAAAGATATCCCCTTTGATCGAAGCCTACGGCCATCCCGAGCTCTTTATCATATTCATTAAATTTTTTAAGTGAATACGATGTAAGTTTCATATTGACTAGGGTTGACCATATATTTCTTACTCCTCCTGCACACAATGAAGTAGAGCCCTGACCAAGTGCATCTAATTTCTCTATAACAATGGTTTTTCCTTTATATCCATCCTTATAAAGATTGTAAAGTATACTACCTCCTATAATTCCGCCACCTATTATAATTAATTTTTCACTCATTTTATCCTCCCATATTTCCGAAATACTAAAAGAATTTTTTCACTAAGTCAAGTATTTTTTTCTTTTTGTGGTTATTATAGGGTGTTGAAGGATTGGTATATTGAAACAACAACGAAGAAATACAAAACACTTGCAATTTAATAAAAGGGAGGTATGCTATAAATAGAATAAAAGAGATGCTATGAACGTTAGGCATAATATAGTTGAGAAGGAGATTATAGATTTGGGAGGAATCCTACAATTGAGGTCAATACCTCAAAGATGTAAAAAACAGAAGATACAGAAAGTGAAAAGATAAAGAGTAAAAATTAATGGGGTTGGGAAAATGGTATTTCTTTTAGTTTGTTTTTATACTTATACTGAAACAATAGATGCATATATCCCAAAATATGATGCTTATAAACAGGCAGAGATTATCGTCCTTGGAGAAGTAATGGATTCCTTTGTAAATGACAGTATTTGTTTATTTAAGAAGAAAAGGGTGTTCAAAGGAGTAATTGATGATAAGATAATTGCATTGAAATATACATATATCAAAGGCAGATATTTAATTCAATTAAAAAGAATAGGTTCATATGATAAATTTCCTTTATATAAGATTGAGAAATTTTACGATGACATTAGAGAGGTTAGATTTTATACCTATGTTCTTCGTCTTAAAAGCAAAAAAAGAAGAATCAAAAGATTGTATTATGCATATTTAAGAGCGCATGGTTTGAAAAGAAAGGAATATCTTGAAGGAATGATTTCAGAAGGACTCACAAAGGAACTCATAAAGTCCCTACTTAAAGGGGAAAAATCCAATTACTTGAAAAGCATGATAATCAAAAACACTTATTCTGTTGATTTAGAGGATGACAGTGTAGATTCATTCTTGATTAAATTTTTATATAATGGGGATAAAGGTATAAAAAACTCTGCAATCCGTGCACTTGGTTGGAGAAAAAAGCAATGGACGAAACGATTTATAAGGGAAAAACTCTTTGATAAGGACTGCTGTGAGGAGGCAATAGAAATGTTATCAATGGACAAAAATTTTACTGTTGATAGCCTATTATGGCTCGTTAAAAATCTTCCCTATGAAAACGGAACGAAATTGGCGATGGAGAAAATTCAGTACAGGGTTGCAAGTGGTGTATACCTTAAGAAACACCTTCAAGAGTTTAATCAATCTCTCATAGATTCATTCATTAATATACTCAGGCCAATAGAATGGACAGAGGAATTGAGGAGCGAGATTGTTCAACTTATAAATCATCCACATTTACAAACCTCTTTTGTAGCCATTAGTACATTAGGTTATTCCCACGATACTACCGTTTCTCCTGTATTAAAGAATAAAATGGATAGTTTATTCCAATCGGAAAGAAGTAACATTAATATTAGAAAACTCATTGTATTAATCCATGCATTGGGTGAAATAAATGATAAAAGAAATATTCCCTTTCTTATTGAGATAATAAAATCTTCTTTAAATGATTTAAAAAAGAATAACAAGACCAGAGCTTTAATTATTCAGTCAATTTGGTCTCTGCAAAAGCTGGAGGCATTATCTGCTATTATAGAGCTCAAAAGTACAATTGAAAATGCAGGCGACGAGGGATTAAACGGAATGGTTGAAAATGCGATTAATAGATTAAAGTAGAAGTGAATTTGTTCCTTGTTGACATACCAACACCTCTTGGTTGTAATAATCTAAGTTTGAACGATGAGGCTCTTACGTAGAGAAACACCCACAGAATTCTAACTCAGAGTGACAGAGGGAAGCGCTGTTTCATCGCAAAAATTCATCCCAAGTCTCTATTCAGAATGACCGAAATGGATTGCGGTGATTTTCTCTGTTTTTTATCATTTTTCAACTTTTAGTATGTTTTTGTTCCTTTTCTTCTCTTAGATAATAAATTTATAATCCTTGGGTTAATTATAATAAGATAAGATAGGAAATTCATAAGGAGTAATTACAAAAATAACTTGACAACGGCCTGTTTCCGATTATTTATAAATCAAAGACTTAAGAAAGAAAAATAAAAAGGAGGACTTATGAAAAGGACCTATCAACCTCACAATAAAAGGAGAAAAAAGGTTCACGGTTTTAGAAAACGGATATCTTCAAAGAGTGGCAGAAGAATTTTGAATAATAGAAGAGCTAAAGGTAAATGGAAATTAACGGTATAGATAGTCCTTACAGTAAAAGAGGTATTACAGATAAGATGGAAATTTCTAGTGTCTTGCGAGAGGGTAAAAAAATAAAGGGTTTTTTTTTGATTTGTTTTTTCTTCCTGCCAACGAGAAAAAAATGGGTATTATTATGGAACATGGAATTAAGGGGGGAGTAAAAAGAAATAAAGCCAGAAGAAGAATAAAAGAAATGTTTAGAAGAAATAAAGATTTTTTGAAGGATGGATTTTACTTATTTAAGATAAAGAAAGTCTCAATTGGAGAAAACTTCTCCACATTAGAAGAGAGTTTTTTTTCTCTCTTAAAAGAGGGTAATCTATGGCAAAGGTAATGATATTGATAATAAGGTTTTACAGGAGATTTATATCGCCTATACTTCCTTCAACCTGTAGATTTTATCCTACCTGTTCTGATTATTCTCTTCAAGCATTCAAAAAATATGGATTTTTAAAAGGAGGTTTTTTGAGCACAAAGAGAATTTTAAAATGTAACCCCTTCCACCCGGGAGGGTACGATCCATTGAGGTGATTACATGAAAGAAGGCAAGAATCTTTTATTGGGATATGTTGCAATCATTGTTTTAATAGTTTTATACCAACTGTATTTTATGAAGACAAGGGCAAAGAATCCACCCCCCAAGGAGATGAAGACAGAAGAGGTAAAGATACAGAAACCAGAAAAAAAGATTGCGAAAGAGAGTCCGAAACCCTTAGAAACAAAGGCGATTTCTCCTACAATTGCTGTTGAAAAGGGCGGTGTAAAGGAACAGGAGATTCAGTATGAAAATGACTTTCTTAAAGTTAGCTTTACTAACATTGGTGGAGACATAAAAGAAATAAGGGTTAAAAAGTATAATGTATGGCTGAGACCTAAGAAAGGAAATTTAACGAGAACTGCTATTGTTGAGGGAAATACCAAAATAGATATGTCGAACATTCCATTCGAATATGAAATGATAAAAAATGGAGTAAGGTTTTATTACAAACAGGACTCTGTAGTTTATGAAAAGGTGTATACATTTAATAATAAAAATTATACGATAAGCCTTATGCTTTTGCCTGAAAAGGAGTTCTACTACGGTATTGCAGGATTTGATACAGATGAAAAGGTCCCGGATAAGAAGAGATTTATTGGAGCAATTGTTTCAATGGGAGGAAAACCTGTAACAGTATCCTTGAGGAAGATAGAAAAAGCCAGCAGCAATAGGATTTTCAATGGAATGATTAATTGGGCAGGATTTAAGACTAAATATTTTATAATCTCTGTGCTCCCTGAGAACTATGCAACCGAAACGGTAGTTGGAAAATTTAATGATCTACCTTTTGTTTCTACAAGGTATAATAATAAAGTTACTGTTTATGCTGGGCCATTAGAATATAATAAACTTGCGCTTGCTAAGAAAGGATTTGAGAACTCAATTTATTTTGGTATGACTCTTTTGAGGCCTATAAGTAAGGGTATCTTCTTTACGATAGTATTTTTACACAAGGGAATAAGAAATTATGGGCTGGTGATAATTATATTTACCATCCTTATGATGCTTATTCTTTCACCGATAAATATGGTCAGTTATAAATCTATGAGGTCAATGAGTAAAATTCAGCCTGAGATTGCCAAGTTAAGGCAAAAATACAAAAAAGACCCCCAAAAATTAAACGCAGCTACGATGGAACTCTACAAAAAATATGGTGTAAATCCATTTTCAGGATGTTTGCCTCTTTTAATTCAGATGCCGGTATTTTTTGCACTTTATGCTGTTCTTAATAGTACAATTGAATTGAAAGGTGCACCATTTGCCCTCTGGATAAAAGATCTGTCCTTGAGGGATCCTTATTTTATACTCCCAATTCTTATGGGTATCACTATGTTTATTCAACAGAAATTCTTCAGTCCCCAGGGTGCCACTTCTGAACAGAGGGGTTTAACATTTATGATGCCAATCATTCTTACATTTATATTTGCTTCTCTACCTTCAGGGTTGGTACTTTATTGGTTTGTATATAATTTACTTATGATATTACAGCAGTATTTTATTAAAAAACAAGCAGAAGGAGGTTAGGATGGAATTGGTAATTGTGGAAGGTAAGGATTTAGAAGAGGCATTAAGCAAAGGATTGGAAAAACTCAGCCTCACAAAGGATGATGTAGATTGGAGCGTTTTAGCAGAAAATGACGAAATGGTAAAGCTCAGGGTTACAAAAAAAGGAACAATTGAAAAATTACTTAAGGATATCGTGGAAGAATTCATTGAAAAATTTGGAGCAAAAGGTGGTGTCGAGATTTTTAAGAGAGAGCAGAACGAATTTTATATAAATATTGTGACAGAAGATTCTGATGCAGTCCTCATTGGTAAAGGTGGAAGGAATCTTGAGGCACTTCAACATCTTATATCACGAATTGTTCACAGATATGAGAAGACACTCGATATAGTGGTTGATGTTTCCGGTTACAGAAAGAAGAAGGAACATACGTTGAGTACAAGAGCTATTGCCTTTGCAGAAGAGGTAAAGAGAACCGGGAGGGAGATATTCTTTGAACCCCTTCCAGCATCTCTCCGAAGGGTTATTCATCTTGCCATTGCAAATAAGGAAGGTGTAAGAACATATACTATTGGAGAGGGTGACCTTAAAAAGGTTGTTATTGCCCCCTCGCGCAGATGAATGATACTATATGTGCAATAGCTACCCCCCCAGGAGAAGGCGCCATTGCCCTTATAAGGGTAAGTGGTAGACGTTCTATCCCTATCGTATCAAGTATTTTCGAAGGAAAGAAATCACTAAATTCAGTAAAGAATAGAGATATACTCTATGGGTGGATAAAGAATCCATCTACCGGTGAACTTATTGATGAAGTTCTTCTGTTTGTTATGAGAGGACCACGCACATATACAGGAGAAGATACTGTTGAAATTTCTACACATGGTGGGTATATTAATCCCAGGAAGGTACTTGAGGCAGTTATAATGGCAGGTGCAAGACCAGCAGAGAGGGGAGAGTTTACACGGAGGGCGTTTACAAATGGGAGGATGGATTTACTAAAGGCAGAGTCTATTCTTGAAATAGTAAGGGCAAAGACCGAAAAGGGAAGATTTTTTGCAGAAAAAATTCTTTCTGGTAGTCTTTCAAAATATATTACAAAAATAAAGAAAAAGATATTAGATGTAGCTACTTTACTTGAGGTTTCACTTGATTTCAGGGAGGAAGATGTAATTCTTCCAGAAAAAGAGGAGATCAATAAGAAACTACAGACACTCCTCTCAGAACTTGATACACTTAAAAAAAGTTTCACTGAGGGAAAAATATTGAAGGATGGTATTGATATCCCTATTGTTGGAAGACCTAATGTGGGTAAATCCAGCCTTTTTAACGCAATGTTAAAGGAAGAAAAAGCAATAGTTACATCATTTCCTGGCACAACAAGGGATATTCTTGAAGGGTGGCTTGATATTGGAGGGTATCCTGTCCGAATTCTTGATACAGCAGGAATGCATTATCCTGAAAATGAGGTTGAAAGGATAGGTATTGAAAGGGCAGAAAAATTAATTGGAAATGCTGAGTTTGTAATACTTGTTATAGATATATCGGAGCCTCTAAAAAAAGATGATAGAGATCTATTGAATAAATTTAAAAATAGGGTGCTTGTGTTAAACAAGTCAGATCTTGAGCATAAAATGAAGGAAAAAGATTTATTGAATGAGGGTGTTTTTGTTTCTTCAAAGGAATTTACAGGGTTTGAAGATATAGACAGGACACTTATAAAAAAAATAGAGTCTCTTATGCCTGTATCTTCAGATCTTATTATAATGAATGAGAGGCAGGTAAATCATATTGAAAGTGCAATGTCTTTAATCAAAAGGGCAATGGATGGTGTGAGGGAAGGGTTGGGTGAGGAACTTATAGCATTTGAGCTTAGAGAAGGTGTAAAACAACTGGAGGCAATTGTAGGCGATATAACCTCAGAGGAGATTCTTGATAATATTTTCAAGAATTATTGTATTGGAAAATGAAATTAGAAGATTTCGATTATTTTCTTCCTGAAGAAAGGATAGCCCAATACCCCAGAAAAAGGGGTACATCTAAGCTTTTTGTTGTTCATAGAAGTGAGAATAAATTTGAACACAGAAATTTTTCTGATATTGTTGATTATATATGTAAGGATGACCTTCTTGTCTTGAATAAAACTAAGGTTATACCTGCCAGATTATTTGGGAGAAGAAGAACAGGGGGTAAAGTTGAAATTTTTATTCTCAGGAAGAGGATAGGCAGCACCTATGAAGTCCTTGCTGGACCGGGTAGAAAGGCACCGATAGGGGAGATTATAACCTTTGGAAATGGGCTCCATTGTAAGATTGTAGGGAAGGATCCGGTTTATGGGACAAGAATTGCAAACTTCTGGGCTGATGCAGGTGATGTTGAATCTCTTATTGAACAAATAGGAAATGTACCACTCCCACCCTATATTAGGAGAGAACCTGAACCAATGGATAAGGAAAGATATCAAACAGTATATGCAGAGGAGAAGGGTGCTGTTGCTGCACCCACAGCTGGTCTACATTTTACGAAAGAAATAATTGGGAATATAGCAAAAAAAGGGGCTAAAATTGGGTATATTACTTTACACGCTGGTCTTGGAACCTTTAGACCAGTGAAGGTTGATAACATTGAAGAACACAGGATGGAGCCAGAGCATTTTAAAATTCCTGAGGAAACAGCAAATCTCATAAATAATACCAAAAAAATTGGGGGAAGAATACTATGTGTGGGGACAACAACCATAAGAACCCTTGAGTCTGCAGCAGATAAAGATGGGTTTGTGAAACCTGAAGAGGGTGAGACAAATCTTTACATATACCCACCATACCAATTTAAGGTATGCGATATAGTTTTGACAAATTTTCACCTTCCCAAATCCACACTTCTCATATTAATCTGTGCCTTTGCGGAAAGAGAATTAATACTCTCTGCGTATGAAGAGGCAAAGAGAGAGGATTATCTTTTCTATTCTTACGGTGACGCAATGCTAATTATATAGATTAA